>NZ_JBNRIK010000030.1:30868-57104 GCF_053557975.1 Pseudomonas sp. XP2
CTGCAAAGCAGCCCCGGCTATATCCGATCAAACCTTGAACTGCGCCACCATGCCATTCAGGTCCACCGCCAACCGCGACAAGTCCTGTGCCGCCGCGCTGGTCTGGTTGGCCCCCGCTGAGGTCTGCATCGCCAAATCACGAATGTTCACCAAATTGCGGTCCACTTCGCGCGCCACCTGCGCCTGCTCCTCTGAAGCACTGGCAATCACCAGGTTACGCTGGTTGATCGACGCAATCGCCTCGGCAATCACCTCCAGCGCCTGACCGGCGCCCTGGGCCACTTCCAGCGTGCCCGTCGCACGCCCCTGGCTGCTGTGCATCGCCGTCACGGCCCGCTCGGTACCGTTCTGGATGCCGGCAATCATCTGCTCGATCTCTGCGGTCGACTGCTGGGTGCGGTGGGCGAGGGCGCGGACTTCGTCGGCCACCACGGCAAAGCCACGGCCTGCCTCGCCGGCGCGGGCTGCTTCGATAGCGGCGTTCAGTGCCAGCAGGTTGGTCTGCCCGGCAATCGCGCCGATCACATCCAGCACACGGCTGATCTCATTGGCATTGTTGGCCAGCTGTTCGATCTCGACCGAGGTGCCGGTCACATCGGCCACCAGGTGCTGGATGGACGCCAGTGCCTGGTTGACCCGGTCACGGCCATCGCGGGTGGTCTGGTCGGCGCCTTTGGAGGCGTCCGCAGTGCTGACCGCATTGTTCGCCACTTCCTCGACTGCTGCGGTCATCTGGTTGACAGCCGTGGCGGCCTGGTCGATTTCGGCGCTTTGCTGATGCAGGCCGCGGCTGGTGTCTTCGGTGACGGTGTGGAGTTCTTCCGAGGCTGAGGCCAACTGGTCGGACGAGGCGGCGATCTTGCGGATGGTGTCGCGCAGGCTGCCTTGCATGCGGCTCAGGGCGCGCAGCAGCAAGGCGGGCTCGTCGCGGCCGGTGACGCGGATTTCCTGGGTGAGGTCGCCCGTGGCCACACGTTCGGCCACGGCCACTGCATCGGCCAGAGGCAGCACGATGCTGCGAGTCAGCACGGTAGCCATCGCGGCCAGGGCAAGCATGATCACAAGCAACGAGAAGATGATGGCGTTAAATGCTTCGTCCGCTACATCGCTGCTGCGCTGCGAGGCATCTTCGGCACCCTTGCTGTTGTAGTCGATCAGCGCCGTCAAGGCCTTCATCATGCTGTCGGCTCGTTGGGTGAGCGGGCCGCTGATCTGCTGCTTTGCCTCGTCCATGCGGCCTGCAGCAATGTCCTGCAGCACTTTCAGCTGCAGTTCGAGGTACTGGTGATACCCGTCGTTGAAGGTGTTGAAAAGGGCACGGTCGTCGGCCGCGATGATGGTGTCGGCGTAGTTCTTCAGGCCACCTTTGAGCTCGGCATTGATGGCTTCGAGCATCTGCAGGTTACGTGTGCGCTCGCCGGGGTTATCGTCCAGCGCGGCCCGCAGGGTAACGGCGCGGGCGCGCCCGAGGTTGCTGCTGATGTCACCCAGCGCTACCACAGCGGGTATCCAGGTGACCCGGATCTCGTCGGTGGCCGTGTCCATCTGGCGGGTTTCGTAAAGTGCGATAAGGCCCATGATCAGGACCAGGACGCCCAGCAGGGCAAACACGCTGGCAGCGCGAATGCCGATTTTCAAATTCCTTAACTGCATGGAATGCTCCTTGACGGTGGCGTGCAGGCGTCAGGAGCTGGCTGCAAAGCCAGGACACCGAGGTGGCGCCAGGCTCTTGATGCACTGCGGGTTAGTAGATTTTTCTCACCCTCTTGCATGGTTTTCTTCGAATGATGCCATATGGCCATCATTGTTGAACAGTCATTCAATGTAACGAAATAATTGACAAAACCGACGTTTTTTGACGGTTTTGTCAGGTTTTCTCGCATCAAACGATGGCAATCATCGGGTCGGCAGCTGCCAACGCCAAAGTGCGGTCAGCTGCCGGCGGGTAGATCCACACCGAGTTGATCTGGCGCTTGAGGTGCTTGCCTTCCTGGCCCTGCAGTTTCAATTCTCGTTCCCAGCCTTCGCTGTACGCCGCCCCCCACTCACCCAGGTCGAGGCAGGTGACGTACTTGGGCTGGCGGTACACCACAGGTGCCAGCCCCAGCAGGTCGGCCATGGCGTTGTTGCCACTGTGGCGACCCATCGGGATGGCGTGCTGGCAGGTCATCAGGGCGTGGTTGCCAGCTTCGTCCACAGCAGCCCAGGCAGTATCGCCGGTCGCATAGATGTGGTCCTGGCCAATGACCTTGAGGTGCCCGTCGACCTTGAGCCTGCCGAAGTTGTCACGCTCGCCGGCAACCTGAGCGGTCAGCGGGCTGGCCTTGACACCGACGGTCCAGATCACGGTGTTGCTGGCGATGTACTCGCCGTTGTCCAGGGTGACGCCACCGGCATCGACAGCCACCACCGAGGTGCCAGTCAGCCACTGGACGCCGGCAACCTGCGAGGCGGCAACAATCGACGGCTTGATGCCTGCACCCAATGCCGCGCCGATGCTGGCGCCACGGTCAACCAGCAGCACCTGCACATCGGCGCCTGCGAGGATGGCGCGCAGCCGGGCGGGCATTTCGGTGGCCGTTTCGATGCCGGTGAAACCACCACCGCAGACCACCACGGTATTGCGGGCAGGTGAAGGGGGCAGGGCAGCCAGGCCCGTCAGATGCTGCTCAAGGCGTACGGCCGACTCCATCTTGTCGACGTCGAAGGTGTACTCGGCCAGCCCCGGGACTGCTGGGCGCGCTACCTGACTGCCAGCGGCGAGGATGAGGCGGTCGTAGCTGATCTGGTGGCGCTGGCCTTGGCTGTCGATGTAGCTCACGGTGCGCGCATCGGCGTCGATGGCTTGGGCGTTACCGGTGATGAAATGCACGCCCACCGCAGTGAACAGCTCACCTACGGGGGCCTTCAACGTGTGTGCGTTGGCCTCGTAAAAGCGCGGGCGAATGTGCAGTTCCGCTTGCGGCGCGAGCACGCTGATGCTCAGGTCGTCGCGCTGGGCTTGGTCGAGGAGCCGGGCGGCGCTCAGGGCGCTCCACACACCGGCAAAGCCGGCACCGATGATCAGGATGTTGGATTTCATGCAGGTGCTCCGCAAAGGTCGGGGATGAAAACGGTGGCTTCGATCGCACGATAGGTGCCGCTCGAATAACTACGACTCTATTGGTCGTAGTTTGTCTCTGCAAGTTTTTTTCATCGTTGCGATGAGGCGAGCCCGAGGACGAACGAACGCAAAGGCCGTACTTGGTGCTGTCTTGGCTGCCGGCGGCAGGGCCGCAAACCTTGCTATCCCCACCCCCATCCGTTATAGATAAAAAAGAAACCATAAAGAAAAGAGGCCATTTCAGCCCCCCATGCACGAGATCACACGTATCTTCCGCCCTTCAGGCCCCCATTTCGCGCCTTGCGCAGATGGATACGGGCCCGCCCCCATGACCCTCTCTCCGCTTTCGAATCTGTACCACGTGTTGTCGATTCCGCCGGTCAACATTCTGCTGACCCAGATGCGCAAACGCCCCGTCCCCCCACCTGCACCGTAGCGCCTGAATTTCACCACCCCCCGGTCTTTTGCCGTTTGGGGTTGGGGAGCCTTTGCATTTTTTCAGCGTTCAACTGTTCAGGAATCACTATGACTCTTCGTGTCGCTATCATCGGTGCCGGCCCGTCCGGCCTTGCGCAACTGCGTGCCTTCCAATCCGCCCATGCCCAGGGCGCGCCCATGCCCGAAATCGTGTGCTTCGAAAAACAGGCCGATTGGGGCGGTATGTGGAACTACACCTGGCGCACTGGCCTCGACCAGCATGGCGAGCCGGTGCACGGCAGCATGTACCGCTACCTGTGGTCCAACGGCCCCAAGGAATGCCTGGAGTTCGCCGATTACAGCTTTGATGAGCATTTTGGCCGGCCGATTTCCTCGTACCCGCCGCGCGAGGTGCTGTGGGACTACATTCAGGGCCGCGTAAACAAGGCTGGGGTGCGCGACTACATCCGCTTCAACACGGTGGTCAAGCATGTCAGCTTCGATGAAAGCACCCGCGAGTTCACCGTCAGCGCCCACGACTACGGCGCGGGGCTTGGCATCGAGCAGGTGTTCGATTATGTGGTGGTGGCCAGCGGGCACTTTTCTACCCCGCACGTGCCGGAGTTCGAAGGCTTCGAACGTTTCACCGGGCGTATCTTGCACGCTCACGACTTTCGCGAAGCCATGGAATTCCACGGCCAGGACCTGCTCATTGTCGGCAGCAGCTACTCGGCCGAAGACATCGGCTCGCAGTGCTACAAGTACGGTGCGCGCTCGATCACCACGGCCTACCGTACCCAGCCGATGGGCTACAAATGGCCCAAGGGCTGGGAAGAGCGCCCGCAACTGGTCCGCGTCGAAAACGACCTGGCGTTCTTCGCCGATGGCTCGAACAAGCGCGTGGATGCGATCATCCTGTGCACGGGCTACCAGCATCACTTCCCGTTCCTGCCCGATGAACTCACCCTCAAGACCAACAACCGCCTGTGGCCTGCCGGCTTGTACCAAGGCGTGGTGTGGGAGCAAAACCCGCAACTGCTTTACCTGGGCATGCAGGACCTGTGGTACAGCTTCAACCTGTTCGATGCACAGGCGTGGTTTGCTCGTGACTACATGCTGGGGCGCATCAAGCTGCCGGCCAAGGCGGTCATGCAGGCTGACAGTGCGCGCTGGCGCGAGGATGAGGGGCGGCTGGCAACTACTGCTTCGATGTATGAATTCCAGGGCCGATACATCAAGCACCTGATCGAGCAGACGGATTACCCGCGCTTCGACATCGATGCGGTGAACCGCATCTTCCTGCAATGGAAGACCGACAAGAAGCACGACATCATGGGCTACCGTGACAAATCCTACCGCTCGGTGATCACCGGCACCAAAGCAGTGCCTCACCATACCCGCTGGATGCAGGCCATGGACGACTCGATGCAGGAGTACCTGCGCGAAACGGACGGCAAGCAAGCAGAGGTGAAGGTGCTGCGCAGGTAGCCGCCGAGCCTGACCTCGTGATCAGGATGCGCGGCTAGCGGGGAAGTGTTTTGCCGTGCTGGCACTCCCCGCGTATCATTTGCGACAAAGCTGGTCGGAGATTGATATGTCCCTTTACAGTGCTGGCGTCGAATACGGCATCCATTGCCTGCTGTTTCTGGTAGGCGAGGGCGGTGAGAGCCGTGATTCCAGCGTGCGCGACCTGGCCGAGTTGCAGGGCGTACCGCAGGAATACCTGGCCAAGGTCTTCACCAAGCTGGCACGTGCCGGGTTGGTGGCCGCCACCGAAGGCGTGCGCGGTGGTTTCCGCCTGGCGCGGCCGGCGGCTGAAATCAACGTGCTGGATATCGTCAACGCCATCGACGGGCCGAAGAAGATTTTCGATTGCCGCGAGATCCGCGAACGCTGCACGCTGTTCGAGGGCTCGCCGCCCGCTTGGGCGACGGAAGGCACCTGTGCGATTCATGCCGTGATGCTGGGGGCGCAGAAGCGCATGGAAGAGGCGTTGGCGCAGCAAACTGTTCTGGCATTGGCAATGCGCTTCGGGCGCAAGGCCCCGGCCGAGTTCGGGCAGCAGGTCGATGCCTGGATGGCCGAGCGGCGAGAGAGTAAAGGGGCTGGGGATATTGCAGTGGATCAGCTTTGATTTTGATTCCCACATTGGCGCCGGTGTCGAGGCCGGTGATGGCTTATCACGTCCAGGGCACCGCCGCCAATGTGGCGAAAGTTACACAGGCTCTTGCGCTGCTGGCGCAAAAAAAACGCTGTATGCATCATTGCTGGTCATACGTCTCATTATCGCTAAATGGGTCTGACGGTTATCGGAGTATGCATATTAAGCCGTGGCGGAGCGCCGTTAAATTGTCCGTGATAACCTGATGCCGTAATTTGCACGGGCAAGCTTTGACTTCTGACAGTAATAACCCAATTGCCTTGGGCTTCGTTTGGGTATTTTTTATATCGCATGGATATAAAGCCACATGCGTCCTGCGAGGGATGCAAGCTATCAGCTGTTGGCCGGTGCAAGAAGCTGTATTCTGTATGTGGTATGTACGCGACCTGCCCTTTCCCGTGTTCTTTCAGTAAATTGTACTGTTCGTTTTCTTTTTTACTGAAGACGTGATAAACACGATACTGCGTGTCATTTATCTGGTCCACAACAAAACTGCAGCCGCTGAAATTATCTGTGAATATAGTGGTTGGCTCCGTGCCTGTGGGGTGAATCGGAATGTCATAATACTTGTTCTGAGGCACCCAGTACGCTGAAATGAGTTTGTTGTTGTCACTGGCTCGTTCAGTGCTCGTGGGTGTGACATTAATAAAATCGTGTAACGTATTGCTCCTTGGGGAATCAACCATAAAACGTCGCGTTTCAAACAATAAAATACCTGGCTCTCGGTCATTTCCCATCCACCTCGGATCTGACGGGAGTCTTGCATCAGCACCGATAGCGATCGGCAAGGCACTATTATCGGCCTCTTCAAAAGTTATAGGGAGTTTAAGTCGGATGGCGCCTTGGCCCACATAATTAGGGTCGTAGGATAACTGTGGCTCGGGGTTGTACCCAGAACGGATGTTTTGATAAAGAGGAATGGTCTTTTCGCCTACGCCTCCCCTTAATTTAAGTACGGTCCAGTTTCCATTACTGTCTTTTACAATATCGGTCGGCAAGTTGGTCACGGATGTGCCGTTTTTATCTGCCGGGATGGGTGAGCCATTTTTCCTGAAACCATTAATCCTTACCCATCTGCCATCGACATAGATATAGTCTTTGTTGGTGGTCAAGTTTCTATAATAACCGCCTTGATAGGTAATGCCTCTGAGCTCCAAATCGTCTGCAACAATTCTGGCTTCATGTGAAAAATTACCGTACAGTGGAGTTAATGGTTTGGATGTTATGATGAAGTCGCGAGATCCCCTGCTGTCGATGGTTGTATTTTCTATTAATTTTTTTTCATTAATTAGATTTCCATATTTAGGTGTTGCAAGGTTGGCCAGATCTCCAAAGCCCTTCATGAGACTGCTAATGTCAATAAGGTTGTCGTGTGTGATGGTGCCTGAATCAGTTACTTTGATAACTTCCTGAATCACAGCGCCAGCCATGGTTAATCCTGCAACTACCGGGCCCACAACAGGAACTCGCATAAGCAGGGTTTGTAAGATAAAGCCGATGGAGGAACCGATGTTATAGGCGATGGTAACACTTTCCCTGTTGGAGGTGAAAGGCAGGGTAATGACCGTTGCAAATACTCCCACAGGGTTTTTTAAAGCTTCGGCGGCTACATAAGCGGCTTTCGCCCAATTGAATGAACTGTACAAGGTGCCAATAAAATTCATTTGACAAACGGTGTTTATTTTGTCGTTGATTTTTTGAAAATCAGCTTCTGTATAGACAGCGTGAAGGGGTATCTCAGGCTTTGCTTGTCGCTTGTATCGGCTGACTGTCAAAGTGCCATTTAGACGTGAAGTTGTCAGGGTGTCCGCTAATGGGTGATAGTAAAGATTGTTTCTCAGGTGCAATGGGATATGTCCTCTGACCTCAACCCAAACACCTTCATCGTTTTTAGGCGGCTCGAAAGCGCTGTATCGATATTCGGCAATACGGAAACCTGCTTCGCTATCTTGTTTTGGGTAATATTTGAGCCACAAGCTAACGACTTTGAAGTCGTGGCCCCATGTGCAGACATTGGATTTGCCCTTGTTGTATTTCGCGGCGATTTTGTGATCACCATTTTCCACAGTTAAGGATGCTTTCCACTTACCCTCGCTGTCCGAGGTGGTTAAAGCAGAGAAATATATCGCTTCTCTCTTCCAACCGTTATGGCATAGCCAAATAAGTGTATTTGCTGGGGCGTTTCCTTTAAGGGTTATGTGTCGTCTGTTTATTTCGCGGTTTTTCAATGGGTGATAAATATGAATGTCAATCGCGTATGGCTTGCTGCATCCATATGGAAGTGTCTCGCCGGCGCTTATTTCCTCCTCAGTATCCTCAGCCTCCTCTTCGATGATGTCGACTTCTTCCTGTTCGACGGTGCCCTCATTCGGTTCTGCGGCCTCATCGTTGCCTTCTAGCGGTAAGTCATCCGAATGCATGATGACGCTTTGTAAAATCATTTCTGTTTCAGGGTCAAGCTGTGCATGCTCGCATATGAGCGTGTGCAACGCGTCGTCCGTCGTTGATGTCGTGTCAACTATAACTTTGAGGTCGTTGAGGGTTTTGCAGAGTGTGTTGAATTTGTCGATAAACTTTTTATTTCCAGTCACGATGAGATTTTTGTCAGGCGATATGCCAACATTTAGGACTGAGATTTTTGCCATTGGTTCATTGGGTAGAGAGATGTGCGTACTTAAGATGGATGGTGCAGAGGCTATAAATAGTTCTTCCAAATCGTTTTTTACGAAGTCATCAAAATGAAATGACTTTCCATTAAAGCTGTGCGTTTTTTTCAGGTCTATTGATTTGGTTTTTTTGTTGGTGTCGTTAAATATTTTTATTTTTCCTATCTTCCAATTTATCTCTTTGATGGTGCCCTGTTCCAAGACAGGGTTGATAGTGTTTTCAGCTTTTATCCATAGCCTCACATGGCTATCTTTTGCGAAATCGCTCAAGTTAAGGCTTTCATTCCCACTATGGGAAGGGTCAAACTGCTGATAAAGTTCCATGGGGTATCCTCAGTTTATGCATTTATCCTGGTAGCTGACGGCCGTATCCATAACGGGGCTGCGCCGGAATTATGCAGGCGGGCCATCGGCGAGACTTATACTGCGTAAGCCATTGCTCATGTATGACGATCTTCCGTTAATACCGCTTTGCGCTTGGTACGTTTGTCCTGCTTTTGACCGGGCGACCAGCGCCCGTGTTGATGGACGTTGTTCTATCTTCCAGCGTGGATTTTTTCTGAGGTCTTCAGGCTTGATTATGCAGGCACACTAATCCTATTGAAACTGGTAAAAATGTCAGGTCATAGGGGCAATTCAACTCTCAGTAAACCACTCGTCGTCCCTCGGGTATTTTGGCTTGTGAAGCCTCAGCAACGCTCTAGCTTGCGGCCACGGCTGTCCAGACACACCTCAAACCAATAGAAGCATGCGCCCATACTGCCGAGTTCTGTATTAAATCCCGCAAATCCAATTACTGCCGTTTGAATGTCAACGGGTGTTGTTTTGATTTCTTCTCTATGGCGGGCAAGGTAGGGCGTAGCAGTTACGCCTCAGCATGGCGGAGGGTGTCCTTATCCCGACAACCCAACCTGCCTGCCTTCCAAACGCTGCTCGCTCTAGGCGGTGAATGCACCCCCCTTTTCAGGCAGAGCCTAGCGGCCCTCATGTCGCCGCCGATAAGCCCCCGGCTGCTGGCCCACCGCCTTGGCAAAGGCCCGGGTAAACGCCGCCACCGATTGGTACCCCACCTGCGCGCCCACCTGTTCGACGGTATTGCCCGCCTGCAACAGCTGGCAGGCAAGGCGCATGCGCAATGCCAGGAGCACCTGCCCAGGTGACTGCCCGGCCAGCTCACTGAAACGCTTGAAGAAAGCCGAACGCGAAAGCCCGGTGCAGGCTGCCATGCGCTCCAGCGTCCAGGCCTGGCCCGGCGCTTCGATCAGCTGTGCCAGCAGCCCGGCAAACGCTGGCTGGCGGGCGAGGGCGACCAGGCCGCCCAGTGACTGCCCGGCAATGACCTGCTGGCGCAGCACGTACAGGAACAACAGGTGGGTCAGGCGCTCCAGCAACGTCTGCGACGGGCCAGCGGCCCGCCGGCATTCTTCCAGAATGAGCTCGAACAGCGCCCGCGCCGCACTGCCGGCGGGGTCTTCGGCGCGCAGCAGGATCCAGTCGGCCAAGCCTTCGACAATCAGTGAAGACAGGCCGGACTGGAAATGGAAGAAGCCACAAACCAGCCCGACGCCGTCGCTGGCTTCGCTATCCAGCGCCTGCATGGCCTGGCGCGGTTGGGCACAGGCGTCGACCGGGTCCTGATCGCTGGACAATCGATAGGCAAGGTCGCGCAACAGGAACACGGCATCTCCCTTTTCCAGGCGCACCGGCTGCGGCTGGCCGTCGATGTGCAGCCAGCAATGGCCCTGCACCACCAAGTGGAAGCTGGCGCGGCCCATGCCCTGGGTGCTGGCGTGCCAGCCACCGCAGTAGCGGCCGACATGAAACAGGCTGGCATCGAGCTCCAGGCCCTCTAATAACCAATCGACAAGGTGGCTGGACGAAATCATCTAATACAAAGACTCAGGAACAAGGAAAGGCGACTGATGAATATGGAGGGTAATTCTTATAACCAACAGACTGTAGTGACACCCATCAAAGGAGACCACTCCATGTCCTCGCGTATTACTTTACACACGCTGCAGAGTGCTCCGGAAGCGGCCCGGCCGTTTCTCGAGAATGCCCAGAAGAATTCGGGCTTCATCCCCAACCTGCTGGGCGTGCTGGCCAACGCCCCGGCGGCGCTGGAAACCTACGTGACCGTTTCGGCACTCAATGGCAAGTCCGAGCTGAGCCTGGCCGAGCGTGAAGTGGTGCAGCTGATTGCCGCCACCCGGCATGGCTGCGACTTCTGTGTGGCCGGCCACACCGCCGTGGCGCTGAACAAGGCCAAGCTGCCGCAGGAAGTAGTCGATGCCCTGCGTGCCCGCGGCGAACTGCCCGATGCCCGTTACGAAACCCTGGCCGCCTTCGCCCGTGAAGTGATCGACACTCGCGGCAACGTCGGCGAAGCCACCTATCAGGCCTTCCGTGAAGCTGGCTTCAGCGAAGGCAACGCGCTGGAAGTGATTTTGGGGGTAAGTCTCGCAACCCTCTGCAACTTTGCTAATGTTTTCGCCCAGACGCCGCTCAACGAAGAGCTTGGCAAGTACCGCTGGCAGCCTTCTGCATAGCCCACGTGTGAGCGCGGACCTGACGCGGTCGTTGTAGGAGCGGCCTTGTGCCGCGAATGGGCCGCAAAGCGGCCCTGGCGTTCAAAAAGGAGCAAGACCATGCAAGATTGTGCATTTCGACACTGGCTGGATGCCAATGCCGAGGCCATCGACCGGGGCCTGTGCGAACCGCAGCAGGTGCTGGCGCAGATCGCCGAATCTCAGCTGCTGCGCGTGGGTGTCGACCCGGCGCTGGGCGGCACGGGCGGGCAGGTGACCAACGCGGTCGAGGCGATTGCCGCTATCGCCAGCCGCTCGTTGGCCGCAGCCTTCGTCTGCTGGGGCCAGCGTGCCTTTATCGAATACCTGTTGCACAGCCCCAACCAGCCCCTGCGCGAGCGCCTGCTGCCGCGCTTGCTGACAGGCGAGCTGGCCGGCGCCACCGGGCTGTCCAACGCCATGAAGTTCCTTTCCGGCATTGAAGCGTTGCAGGTGCGTGGCCGGCCGGCAGCCGATGGCTGGCACTTGGAAGGGCGCCTGCACTGGGTGACCAACCTGCGCAAAAGCGGCTTCGTGGTGGCGGCGGCCATCGAAGATGAAGCCGGCGGCGCGCCGTTCGTACTGGCCATTCCTTCTGACGCCCAGGGCCTGGAACGCTCCGACGACTTGCAACTGATGGGCCTGCAGTCGAGCAACACGGCGGCACTGGCCTTCCACCAGGTGCCGTTGGCGCGTGACTGGCTGCTGCACGAGAATGCGCGCGAGTTCCTGCCACGGGTACGCCCGGCATTCCTGGCGCTGCAGTGCGGCATGGCCATCGGCCTGGCGCGACGGGCGCTGGAAGAGGTTCAGGCGCACCTGCACGGTCGCGCCTCGTTCCTCGACGAAGCCCGGCAGGTGCTCAGCGAGCGCCTGGAAAACACCGTCAGCGAGCTCAAGCAGGGCCTGCTCGAAGGCCGCTTCCAGCAACAGCCGGCGGCCTTGTTCAAGCTGCGCATCACCTTGGCTGAATGTGCCGCCGATGCAGTCCAGCTAGAGTTGCAGGCCAGCGGCGGCAAGGCCTACCTCAGCGAGTATGGAGAAGGCTTCGCCCGCCGCTGGCGCGAGTCGGCATTCGTGCCGATCGTGACGCCGAGCCTGGTGCAATTGCGCGCCGAACTGCAACGCCAGGCGGGCGCGGCATGAGTGAAGTGTTGCTCGAAGCCCGCGGCATCAGCCTGGGCTACCCGCGGGAGGGTGGCTGGCAGCAGGTGCTGGCGCAGTTCGACTTGCAGTTGGCGCCGGGCGAAGTGGTGAGCATTCTTGGCCCCAGTGGTGTCGGTAAATCCAGCCTGCTGCGGGTGCTGGCCGGCCTGCAACAACCCGGGGGCGGCAGCGTGAGCCTGCACGGCCAGCCCCTGCAAGGGCCGCACCCGCGCCTGGCGGTGGCCTTTCAGGACCCGAGCCTGCTGCCCTGGCTGAACCTGGAAAAGAACGTCGCCTTCGGCCTGGACTTTGCCCGCCAGCCCAAGCTGGCCGCTGACGAGCGGCGCGCGCGCATCGACCATGCGATTGCCGCCGTGGGCCTGGCCCACGCCCGTGGCCAGTACCCGGCGCAGTTGTCCGGTGGCATGGCCCAGCGCACCGCACTGGCCCGCTGCCTGGCCCGCCAGCCCGAGGTGCTGCTGCTGGACGAGCCGTTCGGCGCCCTGGATGAAGTGACCCGCGCCGACATGCAGCAACTGCTGCTGCAACTGATCGCCACCCACAACACTGCGGCGGTACTGATCACCCACGATATAGACGAAGCCCTGCTGCTGTCCGACCGGGTCCTGCTACTGGGCAACCACCCAGCGCACATCCTCGGCCAGTGGCACATCGACCTGCCGCAACCGCGCGCCCAACGGGTCGAAGAACTGGGCGCGTTGCGCATCGAAATCCTCAAAACCCTTCGGCGGGCAAGCCGCACAGGCGAACCTACCCCAACCCCGTTGCCCTCGGAGGCTGTCCATGTGCATGGATGACTGCTGTTCCACTTCTTCGCGTCGTGATTTTCTAAAGCTTGGGGCCATGCTCACCGCCGCCGGTGCGCTGCCGTTGCTGTCGAGCTTGCAGGCGCGCGCGGCTGCCGAGCCGGATGCGCCGGTGCGCATCGGTTACCTGCCGATCACCGACGCCACGCCGTTGCTGGTGGCCCATAACAACGGCCTGTTCGAGGCCGAAGGCATCAAGGCCGAGCGCCCGGTGCTGCTGCGCAGCTGGGCACAGGTGATCGAGGCGTTCATCTCTGGTCAGGTCAACGTCATCCACCTGCTGTCGCCGATGACTGTATGGGCGCGCTACGGCAGCAAGGTGCCAGCCAAGGTAGTGGCCTGGAACCATGTGGGCGGCTCAGGCCTGACCGTGGCGCCCGACATAAGCGACATGAAACAGCTCGGTGGCAAGACCGTGGCCATCCCGTTCTGGTACTCGATCCACAATGTGGTGCTGCAACAGATGCTCAACGACAACGGCCTGACGCCGGTGTCGAAGCCGGCCAATGCGCAGCTGGCCGCCACCGAGGTCAACCTGCTGGTGCTGCCGCCATCCGACATGCCGCCAGCACTGGCCAGCAAGCGCATTGCCGGCTACATCGTCGCCGAGCCGTTCAACGCCCTGGCCGAGAACCTCAAGGTTGGCCGTGTGCAGCGCTTTACCGGCGATGTATGGCGCAACCACGCCTGCTGCGTGGTGTTCATGCATGAGCATGACCTGAACAACCGCCCGGAGTGGTCGCAGAAGGTGGTCAATGCCATCGTCAAGGCCCAGCACTGGACCCGCGACCACCGCGCCGAAGCCGCTGCGTTGCTGTCCAAGGCCGGCCCCAACAAGTACACCCCGCACGAGCCCGCGGTGCTGGCCAAAGTGCTGGCGCCGGCCGCCGAGGACCGTGCCGGCTACGTTGCCAGTGGCGCCATTCGCCACCAGCAGTGGGACGAAAAGCGCATCGACTTCCAGCCATACCCGTTCCCCAGTTACACCGAAGAGCTGGTCAAGCGCCTGAAAACCACCCTGATCGAGGGCGACAACGCGTTCCTTGCCGGGCTGGACCCGGTGCAGACCGCCCGCGACCTGGTCGACGATCGTTTCGTGCGTAATGCCATCGCTGCGGTTGGTGGCCCGTCGGTGTTCGGTATTGCCGACAACTTCGAGCGTAGCGAGGAGTTCGCCGTCTGATGCGCACGCATGTCGTACACGCCAGTCTTGGGCTGGCTGGGTTGCTGGCTTTGATGCTGCTGTGGTGGGCCGGTGTTGCCGTGTTTGGCCAGGCCGAAGGGCTGTCGGCGCGCTTTTCGCCGGCGGCAACGTTGGCCAGCCTGGTCGAGCTGTTGGGGCAGGGTGAGGTTTACGGGCACATCTGGGTCAGCCTCAAACGTATTCTGGTCGGGCTGCTGCTGGCGCTACTGATTGGCGTGCCGTTGGGCTTGCTGGTGGGCAGCTATCGGCACCTGGAAGCGGCGACCACGCCGGCGTTTCAGTTTCTGCGCATGATCTCGCCCTTGTCGTGGATGCCGGTGGTGGTGATGCTGATGGGCGTGGGTGACCAGCCGATCTACTTCCTGCTGGCGTTTGCCGCCTTGTGGCCGATCTTGCTGAACACGGCGGCAGGGGTGCGGCAACTGGACCCACGCTGGCTGCAACTGAGCCGCAGCCTGAGCGCCACGCGCTGGGAAACCTTGTGCAAGGTGATCGTGCCGGGGGTGATCGGCCACGTGCTGACCGGCGTGCGCCTGGCCATCGGCATTCTTTGGATTGTGCTGGTGCCGTGCGAAATGCTGGGAGTGAGTGCGGGGCTTGGCTACTTCATTCTCGATACCCGCGACCGGCTGGCGTACTCCGAACTGATGGCGATGGTGCTGCTGATTGGCGTGCTGGGGTTTGTGCTGGATGCCTTGGCGCGTGGGTTGCATCGGCGCTGGGTGCATGGCTGACGGGTGTCATTGTGGGGGATTGCTCAGCCCCTTGGGCTGCGCTGTCCGGCAGAGAACACCGGTGATTGTGGGAGCGGGCTTGTCCCGCGAAGGGGACCGCACGGTGCATGGCACCGGCTTTGCCGGTGTTCGCGGGGCAAGCCCGCTCCCACAGAGACACTGCTGATTCAGTAAATCAGCGGTTTTTCCAAAACGGCAGGTTTACCCGCCAATCGGCCCTTGGGTCAATGCACGGTCTTGCGCTGGTGTACGCACTCCAGCGCCTGGGCGGCCAGTTCATCCAGCCGCTCATCGCGCATCTGCTCCGCTTCGATCATTGCATCCTCTCCCTGCTGATTAAGCAGGTAGGTATGAATCTGCAACACTTCAGCTGCCTGATAAATCGGCGCAATGTCCAGGCGCCCGATCAGCGCACCACTGGCCTGGCCGGTACTGCTCATCAGCACCTGCGGCCCATTGGCGGCCACCACTTGCATGCCCATCGTCTCGAACCACGGCACCTGGCTGGCAAAGGCATTCAGTTCCACACAGGCATGACGTGCCTGCAGGTCGCTCAGCAGGGCACGGGCGATGCCCTGGCGGCGATGGCTGGGGCGCACGGCAAGAAATGCCAATGAACACGCCTGTTCATCGTCCTCGGCCGGCAACGACAGGGCAAAGCCCAGCAGCTGGTCCGGCGCCTCGGCATCCAGGGCAAGGGTCAGCGCCACGGCAAGGCCGCGGGTGCCATCCAGCGCTTGCAGGTATTGGTGCACCTCCATGCCTACGCCGTACTGGTACAGCGGGTATAGCGGGTTGTCGGCGGTGATGGCGACACTGCTCAGTTCGCCGACATGGTGGATCACCAGCTCGCGGATCTGGTTCTGGAAGGATTCGGGCGGCACGCTGTCGAGGCGGCTCAGGATGAACATCTTGGGGGTGGGCTCCGGCGGGTGGGAATACAGCCCGGGCCAGGTTGGCGCGGGCTGTACAGTTTAACCGGTTTTGCCGTGTCAGCCTTGTTGCTGTAATGCACCGAGCATCAGGTCGAGGTTTTGCACGGCCGCACCGGAGGCGCCTTTGCCTAGGTTGTCGAACACCGCGGTAAGCAGCACCTGGCCATGCTCGGGGTTGGCATACAGCGCCAGGCGCAGGTCGTTGCTGTCGTTCAATGCTTCGGGGTCAAGGTTGGCGGCTGTGCCTTGCTGATGCAGCGGCATAACCTGGACGTGGCGGGCACCCTGGTAATGCTGTTCCAGGCGGGCCTGCAGCTGTTCGGCGCTGACCTGGCCGGGCAGCAGGCGCAATTGCAGCGGGATACTCAGCACGATGCCCTGGCGGTAGGCACCGTAGCCGGGCATGAACATCGGCCGCGCCGACAGCCCGGCGTGTTGCTGGATTTCGGGTACGTGCTTGTGTGCCAGCTCCAGCCCATACAGTTGCAGGGCCGGGGCATTGCCGGTACTGGTTTCGTGGCGCTCGACCGCCGCGCGGCCACCGCCGGAGTAGCCAGAAATGGCATGTATGCCCAGTGGGTAGTCGGCTGGCAGCAACCCGGCCTTGACCAGGGGGCGGAGCAGGGTGATGGCGCCAGTGGGGTAGCAGCCCGGGTTGCTGACACGCGTGCTTCGGGCGATGCGCTCGGCTTGCTGCTCGTCGAGTTCCGGCAGGCCATAGACCCAGCCGGGGGTGGTGCGGTGCGCGGAGCTGGCGTCGATCACCCGCACCTTGGGGTTGTGGATCGTCGCCACGGCCTCGCGGGCGGCATCGTCGGGCAGGCACAGCAGGGCGATGTCGGCGCTGTTGATTGCCTCGCGGCGGCGCCGCAGGTCTTTGCGCTCAGCCTCGGGCAGGGTGAGCAGGTGCAGGTCGCTGCGGCCTTGCAGGCGAGCATGGATCTGCAGGCCGGTTGTGCCTTGGTCGCCGTCGATGAAGACAACAGGAGTGTGCATGTTCGGGTCCGGTTGGGTAAGGATGGCCTATGCTCGCCTATGGCTTTGGTAATGAAAATTTGAATATGATGACGGTTACATTCAGTTTTTCTGAACACGTCACTTAGGCCGGTACTGACCATGCGCGAAATCAGCCTCGACCGCCTCCGCACCCTGGTGGCCATCGCCGAGCTGGGTTCTTTTGCCGAGGCCGCCCGCCAGCTCAACCTGGCAGCGCCCACCATCAGCCTGCATGTGGCCGAACTGGAAGCACGTATCGGCGCCCCGTTGCTTGGTCGCGCCCGCGGCCAGGTGCGCCCCACGGCCATTGGTGAAACGCTGCTGGCCCGTGCCCGGCGCCTGCTGGCCGACGCCGACCTGGCGCTGGACGAAGTGCGCCGTCAGGTTGAGGGGCTGACTGGCCGGGTACGCCTTGGCGCGTCTACCGGTGCTATCGCCCACCTACTGCCACAGGCGCTGGAGCACCTGCGTGTGGACCACCCGGGGATCGACGTGCAGGTACAAGTGCTGACATCCCAGGCGTCGCTGGGTCGATTGCGTGAGGGGACGCTGGATATCGGCCTGGTGGCCTTGCCGCAGGTGGCCGGCAAGGGGCTGACTGTTACCCCCTGGCGGCGCGACCCGATCCTGGCCTACGTACCGGCCGACTGGCAGCCGCCGGCGAAGGTCACGCCGGCCTGGCTGGCGCAGCGGTCGTTGATTCTCAACGACAGCAGTACCCAGCTGTCACGGGTTACCGGGGAATGGTTCGCGGCAGCGGGGTTTTACCCCGAGCCGCGGATCGAGCTGAATTACAACGATGCGATCAAAAGCCTGGTCGGCGCCGGGTATGGGGCGACGTTGTTGCCGCAGGAAGGCGAGGCAGGCGAGTTGGACCGGCGGATTGCGCGCCGGCCCCTGCGACCAGGGTTGTGGCGGCAATTGGGTATTGCCTGTCGGGAGGGGCAGGTGGAACGGGCCACGGGGTATGTGTTGCAAGCATTGGAGCGGTTGCGGCAGTAGGTTTACCGCTGGGCTGAAGCGCTGCGCTGCAGGTGATGGCCAACTATGCTTTTTGCTGCGTCGAGCCGAATACACCTCGACGAACCCCACGGTTTTCCAGGAGAACGTTCCATGAAGCCTATGAAATGCATACCTTTACTGGTGATTGCTTCAGTATTGAGTGTTGCCGCCCATGCTGACCCGGCAAGCAACTGTGCAGCCAAGATCAAGGAACTCGAGGACTTCCACAAAGCGAGTGGCCAGGCGATGCATGGCGGCATGGCCCATGATTTCAAAGTCCACCTGCAAAACGCAAAGGAGGCCCAGAGCAAGGGGGACATGGCTCAGTGTCAGGCGTCGGCGGACCAAGCCAAGACCATCTATAACAAGGCACGTAGCAAGTAAGCCCTTATCGGCCTTTTCGCGGATAGGACCGCGAAAAGGCCGGTGCGTCAGAACCAGCGGTCGTTCTTCCTGCGCCCCCGGGTCAGTGCCGGCAAGATCAGCCCCGCCAGCAAGCCCGCGCCGGCAATGCTGCCGCCATACACCATGTAGCGCATCATCACCTGCTTGTTCTCGTCACCCAGGCGCGCCTGGGTATCGCGCAGGGTCGACTGGCTCTCGTCGAGCTGCTCGTTCAGCGCTTTGTTGCGCGCCTCCAGTTCGTCGATCAGCTTTTTCCGTGAGTCGAGGGTTTCCTGCATGCCCTGTACGCGGCTCTTCCAGCTGTCATCGATGGTTTTCAACTGCCCTGTCAGGTCTGCCACCTGGGCATCGAGCTGCGGCAGGCGCTCGTTCTGGCCCGGCACCGCCTGCAAGTCGTTGCTGAGTATCCATACCACATCGCCATTCTGCCCACGCACCTGGCTGTAATTGCCCTGAGTGCCGAGCAGGGTCAGCGGTTGCCCGGACTTCAGGGTACCGACAATGCGGTGGCCGTCGGTGGGGCCGCTGCGCACATAGGTGCTCAGGCTGTCGCTGACCCAGCGTGCGTCGCTGGCGGGCTCTTCGGCGTGCACCGGCGCGGCAAGGGCCACCAGGGCGGCAATCAGGCCGCCGCGCAGGGCAGGGAGGACGAAAGCGGTTGGGCGGGATTCGGGCATGTTGGGTCTTCGCTGAAACAGGACAAAAGTAGGCCCGGTGACTGGGCCGATGAACCGGTCGGTGAGTTGACCGTCAGCCAATGACCCTTTTTTTGTCAGCAGGTTCACTACCTGATGTCGGAAATATCTGCAGGATGTTGCAGAACTCGCCCTCCCAGCGCTTCGCCGCCGATGACGCAATTGTAATGCGCCGATCACCTTGCCGTTATCTGCCGGCCGTCAATCTCGGCCAGCCGACACCACTATAAAGACGACGTACAAGGAGCATCGGATGACCTGCAGATCACCCCTGAAACTGGCTGCGTGCATGGCGCTCTCCGGCGTCGGCAACCTGGCGATGGCGTCGGACGAACCCGCGCAGGGTTTTGCCGAGGGCAGCACGCTCAGCGTGCTCAACCGCAACTTCTACTTCAACCGCGACAACCGCGATGCCGCAGCCCCCACGCGCAACCCCGGCAAACAACCTGATAACGGCTATTCCGAAGCTTGGGCGCATGCTGTCATTGCCCGTTTCGAGTCAGGTTTCACCCAGGGCACCGTAGGCGTTGGCCTGGATGCGTTCGCCATGCTCGGCCTCAAACTGGACACCGGGGGCGGCCGCAATGGCGGGCGCAGTTCGTTCGATGTTTTGCCGGTAGACCACGACGGTCAGGCCCGTGACCAGTACACCAAATTCGGTGGTGCCGCCAAGGTGCGCCTGTACGACACGGTGCTGAAGGTAGGCGATGTGTTCCCTGCTAACCCGGTGGTGGCCGCTGGCGACTCACGGCTGCTGCCGGAAAGCTTCCGGGGCGTGACCCTGGAGAATACCAGCATCAAGGACCTTGTCCTGCAGGCCGGGCGCCTGCATGCCATGAGCCAGCCGGTGTCCAGTGACCTGCGGGAGAACTTCGTGACCTTCTACGGCGGCCCGGTCGATTCGCCATGGATCGCCTACGGCGGCGGTGACTACACGCTGAACGATTATGTCAGTGTCAGCCTGTTCAGCAGCCGGCTCAAGGATGTGTGGAATCAGTATTACGCCGGCACCAGCCTGAGCTGGCCCCTGAGTGATGAGCTGGCGTTGATTGGCGGCTTCAACTATTACAAAGCCGTTGATGAAGGGCAGCAGCGCCTGGGCGCCTTCGACAACAACATCTGGAGCGCCAAACTGGGGGTGCGCTTCGGCGCCCACACCCTGGCGCTGACTCACCAGCGCAACAATGGCGACGATGATTTCGACTACCTGCGCCAATCCGACTCGATCTTCCTCGACAACTCCATCCAGTACAGCGATTTCAACTCGCCCAAGGAACGTTCGTGGATGCTGCGCTATGACCTGAACATGGCCGCCTATGGTATTCCCGGGCTGTCGTTCATGACGCGGTATGGCAAAGGCACCGACGCCGACTATTCCAATGCCAACGCCTTCTACATGCGCCGCGATGCCGACGGCAACCCGCTGACCGACCAGAAGCGCTGGGAGCGTGACATCGAGGTCAAGTACGTGGTGCAGACCGGCGCAGCCAAGGACCTGTCGTTGCGCGTACGCCAGGCTACCACCCGGGCCACGGCGTTCGAGTCGGACCTGGACGAGGTGCGGCTGATCGTGGAGTACCCGTTGTCGGTCCTGTGAATTCACCTGGGTAGCCTTGCTCCTTTGGTTTGGGTGGATGTTTTGGCGCTCCGTGCGGGGCGCTTTTTTTTGCGCTCAAGGGTGCGGCTAGACTCAAGGGTTCATACCCTTCATGGAGCAAGGCCATGACTGCCAAGAACACCCTCTGCCTCTGGTACGACAATGATGCCGAGCAGGCTGCCAACTTCTATGCCAGCATTTTCCCGGACAGCAAGTTGATCGCACTGCACAAGGCCCCGGCAGACTACCCCTCGGGCAAGGAGGGCGATGTCATTACCGTCGAATTCACCGTCATGGGCATACCCTGTGTGGGGCTTAATGGCGGCGCTACGTTCAAACATTCTGAGGCGTTTTCATTCCAGGTCAGTACCGAAGACCAAGCCGAAACCGACCGTTTGTGGGAGGCGATTATCGCAAACGGTGGCGAGGCCAGCGTTTGTGGCTGGTGCAAGGACAAATGGGGGATTTCCTGGCAGATCACCCCCCGTATCCTGATAGAGGCCATCGGCCACCCTGACCGCGCTGCGGCAAAGCGGGCGTTCGAGGCCATGATGCAGATGGGCAAGATCGATGTGGCCAAGATTGCAGCGGCATTGAAGGGGTGATCCCTCATCTGTTTGCTGCCCTTTGGTTATCGGCTTGGTTGGGCGATCTATCGTTGATCGAGGGGGCCGTTTTTTCTGGATCCAAGTGGCGGCCCCCGAATCAAGCGGTGAAGCGCGAGGCTAGCGTGTCAGGTTTCGGACACCTCGCTCGCTGCTGCTGCCACTTTCACCGAAGCCTTCTTCTCCTGTACCACGATGTAGAACTCCTCACCATGTTTCACAGCCCCGTACAACACCGCCTTTTCGATCAGCTCGTTGCCGCGCAGGTGGCGCAGCATCATCGGGTCTTTGCGCAGGTCGCGGTACAACGCCAGGCACAGCAGCACCATCACCACGACAAAGGGCAAGGCCACGACGATGGTCAGGTTCTGCAGCCCGGTCAGCGCCTCGCCAGGGTCGCTCGGGTCGCCGATCGCCAGCATGATCGCTGCCACCGTTCCGGTGAGCGCGCCCCAGAAAATCACCGTGCGCCGCGAGGGTGCGGTGGTGCCGTGTTCCGACAGCGTGCCCATCACCAGTGACGCCGCATCGGCACCGGAGACAAAGAAGATGCCCACCAGGATCATCACCAGTACCGAGGAGGCCGATGCCAGCGGGTAGCTGTCGAGCAGCTGGTACAGCGCGTGGTTGCTGTTGACTGCACCGTTGGCCAGCTGGAAGGCGCCTTCGCGCAGGGCATCGATGGAAGCACCGCCAAAAATGGTGAACCACACCAGGCTGACCAGGCTGGGCACCAGCAGCACGCCGGTGACGAACTGGCGGATGGTACGACCGCGGCTGATGCGGGCGATAAACATGCCTACAAACGGTGTCCAGGAAATCCACCAGGCCCAGTAGAACACGGTCCAGCCGGCCAGCCAGCTGTTCATCTGATCGCCGCCACTGGCGTTGGTGCGGGCCATCATTTCGGGCAGCATCTTGATGTAGATACCGATCGAGGTCGGCAGCAGGTTGAGCATGAGCAGGGTAGGGCCGACCATGAACACGAACGCTGCCAGCACCAGTGCCAGCACCATGTTGGTGTTGGACAGCCACTGGATGCCCTTGCCGACACCGGACACCGCCGAGGTGACGAAGGCAATGGTCAGCAGGGTGATGATGGCGATGTAGAACAGCTTGCCGGGGCTTTCGACCCAGCCGTTGTATTCCAGCCCGCCGGCAATCTGCAGCGCACCCAGGCCCAGCGAGGCCGCCGAGCCGAAAAGCGTGGCGAAGATCGCCATCATGTCGATCAGGCGGCCGAGGGGGCCGTTGGCGTGCTTGCCGATCAACGGCCGGAAGGCCGCGGAAATCAGCTGCGAGCGGCCGCGGCGGTAGGTACCGTAGGCAATCACCAGGCCCACGATGGCGTACATGGCCCAGGGGTGCAGCGTCCAGTGGAACAGGGTGGTGGCCATGGCCACCTGCATCGCCTCGCTGGTCTGCCCGGTGGCCGAGCCGGGGGGCGGCGTCACATAGTGCGACAGCGGCTCGGCAACGCCAAAGAACATCAGGCCGATGCCCATGCCGGCACTGAACATCATTGCCACCCAGGACACCGTGCGGAATTCTGGCTGTTCGCCATCACGACCCAGTGGCACCCGGCCATAACGGCTGGCAGCCAGCCACAGCACGAATACCACGAAAAGTGTGGAGGTGAGCACGAAGAACCAGCCGAAGTTGAGAATGACCCAGGACTGCGCGCTGGATGCGCTGCTGGCGAGGCTGGCCTGGTTGAGGAAGCCCCAGAGGACGAACGCGACAGCCAGGAGGCTGGTAAAACCAAAGACGATCCAGTCGAGCTTGCCCTCGAAATGCCTGTCCTGGCGGGCTTCTGCGGTTTTCGAGGGGTCCGTCACGCCAAGGTCGAGTGTTTCGGTGATGTGTTCCTTTGCCATGAATGTTGAGGCCCTTTGAGGATTACCTGGACGCGCAGGCTTGTTGTTGTGTGGGCTACCGAGTTCGATGACGGCCTCGGCGGGGAGATTGCCGGCCGATTATCCAGTGCCCGAAACCGCTGTGCCTGTCCCGTAAACGTCCTGGGGCGTCCATTGCGCGACCTGCCAAATACTTTTAGTTCTGGGGGCGATGGCCCTTTCTGCCCCGCGTTCTGGTACCCTGTTGGCATTACCCTGGCCTGCACATCCGAGCACCGTAGAAGCGCTGCTGCCCGTGGGCCAGGCCGCACCAGGAAACGGAGATTCGTCAATGGCCACTGACCGTGTGAGCCTGATTCATTTCGATAAATTGAGCATGAGCCCTGCCGCCGCCGACCGGTTCCAGAAAGCCCTCGACGCGCTGGCAGCGCTCAAGCTGCAGGACCGTTACGTGTACCTCATCGCTCCTTATCTGGGTGATATCGCTGACGCCTCCGACGCCGAGCAACTGGACACCGCCAAGGGCCAGTGCATTCGGGTGATCGATGAACTGCTGGATGCCAGGTCGGTCAGCAAGGCCAAGGCTCAAGAGCTGCGCGAGGTGTTTGACAGTGCCGTCGAACGAGCACGGGCAGACATGGCCGGCTGAGTGGTGGCATGGCCAAAGACATCGATAACCCCTGCGTCTCGTTATGCCAGCTCAACAGCGAGCTGTGCGTGAGCTGTGGTCGCACCCGCGACGAAATTCGCAAATGGCGGGGCATGAAACGCCCGGAAAAGATGGCCACCGTGCAGCGCGCGGCGACGCGGATGAAAGCTATCGCCAAGAAGGCAGCCAAGCGGCAGAATGACTGAACCTGCGTGCCCTGCGCACGGCCTACCCTGATCTGCTTGAAGAGCCTGAAAATGGATGCTCACTCGCTGTTTGCGTTTACCCTGGTCGCCGCCATCGCGATTGCCAGCCCCGGTCCTGCCACCCTGATGGCCATCAACAACAGCCTTGCCCACGGCCAGCGCAGTGCGATCTGGTCGTCGCTGGGCAATGGCTCGGGCCTGTTCTGCCTGTCGGCTGCGGCCATGCTTGGGCTGGGCGCCTTGCTGGCCAGCTCCGAAGTACTGTTCAACGCTGTGAAGATCCTGGGGGCAGGTTACCTGTTCTACCTCGGTGCGCGGCAGTTGCTGAAAAAGAACCCGATGCTGGAGCAGGGCGCTGCTGAGGGGGCTGTCAAGGTGCGGCCCACACCGCTGAAGTTGTACAAATCGGCTTTCCTCACAGCAGTGACCAACCCCAAGGCGACCATGTTTTTCACCGCGCTGTTCCCGCAGTTCATCGACCAAGGGGCGGCGTTGTTGCCGCAGTTTCTGACCCTGACCGGGATTTTCGTGAGCTTGTCGCTTGCATCTCTGAGCTTGTATGCCGCACTGGCCGCGCGGGCCAAGGGCGTACTGACCCGGCCGTCGATGTCACGCTGGGTGAGCCGCGTGGTGGGTACCACCTTTATCGGCTTTGGCGCGGCGATTCTGGCAATGCGTCGGCAGGGCGCCTGAGGCGTTGCTCGGCCGGTTCGTTGCTGAGCGATAAAAGGCCGCGGCTCCAAGCGTTCCTGGTCCAGACTGTTTAAAGCACGCGCAGACCAATGCTGCGTTCGAGCACAGGGCGTGGCGGCCTTTGGCCGCTTCGCCGGGTCGCCAGAGGTTCCATGTGCCGAGGGTTGTAGATGATCGAGCGTTGCTTGCGCCAAGCCTTGCTGTTGTTGCCTTGCCTGTTGCTGGCTTTTCCGGGCGCAGCGCAAGAGCCCTGCCGACGGCTGACCGCTACCGGTAACCCTGAGTATCCACCTTACCTATGGCGCGATCCGCAGAACCCTCGGCAACTGATCGGTGCCAACGCCGACCTGCTCAAATACCTGGGCAAGCAGCTGGGGCTGGAAATCGAGGTGGTGTACGGTGGGCCTTGGTCGCGTGCCCAAGAAGAAGTCCGCACAGGCCGGATCGACCTGCTGGCCGGGTATTTCATCACCCACGCCCGGCAGCAACAGATGGACTTTGTCGCCCCGCCATTCCTGCACACCCCGAGCGTAGTCTGGGTACGCCAGGACAATGCCTTTGCCTACCATCAATGGGCAGACCTCAAGGGCCGCAAAGGCGGGACCCTGGTCAACAACAGCCATGGCCAGCAGTTCGATGAATATGCCCAGGCAAACCTCACCCTGGAAGCGGTGCCCGGTGCCCGGCAGGCGTTCGAGAAGCTGATGCACAAGCGCAGTGACTACGTGGTGTACGAGCAGTACCCCGGGATGGCGCTGGCCCGCACGTTGGGTATCACTGATACCGTGCAGGTGTTGCAGCCGCCTGTATCCAGTGAAGGGTTGTACCTGGCTATGTCACATGAATCGCCCTGCAACAAGCCACAGCTGCGTGAGGCGCTGGCGCGGGAGATGGCGAAGGTCGTTGGCGGGGCGCTGCCTGAGCAACTGCTGAAGCAGAACCTGGAGCGGTGGCAGTAACAGCCCTGGCACGTACCTGCAGGGACCGCGCTAGATTCTAGAAATTGAACAAGGCAGTTGCTCCCACAAAGTCACCGCTAAATCAGCAAATCAGTTAGGTTGCGCTGTCGCGTAGAGAACAAGTGCCATTGTGGGAGCGGGCTTGCCCCGCGAAGCAGGCGACGCGATGGATGGCCCCGGCTGCGCCGGGGTTCGCGGGGCAAGCCCGCTCCCACAAAGTCATTGCTAAATCAGTAAATCAGTTGGGCTGCGCTGTCGCGCAGGGAGCAAGTGCCATTGTGGGAGCGGGCATGCCCCGCGAAGCAGGCGACGCGATGGATGGCCCCGGCTGCGCCGGGGTTCGCGGGACAAGCCCGCTCCCACAAAGTCATTGCTAAATCAGTAAATCAGTTGGGCTGCGCTGTCGCGCAGGGAGCAAGTGCCATTGTGGGAGCGGGCATGCCCCGCGAAGCAGGCGACGCGATGGATGGCCCCGGCTGCGCCGGGTTTCGCGAGGCAAGCCCGCTCCCACAAAGTCATTGCTAAATCAGTAAATCAGTTGGGCTGCGCTGTCGCGCAGGGAGCAAGTGCCATTGTGGGAGCGGGCATGCCCCGCGAAGCAGGCGACGCGATGGATGGCCCCGGCTGCGCCGGGGTTCGCGAGGCAAGCCCGCTCCCACAAAGTCATTGCTAAATCAGTAAATCAGTTGGGCTGCGCTGTCGCGCAGGGAGCAAGTGCCATTGTGGGAGCGGGCATGCCCGCGAAGCAGGCGACGCGATGGATGGCCCCGGCTGCGCCGGGTTTCGCGAGGCAAGCCCGCTCCCACAAAGTCA
>NZ_JBNRIK010000030.1:57114-61504 GCF_053557975.1 Pseudomonas sp. XP2
ACGATGCATGGCCCGGCTGCGCTGGGTTTCGCGGAGCAAGCCCACTCCCACAAAGTCACCGCTAAATCAAATCAGAGTTTGTCCGATGGGAGCGGGCGCGCTCGCGAAGAGGCCGGTGCAAGAACCACGTCAATTCAGCGCATATGCAAGATGATCGGGCTGCTGCTGGCTGGGTCGGTATGACCACGCAACTTGCCTACCGCCTGCGCATCCACCGCACCACCCTGGTTGCCCCAGGCCGTACGCACAAAACTCAGCACTTCGGCAATCTCCTGGTCACTCAACTGCTGGCGGAAAGCTGGCATGCGATAGGCATCCGGCACCCCGGCAGCCACCACCCGCTGCGAACCATTGAGGGTGATATTGATCGCTGAGGCGTTCTCCCTGGCCAGTGCCGAGGTGGCCCCTGCCAATGGCGGCATCCACTCGGCTTGGCCTTTGCCGTCCAGGCCGTGGCAAGACGCGCAGCGGGTCACATAGGTGTGCGCCCCCGGGCTGTCGAGCCGTGCCGCTGCCGATTCGACCCGGTACTGCCATGGCGCGCCGTCACGCTGTGGATCGCCGGGCAGTGATTTCAGGTAATGGGCAATGGCGGCCAGGTCATCGTCATGCATGAATTGCGTGGAGTTGTTGAACGCCTCAGTCATCGAGCCGAACACCACGGCATGCCGGTTGCGCCCGGTTTTCAGGAACTGCGCGATTTCTGCCTCGCTCCAGCGCCCCAGCCCGGTGTTAGGGTCGGCGCGCAGGCTCGGTGCGTACCAGCCGTCGAGCAGGGCGCCGGCCAGGAAGGGTTTGCCGCCTTCATCCAGGGCCTTTTCGTTGAACGCCAGGCCGCGTGGGGTGTGGCAGCTGCCGCAGTGACCTGGGCCCTGGACGATGTAGGCCCCCCGGTTCCACTGCGCATCCTGGCCGGGCTTGTCGGCGTATGGCGAGGTGGCGGCGAACAGGCCATTCCATAAGGCAATGGGCCAGCGCAGGTTCAGCGGCCAGGGAATGTCGCTGGGCAGATTGGCCTGCCGGGCGGGTTGCACGTTGTGCATGAAAAACGCATACAACGCCCTGACATCATCATCGCTGAGCTTGGCGTAGGACGGGTAGGGCATGGCCGGGTACAGCCGCCTGCCACCAGGGGCGACACCCTGGCGTACGGCACGGTCGAAATCGGCCAGGCTGTAGCTGCCGATACCGCTGTCGCGGTCGGGGGTGATGTTGGTGGCGTGGATGGCCCCCAGCGGGGTGGCCATTTCCAGTCCACCCGCGAACGGCTTGCCGTCCGGCAGGCTGTGGCAGGCCACGCAGTCGCTGAGGCGGGCGACGTACTCGCCGCGGCTGATCAGGGCCGGGTCAGCGGCAGTGGCCTGTGCGTCGGCAAACGGCGAGGCCGGCTCGCGGGTCACATACCAGGCCAGCAGGCCTGCCGCGACAAGGCACGGCAGCGCCAGCCAGCCAGCGGTTCTTGCGAAACGATGGGTCATCGGGCTTCCCTTGTGCAGTCAGCTGAAGGTATGGCGGCTCAGTGGCAGGCTACGCACGCGCTGGCCGGTAAGCTGCGCGACCGCGTTGGCCACAGCCGGGGCTACAGCGGGTAGCGGTGGCTCGCCGATACCGCCCATCTTCGCCCCGCTTTCGACAATGCGTACATGCACACGTGCCATCCGTGAGGGCGGCAGGATCGGGTACAGGTCGTAGTTGCGTGCGCGCGGCTTGCCATCCACATAGACCGCTTCTTCCACCAGCGTCTGCGACAGGCCAAGGGCAACTGCGCCGTTGACCTGGTGTTCGATGATCGCCGGGTTGACGATGCTACCCGGGTCGATGGCCTGCCAGATGTCGTGCACCTTGACCTGGCCGTTCTCGATCGACACCTCGGCAATGACTGCCGCTTCCGAGCCAAAGGGTGAGGCCATTGCCACGCCGCGTGCCCGTTTGCTGCCATCCTCGGCAGTGAAGGGCCCACGTTTCCAGCCACCGGACAGCTCGGCGACCGCGTTCAGCAGGGTGGTCAGGCGCGGGTTGTCGCGCAGCAGGTGCAGGCGCAGTTCGAACGGGTCCTTGCCGCCTTTGTCTGCCAGTTCATCGAGGAAGGATTCATAGAAGAAGTCGTTCAACGAGTTACCCACCGAGCGCCAGTAGCCGAGCATGGCCGGGCCTTTGACGTAGATCTGGGCAATGCGCTTGTTGGCGATGGCGTACGACTTGCCTGATAGCCCCTCAAGCGCGGTCGGGTCGATCTTTTCCCCTTGCTTGCCAGCAAGAGCCTCGGTTGGGCCTTCGGTGGCGCTGACCGCTTCGAGGGCCACTGGCATGCCATCGGCATCCAGCCCGGCGCGGAATTTCACCACTGCAACCGGGCGCAGCACATCACGCAGGAATTCCTCTTCGCGGCTCCAGATGAGTTTTACCGGCCGGCCAACCGCTTTGGCCAAGGCAATGGCCTGCGGGTAGGGGTTGGCCGAGTCGTACAGGAAGTGGCGGCCAAAGAAACCGCCCAGCAGCGGCGAGTGCAGGTTGATTTGCGCAGGTTCCAGGCCGGTACGCTTGGCAATGTCATCACGGAACATGTCCGGGGCCTGGTTGGGCAGCCAGACGTCCAGGCTGCCGTCCGGGTTGAAGCGGGCGAGGGCGGACGGTGGCTCGAGCTGGGCATGGTTCAGGTACTGGTTGTGGTAACTGGCCTCGACCTTGGTCTTGGCATTGCTCAGGGCGCCAGCGATATCGCCTTCGTTTTCTTCGTCCCGCGCCGGGCCCTCGACGTTGGCGAGGTGTTCCCGCCATGCGTCGCTGGAGAAGTCGGCCGGCATCGGTCGCACGTTGCTGTCGGCGGCCGGCTCTTTCCAGTCCACCTGAATCGCCTCTACCGCACGCTTTGCGTGCCACCAACGCTCGGCAACCACGGCCACTGCGCCCGGCAGTTGGTGCACGGAGTGCACGCCTTTCATGGCCTTGACCTGATCTTCGTTGCGCACGCTGCCCACGGTCATGCCCAGACGTGGTGCGTGTTGCACGGCGGCGTGCAGCATGCCGTCGACCTTTATGTCGATGCAGTACTGTGCCTTGCCGGTGGACTTGTCGTAGGCATCCAGGCGGCGAACAGGCTTGCCGATCCAGCGGAACTGGCTGGGGTCACGCAGCTTGACGCTGGCCGGGTCGGGTACCGGCAGGTCCATGGCGCGCCCGGCGAGGTCACCGTAGGGTATCGAACGCCCCGTCGTGGTATGTACCACGTTTCCTGGCGTGGTCGAGAGTTCGTCGACCGACACGCCCAGTTGTTCGGCGCCGGCCTGCAGCAGCATGGCCCGGGCAAGGGCACCCAGGCGGCGCATGGTCGGGTAGCTCATGCGCACCGACATGCTGCCACCGGTGATGCGCATGCCGTTTTCCATCACCACGTAAGCTTCGCCCGGTGGTGCGCTATCGACCACGAAATTGACGGGGTCGACATCCAGCTCTTCACCCACAATTTGCGCCATGGCGGTGAAGGGGCCTTGCCCGCCTTCCATAAAGGGGCTGAGCAGGCGTACCGTGCCGTCTGGGCGAATCTCCAGAAAAGCGGGCACCTGGGTACCGCGTTCCGGGGTGGCTGCAACCGCTGCCTGCACACGGCCCGACCCCATTGGCAGGCCGAAACCCAGCACCAGGGCACCGACAGCCGTGCCGGCAAGAAAGCGCCGGCGCGACAAATTGACTGTCTCGCCCAGTTGCAGCCTGAGCAGTTCGCCAGGGGTCTCTACGGGCGTATTCATCAGGCCTGCTCCCCTTGCGCCAGGTCATGCACGGCAGCGTGAATGGCGTTGTAGGTGCCGCAGCGGCACAGGTTGACCATGGCCGCGTCGATTTGCGCGTCGCTTGGCTTGGGGGTGTGCTTTAACAACGCCGTGGCGGCCATTACCTGGCCGGACTGACAATAGCCGCACTGTGCCACCTGGTGCTCGACCCAGGCCGCAACCACCCGTTTGCCAACGGCATCGGCTTCGATGGCCTCTATGGTGGTGACGTCGCGCCCCACCACACCGGCCACCGGGGTGACGCAAGCGCGTACTACGTTGCCGTCCACCAGTACCGAACAGGCGCCGCACTGGGCCAGGCCGCAGCCATACTTGGTGCCGGTCAGCCCCAGATCATCGCGGATCACCCACAGCAAGGGCGTGTCGGCGTCCGCCTCGACCTGGTAGGTCTGCTGGTTAATGCGTAGTTCCATGGTTCACCTGCCAGTCATCGGTTGCTGTTGCCATGTTTTTCTATGCGGGGAATACGTTGTTCCCCAGTGCAGAAAAGCTAGCACAGCGGTGTGACCGCTGGTCTGGTGGTTGGGCCAGGTTCAGAGGATCAGGCAAGCAATCCGGCGGAATACGCAAGCCTGTACTGGCGCCATCGCCGGCAAGCCAGC
>NZ_JBNRIK010000030.1:61643-69838 GCF_053557975.1 Pseudomonas sp. XP2
GTTTTACACGCTTAAATCACGGTAATCCCGCATGGAAATCAAGGTCAATTTTCTCGACAATCTCCGTCTCGAAGCCAAGTTCGATGACTTCACGGTGATCGCCGACCAACCGATCCGCTACAAAGGCGATGGTTCGGCCCCAGGCCCGTTCGACTATTTCCTGGCGTCTTCGGCCTTGTGCGCGGCTTACTTCGTCAAGCTGTACTGCCAGGCCCGCGACATCCCAACCGAATACATTCGCCTGTCGCAGAACAACATCGTCGATCCGGAAAACCGCTACAACCAGATCTTCAAGATCCAGGTCGAGCTGCCCGAGGACATTTCCGACAAGGACCGCCAAGGCATCCTGCGCTCCATCGACCGCTGCACGGTCAAGAAGGTTGTGCAGACTGGCCCTGAGTTCGTGATCGAAGTGGTCGACAACCTTGATGCCGATGCCCAGGGCCTGTTGATGCCGGTGGCAGACACCAGCACCTACATCCCCGGCAAGGACCTGCCGCTGGAGCAGACCATCGCCAACATGTCGGGCATCCTCGCGGGGCTGGGGATGAAGATCGAGATCGCTTCGTGGCGTAACATTGTGCCCAATGTGTGGTCGCTGCACGTGCGCGATGCGCAGTCGCCGATGTGCTTCACCAACGGCAAGGGCGCCACCAAGGAGGCGGCGCTGGCCTCGGCGCTGGGCGAATTCATCGAGCGCCTGAACTGCAACTTCTTCTACAACGACCAGTTCTGGGGCGAAGAGCTGGCCAACGCGCCGTTCGTGCATTACCCGAACGAGCAGTGGTTCAAGCCTGGCCCGCGCGACGCGCTGCCGGCCGAGATCCTCGACGAGCATTGCCTGGAAATCTACAACCCGGACGGTGAGCTGCGTGGTTCGCACCTGTATGACACCAACTCGGGTAACACCGCCCGGGGCATCTGCTCGCTGCCGTTCGTGCGCCAGTCCGACCAGCAGGTGGTGTACTTCCCGTCCAACCTGATCGAGAACCTGTTCCTCAGCAATGGCATGAGCGCCGGCAATACCCTGGCCGAGGCGCAGGTACAGTGCCTGTCGGAAATCTTCGAGCGTGCGGTGAAGCGCGAAATCCTCGAAGGTGAGCTGTGCCTGCCGGATGTGCCGCAGGACGTGCTGGCCAAGTACCCGGCGATCGTCGCCGGCATCCAGGGCCTTGAAGAGCAGGGCTTCCCGGTGCTGGTCAAGGATGCTTCGCTGGGGGGCGAGTTCCCGGTCATGTGCGTGACGCTGATGAACCCTCGCACCGGCGGCGTATTTGCCTCGTTCGGCGCTCACCCGAGCCTGGAGGTGGCGCTGGAGCGCAGCCTCACCGAATTGCTGCAGGGGCGCAGCTTCGAAGGCCTCAACGACCTGCCGCAGCCGACCTTCGAAAGCCATGCGCTGACCGAGCCGAACAACTTTGTCGAGCACTTCATCGACTCCAGCGGCGTGGTGTCGTGGCGCTTCTTCAGCGCCAAGGCCGACTTCGAATTTGTGGAGTGGGACTTCTCCGGCCACGACGAGGATTCCAACCAGCAGGAAGCCGCTACCCTGTTCGGTATCCTCGAAGCGCTGGGCAAGGAGGTGTACATGGCGGTGTACGACAACCTCGGTGCCACGGCTTGCCGCATCCTTGTGCCGGGCTACTCGGAAATCTACCCGGTCGAGGACCTTATCTGGGACAACACCAACCGCGCCTTGTCGTTCCGTGCCGACATCCTCAACCTGCACAGCCTCGACAGTCGCTCCCTGAAGTTGTTGCTCAAGCGCCTGGACAACTGCGATGTGGATGACTACACCACCATCACCACGCTGATTGGTGTGGAGTTCGACGAGAACACCGCGTGGGGTCAGTTGACCATTCTCGAGCTGAAACTGCTGATTTGCCTGGCGGTGCAGCGTTTCGAGGATGCCAAGGAGCTGGTCGAGGCGTTTCTGCAGTTCAACGACAACACCGTCGAACGCGGCCTGTTCTACCAGGCGCTGAACGTGGTGCTGGAAGTGCAGCTGGATGACGAACTGCAGCTGGATGACTATGAAGCCAACTTCCGCCGCATGTTCGGGAATGCACGCATGGACGCGGTGCTGGGTTCGGTGAACGGCAGCGTGCGTTTCCACGGCCTGACTCCGACCAGCATGAAGCTCGAAGGCCTCGACCGCCACCTGCGCCTGATCGACAGCTACAAGAAGCTGCATGCGGCCCGGGCCAAATTCGCCTGAGAGCTGCGGTCCCACTCGTTATTTTGTGCTGGCTGTACCGCCCTCATCGCCGGCAAGCCAGCTCCCACAGGTACTGCACCGTTCTTGAGCGTTGTGCTGAACTTGATGGGGCTGGCTAGCCGGCGATTGGGTCAGCAGCTCTCATATAGCACTTTGAACCTGGCGCTATCCCCAAAGCGTCTTTCCGCTTCGCTTGAAAGGCGCGTAATTTTTTCTTCCCCCAATATATGGCGCGTTAACCGCCAGAAGGACCTCGGCCGCGCACAACAAGAAGGCGCAGACCATGAGCACCCCTTTGGACACCAACGCCCTTAAAGCCCGTCAGCAGGCCGCCTGGGCCAGCGGTGACTACGCGGTAATCGGCACCACCCTGCAACTGGTTGGCGAACGCCTGGCCGAGGCCTGCGACTTGCGCTGGGACGAGCAGGTGCTGGACGTTGCTGCCGGCAACGGCAACGCCACCTTGGCCGCTGCCCGCCGCGGCTGTCGCGTCACCTCCACCGACTATGTGCCCGAATTGCTCAAGCGAGGCGAAGAGCGGGCGCGGGCCGAGCACTTGAATGTGTTGTTCCAGGCGGCCGATGCCGAAGCGTTGCCGTTTGCCGACGGTACCTTCGATGCCGTGCTTTCCACCTTCGGCGTGATGTTCGCCCCTGATCAGGCGCAGGCCGCACGCGAGCTGGTCCGGGTGTGCCGGCCCGGTGGCCGCATCGGCCTGGCCAACTGGACCCCGCAAGGCTTTGTCGGGCTGATGTTCAAAATGCTAAGCCGGCATGTGCCGCCACCCCCCGGTGCCTTGCCGCCTTCGCGATGGGGCGATGAGGAGCAGTTGCGCGTGATGTTCGAAGGGGCGCTCGGCGAACTGAAAGTCAGTCGTCAGCAGTTCAACTTCCGCTATCGCTCGGCGGCGCATTTCATCGAGGTGTTCCGCACCTGGTATGGGCCGGTACACAAGGCGTTTGCCTCATTGGAGCCAGAGGCGGCCAGTGCGCTGGAGCGGGATCTGACCCAATTGCTGGAGGAGAACAACGTCGCTGGACCTTCATCGTTGGTGGTGCCGAGTGAATACATTGAGGTGGTGGTCATTCGGGGCTAGCAGGCGCTCCTTCCAATGCCTCCGCGGGTGGGGGGGCTGCACGGACATTGAAAAGCTTGCAGACGAAGTACCAAGCGATCGCGACCGTTAGGTTGTAGGGGAACAACACAGCCCAGAACGGCAGTTGCCAGTTTTTCTTGCCCTGCATTTCACCGGGCTCGCCGGTACGCCAGGGGGCATAGTGGCGCCAGGCTTCAGCCGGGGTCAGGCAGATGGCGTAGAGTGGCTTGTGCCACCAATTGGGCTCGCCGGGAGGCGGAAGCTTGTCCGGACCGTGGTTCATGAAATGGCGGAGGTACTCCCACACTTCGGCGACGTGTCTGACCCCGGGCTCGGTGGGTTCGTTGCTGTCGACCCAGAGGCAGTCTTCTTGGTGGAGGCTGCCATCCGCTCGGCGAGGGGCGAAGGCGAGGGCGTAGCTGGTGCTGAAGGATGAACCACCGTACTCGGTGCGTTTGAAAACGCCTCCGCCAGTGTTACTCCACTCAAAGACGAATATCTTGCTCAAGCGTTGATAGTAAATCTTCTGAGTTGATCGGTTGAAACATATGCTCGATAAGCGCTTTATGACGTATATTCGATAAATTAGGAACGGGAGGAATGTGAAGGGCGTGAGTGCGAAGCTGGTCATTAAAAGTGGGTGGGATTTAAAGTACTTCATGAACTCCCCGTCAAATAGATAAGGGTAGAAGCCGATCATTGAGATGGTTATTATTGCACAGTACAGTTTCCCCATGAATGCCGAGTCTGTTACCCATGGATTTCTCAAGCATAAAAAATTGTCGGATGAGCTTAATAGCTGCCCAGTGATAGCGGGCTTGTGTCCTGAACCTGTCTTTGAATTGAACATCCAGATGGTTGCCATGGTCAGCGTTCCAGACGAAAAGTTGCGAGGCTCTCATTGTCTTCGTCCAACCCTTGATTGGCGCTGCAAGCGAGATGCAGTGAGACATGATTTTGGTTGGCTAGCGTGTTCTCGAAATGCAGAACTCAGCCAGCACCTACAGAGATGCGTGCGCTGCAGGCATGGCCGGAGGTGGCACTGCTGATGGAGGCGTCAGTCATGCGCGCTTCCCTTTGGCCGAATGTGCCGGGCGCTCCTCAAACGCTTCAGGCGGTGGTGACGCGACGCGAACATTGAATAGGCGACAGATGCCGTACCAGCAGATGGCGACGGTGAGGTTGTAGGGGAACAGCACCGCCCAGAACGGCAGTTGCCAGTTCTTTTTGCCCTGCATTTCACCGGGCTCGCCGGTTCGCCAGGGCGCATAGTGTTGCCAGGCTTCTGCCGGGGTCAGGCAGATGGCGTGCAGCGGTTTGTGCCACCAGTTGGGTTCGCCGGGCGGGGGGAGATTGTCCGGGCCGTGATCCATGAAATGGCGAAGGTATTCCCAGACTTCAGCGACGTGTTTGACACCAGGTTCGGAGGGGGCGTTGCTGTCGACCCACAGGCAGTCTTTTTGGTGGAGGCTGCCATCCGCTCGGCGAGGGGCGAAGGCGAGGGCATAGCTCGTGCTGAATGATGATCCGCCGTATTCGGTGCGTTTGAAAATGCCTCCGCCGGTGTTGGCCCATTCAAAGACGAATAGCTTACTCAACCGCTGATAGTAAATCTTCTGAGTTGATCGGTTGAAACATAAGCTTGATAAGCGCTTTATGAAATATATTCGATAAGCTAAGAAGGGTAGGAAAATGAAAGGTCCAAGCACTGTGAGGGTAATGAAAGTATAGCTAAAGGTGTATGGGTTCCAGGCTTCGCTGGATAGTAGGTAGGGGTAGAAAACTATTAATGATGCGATAATCATTGCGCAATAAATTTTTCCCATAAAAACAGAGTCCGTTACCCATGGATTTCGCAGGCATAAAGTGTTCTCGGATACGCTTGCCAGTTGCCCTCCAATTGCAGGTTTGTGCCCAGAATTTGACGTTGAATTGAATATCCAGATGGTTGCCATGGTCAGCATTCCAGACGAAAAGTTGCGAGGCTCTCATTGTCTTCGTCCAACCCTTGATTGGCGCTGTAAGCGAGATGCAGTAAGACATGATTTTGGTTGGTTAGCGTGTTCTCGAAATGCAGAACCAAACCTGCACCTACGAGGTGGCCGGTTGGGGCGATTGGGAAAACGTCCATTCCTTGGTTATCTCGCAGGGCGCTCAAGCTCCCTGACCATTCGCTTACGCCTAGCCTGAAACCAGGCAGTAGCACTGTGAATTCAACGGTGGGTTGAGGTGTGGCTACTTCGTTATGGGTGATAGCAGTCCAGTTGGGCGGAGACCACTGATCATTCCGATGCCATTTAGTGTCAACTTTAGTTATGCCCAGTGACAGGGCCTGTTCGGCCATTAGTAGTTTTGGTCCGTAATGCTCGTTGTGCCAAGCTTTGATTTCAGTTTGTAGCGAGGCGAAGGCAGGAAGTTTATTTTCAAAATCCAAGGTGATGCCAGGGCGCCCCTCCCCATCATTGATGCGATTACCGAAGACGGTGCGTGCTGCCCACAGCTCAATTGGGCTGTGAAGGTGCTCATGTGCCTTGGCGTGCAGGTACAAACCTCCTGCAATGATGGCTACGCCTACGAGGACAAGGGCAGCCGCAGCCCATCCGGCAAAGGGTACTAATGTTGTCGCGCCCGCAACGGCAAGCCCTGCTTCAAGGGCGACAGCAGAGCCGATGGCCATAGTTACCCCTCCGGCCAAGGTGTATCCGCCTGCAGTTGAACCACCACTTTTCAGCTGACGCATTCCCTTTGATATGTCTGAAAATAGGCTGAATGCTATTGCAGGGTATCCGGCCAAACGCGCGAACAAGTTACTGCTTAAGAACTTGATGATTCCATTTCCAAAGGCCATGCCTGGTGCGGTCGGACTCAATCTCAACATCACGGCCTTCTGCGTTGCCCGCACGCTGACCATCGTCGCCGCCGCTGCACCGATCACCCCAAAAATCGATGAAGCAAAGCCCAAGGTGTATTCCGGTGCATCGTTCTTTTGCAGGCTGTTATAGGCCGTCTTCAGCGATAAGATGTTGAACCACAGCATCCCCGCGTTCAAACCACCCCCACCGCCCGAGGTGAGCAACCCGAGAAAGTTGGGCTTCACTCGCGCAGTGGTGGTCAGTTCTATCGATATTGTCCGGCTACCCGAGATGCGCAGTTGTTTCATTTCCTCAACCTGCGCCATGCCGCTCTTCAAATACTTCTGTGCCTCCTGGCTGAATGGATTTTCCGTGATGGCCTGTTCGGTGATTCGGTAGCGCGCCACCAACAGCCCCAACGCCTTCTCGGCATTCGCCTCCCGCGCCGCCAACAGCACCTGCTGACGCAGGCCATGACTGGCNCCAACAGCCCCAACGCCTTCTCGGCATTCGCCTCCCGCGCCGCCAACAGCACCTGCTGACGCAGGCCATGACTGGCATCCCAGCGGGTTTGCCCGCGCAGGCGCTTGAGCACTACGGTATTGACCGCCTGGGCGGTAAGGTCGGTGATGTCGGCCATGGCCGGGAAGCGACCCACCAATCCTTCGATCACGTTGTCGCTGGCACCGAACAAAGAGCCGGTCGAATCCGCCTTGTCCTTGAACGGATTGAACGGCGCCAAGGCGGTGTAAAGCGGGCTGTCGTGCTGGTCCAACCATTGCTCCAGGCGTTTGAAGCGTCGGTCATGCTCTTCGGTGCCGGGTGTCGGTTGGCCCATCGGGTGAATCAGCAAAGCCAGCGAGATTTCCAGGCCGCGGGCGGAGGTGCGCTCGTCGCGGTCGTAACACGCCAGGGCGGCGGCCAGGCTGTGGGGGTTGTCGATATGTTGCGATTCGGCAGTGGCCAGCCAGGCGTCATGATCATTGCTGGCTTGCAACGCCAGGTTGCGCAGGGCTGCAATACGCCGTTCCAGCTCATCGCGTTCGGCAAGGAAACGCCGGTATTTGGCGATATCGATGCGCTTTGCCAGGCGCGCGCCGCTGGGGGAGTAATCCTCATGGGTGAGGGCCTGGAAATGTGACTCGGCCGCAGACAGCGCAGGCCCACGCCGCTCCGTGCCCAGCCTGAACGCGGCCAGTTCCGGTGAAGGCGCATCGGCCGGGTACATGCTTTCCAGCGTCTTGTTCAGCAGCATGCCCACCAGGTTGCGATGGTGAAAATCGCGGCTGTGCACGCTCAGTTGCTCGGCATCCAGGCGGTAGCACGCCGGCACGGGTTCCTGCTCGGGAGGTTGCGCGGGTTTTGTGTGTGCCAGTTGTTCGGCGGGCATCAGGTCGCGCATTTGATGCTGGTAGGCCGAGACCGACAGGCTCAGGTCCAGGGCCATGCCTTCGGCGTCGGCGAGTGCTACTACCACCGGTACCTTCGGTTGGGTCCAGGGGTAGTGACGCGCCACGGCGACCAGGTTGCCGATAGGCAAGGTTTCGGTGATCGGGTCGCTGCTCCAGGTCAGCGGCATGCGCCGTTCGGTTGGCTTGAAGTCTTCGACCCAGGTTTGCAGGGCACTGACCGGCAACACATGGGGCTGGGTGGATGGCGCCTGGTTGCTGGCGATCAGTTCGGCCATGTCCAGCTGGCGCATATGCCGTTTGCGCAGGGCTGATGAACCGGTGATGCGGGCGGTCACGGCGTTGGTCCACAGGTGGGGGCTGTAGCCGATCCACACTTGCCTGGCGGTATCGGGGCAGGTATCGGCCCACACCCAGCCCATGCTGCGGCTGGAGAGATAGCGATCACGCAGGTGGTAGTTTTCCAGCCCTTTGTAACTCAGTTCCTTGTAAAGACCCGCGCCAACGTACTCATGGATGACCAGCTTTTCGCCCTTCGGACCTTTCATGAACACGTAGACATAACCCGGGCGCAAAGCGCGCAGGGTGTAGGCAGAGTGTTGCAGCGGGGGGAAGCTTTG
>NZ_JBNRIK010000031.1:0-7855 GCF_053557975.1 Pseudomonas sp. XP2
GTGAAGAGCTGGCCAAGTCCGACCGCCCGGAACTGACCGCTGCCAAGATCGTCGTTTCCGGCGGCCGCGGCATGGGTAACGGTGACAACTTCAAGCACCTGTACAGCCTGGCCGACAAGCTTGGCGCGGCCGTCGGCGCTTCGCGTGCTGCGGTCGACGCAGGCTTCGTGCCGAACGACATGCAGGTCGGCCAGACCGGCAAGATCGTTGCGCCACAGCTGTACATCGCCGTCGGTATCTCCGGCGCGATCCAGCACCTGGCCGGCATGAAAGACTCCAAAGTGATCGTTGCGATCAACAAGGACGAAGAAGCGCCGATCTTCCAGGTGGCCGACTACGGCCTGGTCGCTGACCTGTTCGAAGCGGTGCCAGAGCTGGAAAAGCTGGCCTGACCCGCCTGCCTGGTTTTTGAAGAAGCCCGGCCCTCTTACAAAGGGTCGGCTTGCAAATGCTTCTTCAAAAAAGCCCGGGTACGATCCTGCACCGGGTTCCTCAGAATGTCCCCAGGAGCCCCCTGTTCCACAACAACCCCACCATCCATGAATACGATCTGGTCAGCAACCTCGCCGGCAAAGCGCATCTCATGCGTGACGATCAACATGGTCATGTGCTCGGCCGCCAGTTGCTTCATTACCAGGTTCACCTCTTCCACAAGCTCCGGGTCCAGGGCTGAGGTCGCTTCATCGAACAACATCACCTTGGGTTGCATGGCCAACGCCCGGGCAATGGCAACGCGCTGCTTCTGCCCACCGGACAAGCGCGACGGATATTCGTCAATCTTGTTTTCCAGCCCGACCTTTTGCAGGTACTCCAGGGCCAGCGCTCTGGCCGCACTTTTCGAGTAGCCTTTGAGCTTCACAGGCCCTATCGCGACGTTTTCACAGACGGTGAGGTGCGGGAACAGATTGAAGTGTTGAAACACCATGCCCATTTGCTGGCGCACCCGATTGATGTGCTGCTCGAAGGCGCGGCCTTTCAAGGGGCGGTTGACCTGATCACCATCCAGCCAGATTTCACCGTCATTGAGCACTTCGAGATGGTTGATCGACCGCAGCAAGGTGCTTTTGCCAGAGCCACTCGGGCCGATGATAGCGAAGATCTGCCCACGCGAGACCGACAGGTCGATGCCCTTGAGCACCTCAAGTGTGCCGTAGGCTTTGCGAGCGCCCTTCACTTCTACCATAGCGTTGTTGTTCATCGTGACATCTCGACCTTGGCTTCAATAAGATGCAACCCCGCCTCGAGTACCAGATTGGCCACGTAGTAGATCACTGCGACGGCTATATAGAACTCAAAGGGGCTATACGTTTCACTGACAGCCAATTGGGCGCTGTAGACGAGTTCGGCAATACCGATGATCGACACCAGTGAAGTGTCCTTCAGCAACACAATGAGGTTGTTCCCCAGTGGCGCAATGGTTTTTCTGAGCGCCTGCGGAACAATGATGTAGCGCTGGGTCATGGCTTTGCTAAGGCCAATCGAGCGCGCGCCCTCTATCTGGCCTGGGTCGACCGCCTCGATCCCGGACTTGATCACCTCAGCGTTGTACACCGCAAAATGCAGGCTTAGCCCGATTATCCCCGCAGCCAGCGCCGGAATATCGATACCCACCTGAACCAGCCCGTAATAGATCAGATACAGTTGCAGCAACAATGGCGTGCCCATCAACAGCCAGGTCACGAAGCGCACAGGCAGTGCCATGGCTTTCGGCGCATACAGGTCGATCAAGGCGAATAACACACCCACCATCAGGCTGATGACGCTGGAACAGAGAAACATGACAACCGTCCACCACAGACCGGTTGCCAGCATTTCATAGTAAGGCGTGATGACACTCAGGTTGAACCCTTCCACTGGCACTCCTCACTGGGTTGCGTAGCGCCGGTCCAGCACTTCCACCAGGTACTTGACCGCGTAGACCATGACGATATAAAGCAGCGCCGACACCATGAATATCTCGAACGGTTTGTAGGTTGAACTGATGAAGCGCTGCGCGGTGTAAGTCAGTTCGACCACCGAAATGGCCGACACCAGGGCAGAACCCTTGATCAGGCCGATAGCATTTACGCCAAGCGGCCTGATCATCAGCTTCATTGCCTGGGGAATGATGATGAACAACAGCGTCTGGCTGCGGCTGAAGCCAATCGACCGTGCGCCCTCCTCCTGGCCTGGGTCGACATTATCGATAGCCCCTCGAATGGACTCCGACATATACGCCGCTATATTCATGCCTAAACCGATCACCGCAGCAGAAAACGGCTCAAGCTCAATACCTATTTGTGGCCCACCAAAATAGATAATGAACAACTGCACCAGGCAGGGTGTACCGCGAAATACGCTGACGTAAATCTTGGCTGCCCACCGCAAGATAATAAATGGCGATAACCGGCACGCCACCAGCACGCAGGCAAGGAGTAAACCCAGTAAGAGTGATAGCAACGAGATCTGCACAGTTACCCAGGCGGCGTCCAGGAAGAACGGGTAGGTGCGATGGATCAATGACAGGTCCATAAAAACCACTCACAAAATTCAGCCAACCCGGCCCAACCTTTCGGTCAGGCCACTCCAGGTGTGCATCAGCGAATATCGCTACCCACCCATTTCATGGAGATTTCTTTATAGGTGCCATCGGCCAGAATCTCGTCCAGCGCCTTCTGCAACTGGGCCTTGAGTTCAGGGTTGTTTCTGCGAATGGCAATGCCCAGGCCTTCACGGCCACCCTGCTCGTCCGGCAGGCTGATGATGCGCACCTTCTGCCCGGTCTCTTTTACCGCAACCATGACCGGAATGCTGTCCATCACTACCGCGTCGATACGACCGGCTTCCAGGTCCACCAGCATTTCCGGTAAGCCTTTATAGGTGCGCACTTTAAGATTGCCGCGATTACGCGCCCATTTGTCATGCGAGTCGCCCAACGTAACGCCAACGGTGACATCCTTCAGGTCATCAAGCCCCTTGATCGAAGAGTCTTCCTTGACGCCGATGGTACGGCCTGCATGGTAATAAGGGCCCACGAAGTCGACGGCTTTCAGCCGCTCGGGGGTAATGGTCATCGAGGCAATGACAGCGTCATACTTCTTGGCCAGCAGCCCGGCGATAATGCCGTCAAACGGTGTGGTGATAATTTTTATATTCACACCCAGACGCTGGGCGAGTGCTTCACCAATGGAGGCGTCGAAACCGACAATTTCATTTTTTTCATTGGCAAAGCTGAAGGGAGCGTATTGGCCGCTCATTGCCACGCGCAGTACTTTTGACGCTTGAACGGCCTGCAAGTCATCGGCGTGCGCCAAGCCGTGAGAGAACAACCCAGCCGCCGCAACAGCGGTGGAAGCCAGTAGCATCCTGGTTTTTCTTGCCAGCATCGAGGCACTCCTTGGAAGTTTCTATTTCTTATTGTCTTGGGTTCTGAGGCCCCAACCTTCACTGAGAGCTTTGCACACTGATCCCTTGAAATCACCCTGCAATGTGCGCGTTCGACTGGCACATTGCCGGAATCGACCGACACAATGCCGGCACTACTTCGGGCCTTGAAAAACTGGAGTAGTGTCTGCCGATGCACTAAAAACAAGCAAGTATTCGGCTGGTTTACCTACTGTACTTTGGGCGGCCAGTCACTTATCGGTGATCAGGCGGGAGTGTCAGCATTGCGCGAATTAGACGTCAAAGATCGAGAAATCCTCGACATACTCTCCAAGGAAGCGCGTGTGGCACTCAAAGCGCTGGCTGCAAGAGTTGGCCTGTCAAGAAGTGCCACCAGCGAGCGGGTTTTGCAACTGGAACGCAGTGGGGTCATTCGCGGATATCGCGCCGACATCGGTGAAATCGATGCCCATGTCATACGGGCAATCATCCTGGTAGCGCTGAAACGTACACCGGCACTTGGGTTGTTGGACCTTCTGGCACAGAACGCCCAGGTGAAACGGGTTTCATCGGTCAGCGGGCAGCTCGACTTGATAGTGGAGGTCGAAGCACGGACGATTGATGATTTGAACCGTGTGCGGGACGCCGTGGCATGCCACGACTCTGTAGATGACATTACTACGGCAGTAGTGTTGCGGCGTGACATAGACCGGCAGAAGGCGTGATGCAGGCGCGGCCTTGTGTCGCGCCTGCAAAGACCGCGTAGTCTGCAAAAGCTACTTCAGTGCTGCGGTAAAGCTGTCTTTCAGCACGTCGAGGAGGAAGTCGGCATTGGCCCGGCTGAAAATCATCGATGGCCGCATTTTCAGCACGTTGTCATGCGGGCCTTCAGTGCCGATCAATACGCCGCGTTCCCTGGCGCCATCAGCCACTTTCCGGGCCAGGGACGTGGCCGGCGCCTTCGACTTGCGGTCGGTGACCAGGACGATGCCGAGGAAAAGCCCAAGCCCGCGCACATCACCAATCACATCGAATTGCTGCTGAAGCTTGCGGAACCCATCGAGCAGGTAGTTACCAACACTCAAGGCATTTTCTTTCAACTGGTCGCGCTCGATTGCATTGAGCACCGCCAGGCCTACCGCGCACGACACAGGGTTGCCGGCGAAGGTATTGAAATACTCCATCCCGTTATTGAAGGCATCGGCAACCTCACGCGTGGTGACAACCGCCGACATCGGGTGGCCGTTACCAATCGGTTTGCCCATGGTGACGGCATCCGGCACCACGCCCTGGGTCTCGAATGCCCACCAGTGGCTACCGACGCGGCCGAACCCGACCTGTACCTCATCGGCCAGGCAAAGCCCACCCTCGGCGCGAACCATGGCGTAGACCTCCTTGAGGTAGTTGTCAGGCAGGAACACCTGCCCCGCCACGCTGGGGATCGACTCGGCAAGGAAGAAGCCTGGGCCCTTGCCTGCCTTGCGTATGGCATCCAGCTGCTCTGCGACCGACTCGGCAAAACGCTTGCCATGCTCTTCCACTGGCCAGTGCCCGGGCGCGTAGTAGCTGTCCGGGACCATCGCCTCGTGAACATGTGCCGCCCTGCCCTTGCCGGCCTTGCGCTTGTACTTGTAAGGGCTAAGGTCGATGAGTTCTTGCGTGGTGCCGTGGTAAGCCCAGTCCAGCACGATCGCCTGGTCACTGCCTGTGTAGTTGCGCGCCATGCGCAGCATCAGGCTGTTGGCTTCACTCCCCGAACAACCAAAGGACGCTACGCAAAGACCCTCTGGCAGGGTACCGGTCAGGCGTTCGGCGTACTCGACGATGTTGTCGTGCAGGTAACGGGTGTTGGTGTTGAGTAGCGCAGCCTGGCGGGTCAAGGCCTCGACCACGTCGGGATGGCTATGGCCCAGGTGGCACACGTTGTTGAAGCAGTCCAGGTAGGCGCGCCCGAAGTTGTCGATCAGCCATACGCCATCACCACGCACGAACTTGATCGGGTCGGTGTACGAAATTGACAGGTTAGGTAGCAGCAGATCCTTGCGCTTGGCAATAATCTGGGCCTTGGTCATCCCTTGCTGGGTGTAGGTCTCTGGCGGGATACCCGCCAAGGCCGAGGCATCGGGGAACAGGTCGGCCCATACCTCCTGGTACTCGGGCTCACCCACGCCAATGACCTCGCTCGCACTCAGCTGGGTATCGGTGGTCATCTGCAGGTGCAGGTGGGGAATCCAGCCGCCGTTTTCATGATCGGTGCCCATGTAACCGACCAAGTCGCCGGCTTCGAGCTTGTCACCGGCTTTCAAGCGGCTGAGCGCTTCATGGGCCATGTGCCCCCACAGGGTCAGAAATGGCGGGCAACCGGGTGGCGTGTGCTCGATCATCACCAGGCCACCATACCCCAGCGGGTCTGGTTCAACCTCCACACTTCTGACAGTGCCAGCGACCGGTGCGTACAACGGCGTACCCGCTGGCATCACCAGGTCGACACCGACATGCAGTGTGCGGCGCTGCCCTTTGATGAAACGGGACTCGAACGCGCTGTCAGTGTAGATGGTGCGCAACTCCCCCCATGGCCCGATGGCCAATGGCACCTGGTGAGCAGCAGAAAACGCTTCCCACCAACGGGTTGCATCTGCAGGGCGCTGCTCAGCCGAGGCGATGGTCATTTCGTGGGTGGCGTCACCAAACGGTGCAATCACCTTGTTGAGGATGGCGGCGGACGGGCGCACCAGGTCGGCGAAGGATTTGTGGTTGTCCGCAATCCAGCGGCGGACATCACCCGCGCCTTCGATGGCATCGAAACCACAGGCCTTGCGCAGTATGCCGGTGGCCAGCCGTGGGTTCATCGAGTCGAGTTGTTCCAGCAGGCGCCAGGCAGGCGCTTCACTGATCGCCAGGTAGGGGTTGTGCTCTGTCTGATCCTGCCGGGAAGCGGAGAACGTGACGCTGACGACCAGGCGCATGGCGATCAGGTTGAACAACACATCAAGCTCTTGCGCCTGCAACGGGTATGTCTCGTGGAAACCGGCGGCCAGCGCAGCAGCAGCGCCGATCGGGTCGTCCATGTCCAGAATGGCGTACGCGCTGGCAATCGCGACCTCGGCAATCAGCACGGTATGCACGGCATCGCCAAAGTCGATGAAGCCCGTCACGGTACTGGTGGTTTCGGCATCGACCAGGATGTTCCAGTCGTTGGCGTCGTTGTGAATCACCTGCGCCCGGAGGGACGCCAGCTTGGGCTGTACGGTCTGTTCAAACCGGGTGATGAAGCGCTCGACAATGGCCCGGCGTTCAGGGCTCTTGATGAAGTGCAGGCGCGACCGGGAGCGCGCAGCATGGCGCAGATCCCAGTCAAGGTCGCGGACGGCACCCGGGTGCATGAAGCCCTGCAGTGCGCGGTCGAGTTCACCGAGTGCCCGACCGAAGTTTTTCATCAGGGCGAATGAGCGCCTGGCCTCGGCAAGTGGCGTACCGGCCAACCAGCTGACCAGGCGTACCGCGTGCGTTTCACCTGTGGCACTGGTCACCGATGGCAGGTAGTCGCCAGCCATGCTGGCCCGCAAGTGAGGCACGCGCAAATGCGCGCCGTGCACGGCCAGGTGATCAAGCAGCGCGGTTTGGAACTCGCTTTCCACCCTGGGTTCGCTGGCATTGACGATTTTCAGTATCCAGCCTGCATCCAGGCCAGTCTCCAGCCGGTAATTGCGATCACGCTCCCCATCCAGGGGCGTGGCAGTGCCAGAGACATTGAAGAAATCTTTTGCAAGGCCCTCGGCTTCGCTTGCCGAAAACCGAGGTGCCGGGTGGGAAAGGTCTGTCATGTCATCACGTTCCGAGCGAGCAAATTGTTTTTCAATAGCTTGTCATGCACCACCGAAACCGACACCCTGCATACCGTCGGGATCAACAGGCATTATGCCGGTTCCGACCGGCATAATGACGGCAAGCTAATCAGGTGGTGCAATGCGTGAGCTGGACGCAAAAGATCGTGAGATTCTTGAAGTACTTTCGAAGGACGCGCGCATTGCGCTGAAGGCATTAGCCGGCCGCATAGGCCTTTCCAGAAGCGCCACGACCGAGCGCGTCGCCAACCTTGAACGCAGCGGGGTCATTCGCGGTTATCGGGCGGATATCGGCGAAATAGATGCCAATGTGATACGCGCGATCTTGCTGGTGACATTGCAGCGCACGCCTGCCATGGGGCTGCTCGACCAGTTGGCCACGGACGCACGCGTGCGGCGGGTTTCCTCGGTGAGCGGCCAGCTTGACCTGGTGGTTGAAGTGGAGACCCGGACGATCGACGACCTCAACCAGGTACGCGACAACGTGGCACGGCACGAATCCGTGGATGACATTACCACGTCGGTGGTCCTGCGCCGTGATATCGACCGGCAGGGTGCCTGACGACCTGCAGGATGGCACGGGCTTCGCCCGTGTTCGCGGGGCAAGCCCGCTCCCACAGTGACCACGCTCGCTTTCAGCCTTTGTG
>NZ_JBNRIK010000031.1:7865-8095 GCF_053557975.1 Pseudomonas sp. XP2
GACTCAAAATCCAGAAGCCTGCGCGGTCACTGTGGGAGCGGCTTTAGCCGCGAAGAATCTTGCACGGTGGATGGCACGGGCTTCGCCCGTGTTCGCGGGGCAAGCCCGCTCCCACAGTGACCACGCTCGCTTTCAGCCTTTGTGCGAGACAGTGGCTCTGCACAGGGTATTCAGATTGGCCGCCAGCGCAGTTTATACATGCCTAGCGAGTCAACTTGGCCCTGCTGTCT
>NZ_JBNRIK010000031.1:8105-13994 GCF_053557975.1 Pseudomonas sp. XP2
GCAGATTGGCCGCCAGCGCAGTTTATACATGCCTAGCGAGTCAACTTGGCCCTGCTGTCTTACTCAAAATCCAGAAGCCTGCGCGGTCACTGTGGGAGCGGGCTTGCCCCGCGAACACCGGCCAAGCCGGTGCCATCCACGCCTAGAGAATCAAGCTTCGCGTATAGGCCGCTCCTGGCGTTCCTGCCGCTCCTTGGCCTCGATGCTCAGTGTCGCGGTCGGCCGCAGCAGCAAGCGCTTGAGGTCGATGGGCTCGCCGGGGTCCTTGCACCACCCGTACTCACCCCGTGCAATGCGCTCCAGGGCTTCGTCAATCTTGTCCAGCAGCTTCTTTTCCCGCTCAAGCAGGCGCAGCTGCCGTTGCCGCTGCTCTTCCTCTGCGCCGTCCTTGACCCACAACACTTTGCACGGCAACCCATTCATGCGTTGTATTGAGGAAACCGGGCTGTAACAGCCAGAACATGTTGCTGGCACAACTCACATGCGTGCAAGCACGCCCTGAATCTCGCCAACCACCTGCCGGGTTGCCTCGTCGATCGTCCCTTCATTGCGGCACAACACCCAGCCGTACTCTGCAACGGCACGCTCGAACGCCTCGGTACAGGCCACCTGTTCATCAAGGTTGTAGATCACCGTACTGCCAAGCCCACGCGTACGCGCTGCGGCTCGTGCCCATGAGGTTTCAGCGGCTGTGACAACCCCGACATGCAAATCGGGCACTTGCACGTTTCGCTCAAGGTTCAGGCGCAAGATCTGGTCAAAAGGCACCGTGCGACGAAAAGCAGCATCAGAGGGATACCAGCGATCAATCAGGATGATGCTGTCAGCTGGCTGCCTGGGCAGCACATGCCGGGAAATCCAGGCGCGGCTCTCTGCAAAGCGCTCGCACACCTTGAACTCCAGGTCCGGGCATGGGCTTCTGGCAAGCTGGTTGACCAGGACCATGGTCTCGCCCCGGTAAGGGTCGTTGTTTCTTTCGCAGAGGCGGATCACCTTGTTCCCGTCCAGCCGCAAGGCTTGAGTGACGGCCTCCAGCAGCGTGGTCTTGCCAGTACCCTTGGGCCCATCGATGGCAACAAACAGCGGGCGGTTCATCGTTCAATACCCGTTGGTTCAAGCGCGGAATGAAAGCATTGATCGTGGCTTGTCTTCAAGCGATTCGCTTGCTGAGTTAACCCTGAGCTTTCCAACCCACTTGCTCAAGGGCCTTCAGCAACCGCGAACCCTCCAGGCCTGGCACTTCTCGCCCGTCCTCTGTCTGCAGGGTCCTGCCTGCCAGGATCGCGTTGACAATGGCCTCTTCTACCGCATCGGCCGCTGCCGCGAACAGCGGCGAAATATTGGCAAAGCACGGTTGATGGCGCGCCGGGCCTTCGCGGGGCTCGATGACGCTGACACCGGTGCGTACAGGCTTGCCGTTATGGTGCTTGCTCAGGGTGGCGTGGCCAACCCGTACACCCGGCACATCGGTAATGGCGTTGTGGGGGCCAGGCCGACCAAGGCCCAGCGTGATACCGAAATCGCGTGCTCGCATCTTGTCTCTCGCTCAAAGCTTCTGGAAAGCCGGGCTCAACTTGCCATACGTGCCGTACAGCAACACGGAAGTAATCAGAATGCCAAGAATGATGAAAATGTCCCGGGCTGAAGCCGTACTTAACAGGGTCGTCAACAGGTACCCGGCCCCGTCACCGCAGCCAGGGCCGGCAGTGGCCACAGCGGCATCCGGTAAGGGTGCTCACGGTCGCGGCGCAGCACGCGGCTGAACAGCGCGCACATCCCGACCACCAGGTATACGCACAGGATCAGCAGTACGGTGAAATCTCGCCAGAAACCATAAAGGTGAACCGGCGTCATCTGTACGCGAAGCTGAACATATCGTCTCACCCCGAGCTGTTTTCGATGTTCATACGAGAGTTGGGTTTCACAGATGAACGGGCACATACCCCGTCAACCTGAAAAGGCAGCCACTCGGCAATGCCCAAGGCGGACAATGCCTGCTAGGCTGACGGTGGCGGCCCTTTTGGCAGCCTACTCTTTACCCTTAGGCACGGGCCAAATGACCTCCGATCCGCAAGTAAACCTGACCAACTGCGACCGCGAACCGATCCAGATCCCTGGCAGCATCCAGCCCCACGGCTGCCTGCTGGCCTGCGATGCATCCGCGACCGTGGTCCTGCGCCATTCGCTCAATGCCCCGCATTTGCTGGGCCTGGCAGGCGATATCAACGGGCAGAAGCTGCACACAGTCTTAGGGGACGAGGTAGCCCACACCTTGCGTAACGCGTTGGCCCGTACCCGCGAAGCCTCGCGCCCTGCACTCAGCTTTGGCGTGATGCTGCCCAACGGCCAGGCCTTCGATATCGCCGCCCACCTGTTCAAGGGTTCGGCCATCCTGGAGTTCGAACCGGCGGGCGCCAGCATCGCCGAGCCCATCGAACTGGCCCGCACCCTGATTACCCAGCTGCGCGAAACCGCCCAGACCACCCAATTGATCCGCGACGCTGCCCGCTTTGTCCGCGCGGTGCTGGGCTACGACCGTGTAATGATCTACCAGCTCGGTGCAGACGGGGCTGGCCAAGTGGTAGCGGAAGCCAAGCGCGGCGACCTCGAAAGCTTCATGGGCCAGTATTTCCCCGCCACCGACATCCCGCAGCAGGCCCGAGCGCTTTACCTGCGCAACCCCATCCGGGTGATCTCCGATGCCCAGTTCAAACGGGTCGCCATCGAGCCTGTCCTTGACCCGTCAGGCGAACCGCTAGACCTGTCCTACGCGCACCTGCGCAGCGTGTCGCCGGTCCATTGCGAGTACCTGTGCAACATGGGCGTGGGCGCCTCCATGTCGATATCGGTGATCGTCAACGGCGAGCTGTGGGGGATGATCGCCTGCCACCACTACACGCCACGTACACTGACCATGGGGCAGCGGGTGGCCGCCGAAATGTTCGGCGAGTTCTTCGCGTTGCATCTCGAGACCCTGCGCAGCCGGCAAAAACTCGAAGCCGCCGTGCGGGTTCACAACGCACTGGACGACATCGTGCGCGATGCCACCCTGTCAGTGGACCTCGATGGGTTCTTCCACTCACGCCTGCCGCAACTCATGTCGCTGATCCCCTGCGATGGCGTCGGCATATCGCTGCAAGGCCGCTGGGTATCATCCGGGCTGGTATTGCCGAAGGCTGCCGTGCCCGAACTGTTGAACCTGGCAGGCAGGGTCACCGATGGCCGGACCTGGGCGTCCAACCGCCTGTCGATGGTGCATCCCTCTGCCCAGGCTTACTTCACCGACGTCTCTGGCGTTTTGATCATCCCGATATCGCAACAGCCGAGGGACTACCTGATCTTCTTCCGCAAGGAGGTCATCGAGACACTCGCCTGGGCGGGGGACCCTAACAAGACCTACGACAGCGGGGCGCTGGGGGATCGTCTGACACCGCGCAAAAGCTTCGCCGTCTGGAAAGAAACCGTTCACCAGCATTCGCTGCCCTGGACCGAGCAGGATCGCCAGTTTGGTGATGCCATCCGCACCGCCATCGTCGAAGTGGTGCTGCACAACAACGAGCTGCTCGCCGGCGAGCGATCGAAGGCAGAAGTGCGCCAGCGCATCCTCAATGAAGAGCTCAACCACAGGGTCAAGAACATCCTGTCGCTGATCGGGGCATTGGTTGCCCATCCGACCGCTGAGGGGCAGACACTTCAGGACTATGTGACGACATTGAAAGGTCGTATACAGGCATTGTCACTGGCCCATGATCAAGTGGTGCGGGGTGATGGTGGCGGTCGCCTGGAGAGGCTGCTGGAGGCCGAGCTTTCGCCCTATCGCACGGCTGCCGGCATGATCGAGCTGCAGGGCCCTAACGTCATCCTCGATGCGCGCGCCTACTCGGTAATGGCCCTGGTGCTGCACGAACTGGCTACCAATGCGGCCAAGTACGGCGCGCTATCGCGGGCCGGCGGCAGGCTTTCGGTAAGCTGGGCACTCGACGCCGCGAACGCCTGCGCCATCAGCTGGCGTGAAAGTGGCGGGCCAACGGTACGCCCGCCCAGCCGCAGCGGCTTCGGCTCGGTACTGATCGACCGCAGCATCCCGTTCGACCTGGGCGGCACCAGCACAGTGGAGTATTACCCCGAAGGCCTGCAGGGCTTTTTCAGTATCCCGGCCAAGCACCTTACCATTGCCGAAACCTTCGAACCCGTCATCCCGGCCTCGGCCATGGCCCGCGTGCGCGATACCTTTGCAGCGCGGGAGGACTTGTGCGTGATGATCCTCGAAGACCAACTGGTGATTGCAGTGGGCTTGGAGCAGATTCTCACCGATGCTCAAATCAAGCACGTGATCACCGCCAATTCCGAAGCTGAGGCAATGCAACTGCTCGCCGGTTGCACACCGGATGTGGCCATACTGGATGTCAACCTGGGTACCGGCACATCCATTTCCGTGGCCGATGAACTGTTACGCCGTCAGGTTCCCTTCCTCTTTGCCACCGGCTATGGCGACGGTATCAGCATTCCCGAGCACTTGAAGGCTGCCCCCGTAGCGCGCAAGCCTTACGACGCCAACAGCATCCTGGCCAGCCTGCAGGGCCTGTTGGATCGTTGACGGAAGCGACGGAGATTGCGTGGCCTGCGAGGCCTGGGATAACACCGGCCTTGCCGGTGCGCGGCTGAAACCGCTCTTGCAGGAGGGCAGCGCCAGCCTTGAAGCTGGCGCCGTACCTTAGGGCTTATACCGCCAGCGCACGCTCACGCAGCTCGCTGTTGAGGATGCGGTCGTTCTCGCTGTAATCGACCGGGCAGTCGATCACGTGCACGCCCGGGGTCTTGATGCAGTGTTCCAGCAGCGGCAGCAGGCCTTCGGCACTTTCCACGCGGTGACCGTTGGCACCGTAGGCTTCGGCGTATTTGACGAAGTCCGGGTTGCCGTAGTCCAGGCCAAAATCGGTGAAGCCCATGTTGGCCTGCTTCCAGCGGATCATGCCGTAGCCATCGTCACGCAGGATCACCACGGTGATGTGCATGCCAAGGCGTACTGCGGTTTCCAGTTCCTGGCTGTTCATCATGAAGCCGCCGTCGCCGCACACCGAGATCACCGGGCGGTCCGGGTGCACAAGGTGTGCCGCCATGGCCGATGGCAGGCCGGCGCCCATGGTCGCCAAGGCGTTGTCCAGCAGCACGGTGTTCGGCTTGTGCGCCTTGTAGTTACGGGCGAACCAGATCTTGTAGATGCCGTTGTCCAGGGCAACGATGCCTTCGGACGGCAGTACACGACGAATGTCGGCTACCAGGCGCTGCGGGTAGACAGGGAAGCGGTTGTCGTCGGCGCCTTCGGCGATCTGCGCTTCGTTGGCTTCACGGATGGCCAGCAGGCGGGTGAAGTCCCAGTGCGACGTGTCGTTCAGCGCTTCGCTGATCTGCCACACGGCGTTGGCGATGTCACCAATCACTTCGACCTGCGGGAAGTACACGGCATCGACTTCGGCGGAGCGGAAGTTGATGTGGATGACTTCGGTACCACCACGGACCATGAAGAACGGCGGCTTTTCGATCACGTCGTGGCCGATGTTGATGATCAGGTCGGCGGCTTCGACGGCGCGGTGAACAAAGTCACCCGACGACAGCGCAGCGTTGCCCAGGAAGCGCGGGTGGCGCTCGTCGACCACGCCTTTACCCATCTGGGTGGTGATGAACGGGATACCGGTCTTGTCGATCAGCTGCTTGAGGACCTTGGCGGTCATCTTGCGGTTGGCACCGGCACCGATCACCAGGATCGGGTTACGGGCGTTCTGCAATTTCTCGACGGCAGCTTCGATGGCTACGTGTTCGGCCAGCGGGCGGCGGTGCAGGCTACGCGGGATCGGCAGTGCATCGGTCTGCTCGGCGGCGATGTCTTCC
>NZ_JBNRIK010000031.1:14136-49766 GCF_053557975.1 Pseudomonas sp. XP2
AAACTGGTGGGTGTACTTGGTGATGGGGTCCATCATGCCGCACACGTCAATGATCTGGAAACGGCCCTGCTTGGACTTCTTGATCGGCTTCTGGCCGGTGATCATCATCATCGGCATGCCGCCCAGGTAGGCGTAGGCGCTGGCGGTGACCAGGTTGGTGGCGCCGGGGCCGAGGGTGGACAGGCTGACGCCGGTCTTGCCAGTCAGGCGGCCGTAGGTGGCAGCCATGAAGCCTGCAGACTGCTCATGGCGGGTCAGTACCAGCTTGATCTTCGACTTGCGCAGGGATTCGAGCAGGTCGAGGTTTTCCTCACCGGGAATGCCGAACACATACTCGACACCTTCGTTTTCCAGGCATTGCACAACGACATCGGCGGCCTTGGCCATTTGGGGTACTACCTCAAAATCTTTGTGGGATTGCAGCTTTATTTCGCTGCGTGACTGAGATGTTGCAGGATGTCTCAGTGGCGCGCATCGTAGGCCCTCTGGTTAATAATAATAAATATATTGTTATGATGCTTAGCATCACAGTTCGTTATGAATGGTAGAGCCCCTCAATGAACCTCAAGGCATTGCGCTGCTGCGTCGAGATCGTACGCCAGGGCAGCTTCACCAAGGCTGCGCAGCATTTGCACATTGCCCAGCCGGCGCTGAGCATGGCCGTCACCCGTCTGGAAGAAGAGCTGGGCGTGACCCTGTTCAACCGCACCACGCGCAAAGTCATCCTGACCGCCGAGGGCGAACAGTTCCTGCCACGCATTGCGTCGGCGTTGCGCGAGATGGATGTCGCCCGGCAAGAACTGCGCGACATGGCCGACCTGAAACGCGGCGAAGTGCGCCTGGGCATCCCGCCCATGTTCGGCCTGCACTATGTACCCGGGTTGATGAACGCCTTCCGCCAGCTGTATCCAGGCATTGCCATGACCGTATTCGAAGGCAGTGCCGAGGACATTGGCCATCGTCTGGAGCAACGGGAAATCGACCTGGCACTGCTGGAGTCCAGGCGAGTGCCGCCCGACAAGGAATCGATTCTGCTGGGCAGTGACGAGATGCTGGCGTGTATGCACCCCGACCACCCTTATGCCGGCAAAGCCTTCCTCACGGCGCAAGACCTGCGCAATACCGACATGGTCGTGTTCGACCGCACGTTCGTTCAACGTCACCTACTGGACGCCTTCTTCGCCGAACACGGGATTACTTACCAAGTGGCGTTGCAGAGCAACTTCGTCTCACTGGTGGTGCAGGCCGCGCTGGACAACATGGGCGTGGCAACCCTGCTGCGCTCGGTCCAGCAGCGCACGCCGGGTATCGTCGGGGTGCCGTTCCGGCCGGCGCAGCTGATGAGCTTCAGATTGTGTTGGCGCTCGGGGGAATACCTGTCGCTGGCCAGCAAGCGGTTCATCGACTTTGCTGCGCAGATGAATTACCTGGAGCGGTGAGGCTCGCCTGTTCCGGCCCTTTCGCGGCTAAAGCCGCTCCCACAGGTACAGCGCAGATGTTGGGCACATACGGTCCCTGTGGGAGCGGCTTTAGCCGCGAACACCGGCAAAGCCGGTGCCAGACCGACGCGCCAGTGCCTATGGGAGCGCAGTTTTCAACGCCAGATGGGCGATCACCTGCTCAGCCGCCCGCCCCAGGCAGCCCTTGAAAAAGTGGTTGGCACCTGCATAAACCAACACCGCCCGTTGCCCCGGGCCAGCCCATTGCAACAGGTTGGCCAGCGGCGCCATTTCATCCTGTTCGCCATGCAGCAGCAGGCAATCCGCAGGCACCGGCAATGGCTCGTAATATCGCCCGCCCGGTACATCACCCACCGGCAGCCCCAGCAACGCCACTGCCTGCAACTGCCCTTCAAGCGCACAGGCCACACGGGCGAACACATAAGCACCAAAAGAAAACCCGACCAGGGCTACCGGTAGCGCAGGCAACTCCCGTCTGAAGTGACGGATGACCGCGATGCAGTCTTGCGCTTCGCCGATACCCTCGTCGTGCGCACCTTGGGTCTGCCCTACCCCACGGAAACTCGGCCGCACCACCTGCCAACCGGCTGCGCACAGCTGCCGCGCCAGGGTCAGCGGCACGATATGGCGCGGGCTACCGCCCAGCAGCGGTTGTGGGTGACTGACCAGCACCACCCCCTTGGGCGGCCCGGCAGAGTAGTCGATCAGCAGCTCGATCTGGCCGGCCGGCCCATCGATAAGCAACGGGTTACGTGGTGCATCCGACATCGTTTTCGTCCTTGCTAGCCAAATGAGTGGCGCCTGATCACGCCGTTTGCCGCGGGAGGCCATGCACCACCAGCAACACCAGCACGACACTGGTCAATGCCAGGGCCGAGAGCGTTGCCAGTACCCCCGTCGCGCCGAAGTGCTGGAACAGATAACCGCCCACCAAGGGCGTCAGTGCCTGGCCAATCAATGATGGGCGCGACATCTTGCCCATCAGCGCAACATACTGGGCAGGCGGCATCAGGGCCAGCGGCAGCAGCCCCCTGACAATGGCGCGCAGACCATTGCCACAGCCATACAGCAGCAGGCCCAGCGCGGTCATCCCCGGCGCCACGGCCACCAGCGTCAGACCTACAGCAACCAGCACTGATGATACCAGCGCAGTCCATATCGGGTGGCGCTTGCCGGCGATGATCTGCAGCACCCGCGAGGCCACCTGGCTTGGCCCAAGCAAGGCACTCAGGCCAATGGCAGCCGCCAGCGAATGGCCCTGGCCCTGCAGGACCGCCACCAGTTGCACTGAAACGGCAGTCATGATGATCGCGCCAATGGCGAAGATTGCGGTCAGCAGCCAGTAAAGGCGGCGGTGCACGGGCTGATCTGCCACCGCCGTCATGCTCTGGGCCTTCTGCCGGGGCTGGCCTGCCGGCAACACCCAGAGGTACAGCGGCGCCACGGCAACGATCAGCACCAACGCATAAGCCATGCAGGCCGTGCGCCAGCCCAGTTGCTCGATGGCGAGGGCGAGTACCGGCCAGGTCACGGTAGTGGCAAACCCTGAAATCAGGGTGATGCCCGTAATCGCCCGTCCCGCCCGTTCGGCATACAGGGCACCGAGGGTGGCAAATAGTGCTTCGTAAAGCCCCATTGCCATCCCCGCGCCAATGATCACCCAGGCCAGCAGGAATACCTGCAGGCTGTGGCAGTTGGCAACCACCAGCAAGCCCAGCCCCACTACCGCGCCGCTGGCGGCCAGTTGCCAGCGCCCGCCATAGCGCGCCACCAGGCGGCTGCACAGCGGCGCCAACAACGCCGACACCATCAGGGCCAGCGACAGCGCCCCATACACCCAGCCGCTGTCCCAGCCGGTCTCGTGCAGGATTGGCTTGCCCATCACCGCCAGGAGGAAGAACGAACCACCCCACACCAGGATTTGCAGCAGGCCCAGCCAGAAAATACCCAAGGGCCCGGGAAAACGTACGCCAGCATTCACGACAGCAGCCTTATCCACCAAGCGGGCCGGATGTCGGCGCACGCAGGTGGCAGTCTAAAAGAGCAGGCGTATGGCTTGCCACAACATCCCGGCATTTCAGTTATGCGCGCAGTAGACAGCTTAAAAAACGGGTGGAGTACATTTGTACGCACGCTTGTGGCCCGGTAGCAATCTGGTGGGCATTCACTGGCAGATGTCAGGGTGCAACCTCCGTAATTGCCAAAACAAATTTGATATTTGTTGCGATTCCACAGGTTCTTGCCTGCGCTTCGCCTCCCTACAATGACCCCACAACAACAAACGAGCCCAGCTCCGTGAGGCACGACCCCATGTACAGAGACCACATCGTCAAACCGCGTGCGACCGATAAACCGGCATTCATGGGTTTGGTCGCCGCTGTGATATTCGCCACCGCCCTGCTCTGTGGCGTGGGTGACGGTAGCCTCGCCCGGCTGATGGGCCCGATCGTACTCGACCTGCAGGCACCGCTGCTGCGTAACGCCGCAGTGGCCGGCACCTTGGCGGTGACCCTGGTACTGAACCTGTTCATCCTTGGCCGTTTTCCGTTACGGGCCCAGGTGATCACGGTCTGGTGTGAGCTGTTGCTGCTGTTCCTGCTGTTCTTCGACACCTTCGACCTGTCTTACAGTTTCATCGCCAGCAAGGTCGGCTTCATGATCACCCAAGGGGTGTTCACCACCGTCTACGTGTCCACCCTCTCCATCGCCATCGCCTTTGTTCTGGCGCTGCTGGGGGCTACTGCCCGGCTGTCGTCCAACGGTTTCGCCATCGCCATTGCCAGCTTCTACACCTCGTTCTTCCGCGGTGTGCCGCTACTGATCCAGATCTACCTGATCTACCTCGGCATCCCCCAGCTCGGCTATGTGGTGGGCGCCGTGCCGGCAGGCATCCTGGCGTTGTCGCTGTGCTACGGCGCTTACATGACGGAAATCTTCCGCGCCGGTATCAGCAGCATCCCGCGCGGGCAATGGGAAGCGTCGCGGGCGATCGGCCTGACGCCCTTCCAGGCCATGACCCGGGTGATCCTGCCGCAGTCGATGCGGCTGATCATTCCACCTACCGGCAACCAGTTCATCTCCATGCTCAAAGACAGCTCGCTGGTGTCAGTGATCGGTGTATGGGAGCTGATGTTCCTCGCCCGCACCCAGGGCCGTGCGGAGTTCCGCCACTTGGAAATGCTGATCACCGCTGCCGTCTTGTACTGGGTGCTGTCGATCCTGCTCGAAAGCGTGCAATCGCGCCTGGAAAAACGTTTCGACCGCGCCCACCGTTGATCGAGGAACCCCCTGATGAACCAGCCTTTTACCCCCGCTGCCGGCCAGGCCGCCGTGTCAATTCGCGGCTTGCAGAAATGGTACGGCGAGTTTCATGTGCTCAAGGGCATTGACCTGGAGATCGCCAGCGGCGAAATCGTGGTGGTCTGTGGGCCTTCCGGCTCGGGCAAATCCACGTTGATCCGGTGCCTGAACCTGCTGGAAGACTTCCAGAAAGGTCAGGTGCAAATCGCCGGCAACCCACTGAACCGTGATGCGGCAAGCGTCGCCGCCATCCGTCGCCAGGTGGGCATGGTGTTCCAGCAGTTCAACCTGTTCCCGCACCTGACCGTGCTGGAAAACCTGGTGCTCGGCCCGCGCCTGGTCAGCAAGCTCAGCGCGCCAGAGGCCCGCGCCCTGGCGCTGGAGTATCTGGACCGGGTGCGTATCGCCAGCCAGGCCGACAAGTTCCCCGGGCAGCTTTCCGGCGGCCAGCAACAACGTGTGGCCATTGCTCGTGCGCTGTGCATGAAGCCGCGCATCATGCTGTTCGACGAACCGACCTCGGCGTTGGACCCGGAAATGGTCAAAGAGGTGCTCGACGTAATGGGCGAGCTGGCCAAGGACGGCATCACCATGCTTTGCGTTACCCACGAAATGGGCTTCGCCCGCCGGGTGGCCGACCGCATCATCTTCATGGACCAAGGCCAGGTAATCGAACAAGGCCGGCCCGACGCGTTCTTCGACAACCCTGGCCATGCGCGCGCCAGGGAGTTTCTCTCGCAAATCCTCAGCCACTGAGCCTGTGTCTACCGCTGTGCCAATACCACAACAACAATTGCATGCCCGGAGACTTTCCGTATGAACCCAGTCGCTCGCTTGTTTGCCCTTACCGCCGTTGCCGGCTGCCTGACCTTGATGACAGGCGCCGCGTGGGCCGGCGCCACGCTCGATCGTATCCACCAGAGCAAGGTCATGAAAGTGGCCACAGCCGCCAACTGGCCACCGCAGTCATTTCTTGGCGAGGACAACACCCTCAAGGGCTTCGACATTGATGTGGCCAACGAGATTGGCAAGCGCCTGGGCGCCAAGGTGGCGTTTGTCACCCCGGAATACGGCATCATCACCGCGGGGCGCTGGGCAAGCCGCTGGGACCTGTCAGTCGGCTCGATGACACCCACCACCGAGCGGGGGCGGGTGCTCGACTTTCCGGCCATTTACTACTACACCCCGTATGTGTTCGCGGTGCACAAGGACGCCGCCGGCGCCAGCGCGGCTGACCTCAATGGCAAGACCATCGGCGTTGAAGCTGGCACCACGTCCGAGGACTATATCAACCGTCGGCTGAAAATCGACGCCGCGGACGTGCCCGCGTTCAGCTACAGCGTGGAGCCGGGCAACGTGCAAACCTACGGCGACAGCATGGGCCCGCTGGACGACCTGCGCATAGGCAACGGCACCCGCCTGGATGCCACCCTGTCTGCACTGCCAACCATCATGGGCGCGATCAAGGCCGGTTACCCGGTTGCCCCGGTGCAGGGCAAGCCCGCCTACTACGAGCCCCTGGCCATCGCCACCGACAAGGGCGACGACGCCTTCAACGCTGAACTGGCCAAGGCCATCGACGACATGAAGGCCGACGGCACGCTTAAACAGCTGTCGGAAAAATGGTACGGCGCCGACCTTACACAAGTGCAGTAACGCCATTACCCGCAAGCCTGCGCCCTTGACTTGAAGGGCGTACGGCCCCCCCATGCCCGCAAAACCTGCAGCGCCCCGTAAAAGGATGACCCAGCCGATGGCCAGCTACAGCAACAACTACTATACCGGGACCATGCGCCCTGCCCCCCAGCGAGCCGGGTTGACCGGTGAGACCCGGGCAGATGCATGCGTGATTGGCGGCGGCCTGGCAGGCCTGAGCGTGGCCCGCGAGCTGCTGGCGCGTGGGCGCTCGGTGGTGTTGCTGGAGGCGGCACGGGTGGCATGGGGCGCCTCTGGGCGCAATGGCGGCTTTGTGTTGCAGGGGTGGTCCGAGGGGCTGTCGGCGATCGAGCGGCGTTGCGGCAAGCAGACCGCCGCCGCCTTGTTCCGGCTATCGCTGGAGGGCGTCGATATCGTCCGCGACACCATCGCCCGCCACCAGTTGCCAGGCTGCGCCGCCACCACCGGCAAGCTGAGCGTGGTGCGCTACGACGACGCCGACAACCTGCAGCGCACCCGCGACCGTATGGCCCGCGACTTCGATTTCAACCTGGAATACCTGGATACACAGGCACTGCGCAGCCGTCTGAACACCGACCGCTACTTCCAGGGGTTGCGGGACAGCCATGGTTTTCACTTCCACCCACTGAACTACTGCCTGGGCCTGGCCGAGCTGGTCGAGCTGGCCGGTGGTCGCATCCACGAACAGTCGCCGATGCTGCGGGTAGAGCGCAGAGCCGGCAGTCATCGCGTGATCACCGCCGACGGCGCGGTGACCTGTGCCGATGTGGTGTACTGCTGCGGTGGCTACGGCGGCCCGGAGTTCGGCCAGCTGCGCCGGGCGTTCCTGCCGATTGCCACTTATGTGGTGCTGACCGAACACCTGGGTGAGCGCCTGCGTGACGTAGTACGTACCACGGACGCAGTCGGCGACAACCGCCGCGCCTCCGACTACTACCGCATCGTCGAGGGTGACCGCCTGCTGTGGGGCGGCCATATCACCACGCGCAACCTGCAGGACGAACAGCGCCTGGGTCAGTTGCTGACCCGTGACATCCTCAGCGTGTATCCACAGTTGCAGGGTTTGAAAATCGCCAAGGCCTGGTCCGGGCTGATGGGTTACGCCCGCCACAAAATGCCGCACATCGGCCCCCTCGGTCCAGGGCTGTGGGCTTGTACTTCATTTGGGGGCCATGGTATGAACACCGCACCTGTGGGCGCCCGGGTTGTCAGCGAAGCAATCTGTGGCGAAACCGACCGCTACCGCCTGTTCGACGCCTATGGCCTGGAATGGAATGGCGGGCCGTTCGGACCCGCTGCGGCGCAAACGGTGTATGCCGGGCTGAAGCTGATGGACAGGTTCCAGGAAGCCCGCGCGCAGTACCACAACTAGAACAAACACCAGGAACCACCATGGACGCCCTCCCACCCGGCGCGCTGTTCAAACTGACTGAGAAGGACCGGCAACTGCTCGGGCTGCTGCAGGCCAACGCCCGTGAGCCCACCGCCTCGCTGGCGCGCAAGCTGGGCGTGTCTCGCTCGGCGGTACAGGAGCGCATCAACCGCCTGGAAAACGCCGGGGTGATCACCGGCTACAGTGTGCGAATCGACCAGGACAAGCTGCAGCAGGTGATCAACTGCTTCACCATGACCTCGTGCAGCAACAAGAGCTACACCGATGTGATGACCACCCTGCGCAAAATGGACGCGGTGCAGGCGGTGTATGCGGTGTCGGGCGAGATGGACTTCATTATCCACCTGACCACCCATACGCTGGGCGAGCTCAATGCCGAGCTGACCCGCATCAACATGATCAAGGGGGTTACGCACACGGCTTCGCACATTGTCATGGAAACCAAGTTCAGCAAGAAGCTGACCGTTTAAACGCTCCCCAGCCAGGCCGCCGATGCCCCCACAAGCTGCTCAGGTTCCTCGACGTTGCCGGCAAATATTGACTATGATCCCGCCTTGAACGTTTCAGCATGTTTCAAAAGGGATACAGATGTCAGTTCCGCAAATACCCCCTCTCCCCGGTAAAGGCACCGTCGCGAAGATGGAAGCCGCCATGGCGCTGGGCAGCTTTGCCATCGGCACCGGCGAATTCGCCATCATGGGCCTGATGCCCGACATTGCCAACAACCTGCAATTGAGTGAGCCCCAGGTGGGGCATGCCATCAGTGCCTACGCACTGGGGGTGATGGTTGGCGCCCCGACACTCGCGATTCTGGGTGCGCGGCTGCTGCGCAAGCACATGTTGCTGCTGCTGATGGCACTGTACGCCCTTGGCAACCTGGCTACCGCTTTCGCCCCTTCGTTCAGCAGCCTGGTTGCCTTCCGCTTTATCAGCGGCCTGCCCCACGGCGCCTACTTCGGCATTGCCGCAGTGGTGGCATCCAGCATGGTGGCCAAGGACCACCGAGCGGGTGCCGTTGCACGGGTGATGATGGGCCTGACCTTGGCCATGCTGCTGGGCAACCCGCTAGCCACGTATCTGGGCCAGTACTTTGGCTGGCGTTCAGCGTTCGTGCTGGTTGGCGCCATCGCGCTGTGCACCATCGCCCTGGTATGGCGCTTTGTGCCCCAGCGCCACGACGAAGTGCGCAGCGACCCACGCAAGGAACTGCAAGCCTTCACCCTCCCGCAGGTGTGGATGGCGCTGGCCATCGCGTCGATCGGCTTTGCCGGCATGTTTACGGTATTCAGCTACCTGGCGCCGACCATGCTGCAGGTGACCCAGGTATCGCCCCAGTGGATTCCGTTCGGCCTTGCGGCGTTCGGGGTGGGCGGCATCGTCGGCAACATTGCCGGCGGCAAACTGTTCGACCGCCTGCAGTTCCGCGCCGTGGGGCTGGTGCTGGTGTGGTCGATCGCCGTGCTGCTGTTCTTCACCATTGCCGCCCAGGCACTGTGGAGCCTGCTGTTGGGCATCGGCCTGGTGGGTACCATGATCGCACTGGCAGCGCCATTGCAGATCCGCCTGATGGACATTGCCCATGAAGCGCCTAGCCTGGCAGCTGCGTCGAACCATGCAGCGTTCAACCTGGCCAATGCGCTGGGGCCATGGCTGGGTGGCATGGCGATTACTGCGGGCCTGGGCTGGACCAGCACTGGCTATATCGGCGCGGCAACTGCGCTGGTTGGGCTGGGCATCTATCTGGTGGCACGACGCATGAAAGGCGGCCACTGAGGCCAGCCACGTGGGGCTGCAAAGCAGCCCCAAAATCTCCAACCCGCCGCAATCTACAGTGCCCCCCCGAAACCGCTACCCTACCCCCTTCACACAAGCCACTGCCGAGCCCTTCATGTTCGATTGGGAAGACCTGCGTCATTTCTCTGCCTTCACCTCGGCCGGTTCGCTGTCCGCCGCCGCCAAGGCCTTGGGCGTCGACCACGCCACCGTGGCCCGGCGCATCGCTTCGCTCGAAGCCTCGCTCAAGCTCAAGCTGGTTGACCGGCGCCCCCGCGCCTATGTGCTCACCGACGAAGGCCGACGCGTTGCCGAACTTGCCGAGCAAATGACCCTGTCCTCCTTCGCCCTAGAACATTTCGCCAGCGCCGGCCAACAGGCGGTGGAAGGCGAGGTGGTGCTGTCGGCACCACCGGCACTGCTCGGCAGCATCGTCGCCCGACGCCTGGGCGAGCTGTACCAGCGCTACCCACGGTTGCGCCTGAAGCTGGTGGGCAGCAAATCAAAGGCATCTCTGGCCCGCCGCGAAGCTGACATCAGCATCACCCTGGCCAGGCCGACAGAACCGACCCTGGTGGCCAGCCTTCTGGGCCACCTGGACTACCGGTTGTACGCCTCGCCCGGCTACTTGGCCAGTGCAGCGGCACGACGCTACATCGGTTACGACGAATCCCAGGCCAACTCACCGCAACAGCAATGGCTGAACCGCCAGGCCGGCCAGCAGCCGTTCGCACTGCGCAGCAATGACCTGCGCATCCAGGCTCAGGCCTGTGCCGGCGGCATCGGCATCGCCTGCCTGCCGGCGTTCATGGCGCAGGAGCACGGCCTGAAGGACGCCGGCAGCGCCGAACAGACCATGAGCATCGAAATCTGGCAGGCAGTCCATGAAGACGTGCGCGCCACCCCACGGATCAAGGCCGTTACCGACTTCCTTCAGCAACAGGTGCGGCCACTGCTACGCTTGTGAATTTTTGCGTAATGCACGTGCACTAATGCGGAATTTTCGCGCAGGCGGGCCAGCGTTAGTCTCCCCCCATCACTAACGCCCCCCGAAGGAGAAAACGATGCAATACGTAAAGCTGGGTAACACCGGGCTGGACATTTCCAGGCTGTGTCTGGGCTGCATGACCTTCGGCGAACCCGACGCCGGCACGCATCCCTGGACCTTGGGCGAAGCCGCCAGCCGCCCCATCATTCGCCATGCCGTAGAGCAAGGCATCAACTTCTTCGACACTGCCAACAGCTATTCTGCCGGCACCTCGGAAATCATCGTCGGAAAACTGTTGAAGGCATTCACCCGCCGGGAAGAAACCGTGATTGCCACCAAGGTGTTCTTCCCTGCCAACATGTGGGAAGGCGCCAGCCGGCCCAATGAGCAAGGCTTGTCGCGCAAGGCGATCATGGCCAGCATCGACGCCAGCCTCACCCGCCTGGGTACCGACTACGTCGACCTGTACCAGATCCACCGCTGGGACTACCACACCCCCATCGAGGAGACCATGGAAGCCCTGCATGACGTGGTCAAGGCCGGCAAGGCACGCTACATCGGTGCTTCATCGATGTACGCCTGGCAGTTCGCCAAGGCACAGCAGGTAGCGGTCAGCAACGGCTGGAGCCGTTTTGTGTCGATGCAGAACTACCTCAACCTGATCTACCGGGAGGAAGAGCGCGAGATGATCCCACTGTGCCTGGACCAGGGGGTGGGGCTGATGCCCTGGAGCCCGATGGCCCGCGGGCGCCTGACCCGGCCGCACGGGCAGCAGACAGCACGCACCCGCAGCGATGTATCCGGCCAGTCGTTCTACGAAAAGACCGAGGTGGAGGACGGCCGAGTGATCGATGTCGTCGAACAGATCGCTGGCGAACGGGGTGTGCCGATGGCCCAGGTTGCGCTGGCCTGGGTACTGGGCAAGACCGGCGTTAGCGCCCCTATCGTCGGGGCCTCGAAGCCCGCCCATCTGGACGATGCACTGGGCGCGTTGTCACTGCAGCTGAGCGAGACCGAGGTGGCGCGCTTGCAGGCCCCTTACGTTCCCCATGCCGTGACCGGCTTCAAGTAGGGCGGTTTTGCGGCAGCTCGATGCGCACGCGCAGGCCGCCGCTGGTTGCGGCCAGCGCGGTAATGCTGCCGCCATGCAGGACAATGGCCCGCTGGGCAATCGCCAGGCCCAGGCCAAAGCCATCGTCGCTACTGTCGGTGCCGCGGTCGAACGGCTCGAAGATACGCTTCAGACGGGCCGGGTCTACCCCCGGACCGTGGTCGCTGACACTGACCTGAAGCCATTGCCCGCCCGGCGCCAACACAGCGCTCACCAACACTTCTGTGCCGACGGCGGTATAGCGAACAGCGTTGCGGATGATGTTCTCGAACGCCCGGTACAGCAGCTCTTCATGCCCCAGGATGAGAAACGCCCCTTGGGCTTGCAACGTTACCTGGCACCGCTTCATGCCCGCTTCAAAACGGGCGTCTTCAACGATCTGCGCCAGCAACTCTGTCACATCTACACTGGCAAAGGCGCCGTCGCCCTGCCGAGCCTGGGCGCGGGCCAGGGTCAGCAGTTGCTCGATCAGGTCGTCCATGCGCCGTGATTCGCGCTCCACCCGCTGCAGCATGTCGTGTCGGTCAGGCTGCTGACGCATCAGGCCGATGGCGGCATGCATGCGGGTCAGCGGAGAACGCAGTTCGTGGGAAATATCGTGCAGCAGGTTCTGCTGCGCCTGTACCAGGGCCTTGAGCTGGCCGGCCATGCGGTCGCAGTCCCCGGCCAGTTCGACGATCTCGTCGCGCCGTTTGCCCAACCTGGGTTTTACACGCACATCGAACCTGCCTTGGGCCACCTGCCCCATGGCTTCACGCAACCAGGCCAATGGGCGAGTCAGGTAAAGGCTGCACAGAAAGGCAAACAACGCACTCATCAGCGTGCCGGTCACCAACGGGCCCATGCCACGCGGGCGCGGCGGCTCGCCTAGCGCCGTAGCCACCGACGCACGCAACACCAACGGGCGGCCTTCTCGGTCGCTCAACGCCTGCTCGAAACGCGACACCGGCACCGCCCTGCCCGCCAGCAGCTGGCCCTGGCTGTCATATAGGCCCACTCGCACATCCGGCGGCTGCGGTGACACCTCCAGCAGTTGCCGACCGGCCTGCTCGCCGTAACGCTGCAGTAACTGCAGTTCTGTGGCCAGCAGCGAACGCAGCGCCGGGGTATCACCGCGCCAGTCATTGAGCATGAAGGCCCCCGCCCCCACCAGGAAGGTCAGACAGTTGGCCAGCCAGAACGCCAGGAACAGCTTCCAGAACAGACGCCGACGCATCATTCGACAATCAGCATGTAGCCCATGCCACGCACGCTCTGGATCCAGCTGCTGCCATCGGCCCGCGGGCCGAGCTTTTGCCGAATGCTGCTGACGTGCACGTCGATGCGCCGGTCATAACGGGTCAACGGCCGCCCCAGGGCATTGAGGGACAGGTCCTGCTTGCTGACCAACTGACCAGCCTGGCGAGCCAACGCTTCGAGCAGGCTGAATTCCGAGCCCGTCAGCTCCAGCGTGGCTTGGCCCCAATGCGCTTCACGACGTCCTGGCCACAGCTTCAATGCGCCCGTGCGCACCTGTTCGGGCGCACTGCCCTCGCCTGTCGGTTGCGGCTGCACCCGGCGCAGTATCGCCCGCAGGCGTGCAACCAGTTCACCTGGGGAGCTGGGCTTGGGAACATAGTCATCAGCCCCAAGCTCAAGGCCGGCAATACGGTCGATATTGTCGCCACGCGCGGTCAGCAGCAGCACCGGCACCTGGCTGCGCGCACGCACGCGCCGCAGCACTTCGATGCCAGAAATACCCGGCAGCATCACGTCCAGCACCACCACCTGGAAGTGACCGGACAATGCCTGGGTCTCGCCCTCTTCACCCGTGGCCACCGCCGTGGCCTGGAAGCCTTCGCGCGCCAGGTACAAAGAGAGCATTTCAGTCAGTTCGCAGTCGTCGTCGACCAGCAGCACAGGGATCATCGGGGCCAGACATCGCAATTTCAGGGGCTGTAATGATCGCCCCGCCGGCCAGTACTGTCACCGCCGGCTGGTCGGACTTTACACATCTTTACCCTTGGCTAACCGCGCCGTACACAGCCCGCCCGTATCCTCATCGCCCGCTGCCAGCGGGTTGCCCGCGCTTGCTCCCCTTCGAATCCGCTTGTCTGGAACCCCTGATGAACTACCCGCGCCTGTTGCTCTCCATCCTGTTGCTGAAAGCCTCGCTGGCCCATGCCTCCGCTTTCAGGATCGCCGACATCCGCGTCAACGGCCTGCAGCGGGTTTCCGCTGGCAGTGTTTTCGGTGCCTTGCCGCTGAACGTCGGCGACCAGGCCGATGATCGCCGCCTGGTGGACTCGANTCCGCTGGCAGTGTTTTCGGTGCCTTGCCGCTGAACGTCGGCGACCAGGCCGATGATCGCCGCCTGGTGGACTCGACCCGTTCCCTGTTCAAGACCGGCTTCTTTCAGGACATCCAGCTGAACCGCGATGGCAATGTGCTGATCATCAACGTGGTGGAGCGCCCGTCGGTGTCAAGCATCGAGATCGAAGGCAACAAGGCCATCAGCACCGACGACCTGATGAAGGGCCTGAAGCAATCGGGCCTGGCCGAAGGCGAGATCTTCCAGCGCGCCACCCTCGAAGGTGTGCGTAACGAGCTGCAGCGCCAGTACGTGGCCCAAGGCCGCTACTCGGCCGAGGTTGACGCCGAAGTGGTGCCGCAGCCGCGCAACCGTGTGGCACTGAAGATCAAGATCAACGAAGGCACCGTTGCTGCCATCCAGCACATCAACATCGTTGGCAACAACGTGTTCGATGATGAAACCCTGGGCCAGTTGTTCGAGCTGAAGACCACCAACTGGCTGTCGTTCTTCAAGAACGACGACAAGTATGCCCGCGAAAAACTGTCCGGTGACCTGGAGCGCCTGCGTTCCTACTACCTGGACCGCGGCTACATCAACATGGACATCGCCTCCACCCAGGTGTCCATCACGCCGGACAAGAAACACGTCTACATCACCGTCAACATCAACGAAGGCGAGAAGTACACCGTTCGCGACGTGAAGCTGTCCGGTGACCTGAAAGTGCCAGAAGACCAGGTCAAGTCGCTGTTGCTGGTGCAGCCGGGCCAGGTGTTCTCGCGCAAGGTGATGACCACCACGTCCGAGCTGATCACCCGCCGCCTGGGTAACGAAGGCTACACCTTCGCCAACGTCAACGGCGTGCCGCAGCCCAACGACCAGGACCACACGGTCGACATCATGTTCGTGGTCGACCCGGGCAAGCGTGCCTACGTCAACCGCATCAACTACCGCGGCAACACCAAGACCGAAGACGAAGTGCTGCGCCGCGAAATGCGCCAGATGGAAGGTGGCTGGGCTTCGACCTACCTGATCGACCAGTCCAAGACCCGTCTGGAGCGCCTGGGCTTCTTCAAGGAAGTCAACGTCGAGACCCCGCCAGTACCAGGTACTGACGACCAGGTCGACGTCAACTACAGCGTCGAAGAGCAAGCCTCCGGCTCGATCACCGCCAGCGTCGGTTTCGCCCAGAGCGCCGGCCTGATCCTCGGGGGTTCGATCAGCCAGAGCAACTTCCTCGGTACCGGTAACAAGGTGTCCATCGGNAGAGCGCCGGCCTGATCCTCGGGGGTTCGATCAGCCAGAGCAACTTCCTCGGTACCGGTAACAAGGTGTCCATCGGCCTGACCCGCTCGGAATATCAGACCCGCTACAACTTCGGCTTCGTGGACCCCTACTTCACTGCCGATGGCGTCAGCCTGGGTTACAACGCCTTCTACCGCAGCACCAACTACGACGACCTCGACGTCGACGTGGCCAGCTACGCAGTGGACAGCCTGGGTGCAGGCGTCAGCCTGGGCTACCCGATCAGCGAGACCTCGCGCCTGACATACGGCCTGAGCGTGCAGCAGGACAAGATCAAGACCGGCAAGTACACCGTTGACGAGATCTTCGACTTCCTCGATCAGGAGGGCGAAAACTTCCTGAACTTCAAGGCATCGATTGGCTGGTCCGAGTCGACCCTGAACAAAGGCGTGCTGGCCACCCGTGGTCACTCGCAAAGCCTGACCCTGGAATCCACCATTCCTGGCAGCGACTTGTCGTTCTTCAAGCTGGACTACCGTGGCCAGTTGTTCCAGCCGATCAACAACGACTACACCCTGCGCCTGCACACCGAGCTGGGCTATGGTGATGGTTATGGCAGCACTTCGGGCCTGCCGTTCTACGAGAACTACTTCGCAGGTGGCTTCAACTCCGTGCGCGGCTTCAAGGACAGCAGCCTGGGCCCGCGTAGCACGCCGAGTAAAGGTGCAGACGAAGGCGGTAAACCTGGCACCATCCGTGACCCGGATCAGGATCCGCTGCCGTTCGGTGGCAACGTGCTGGTACAGGGCGGTGTCGAGCTGTTGTTCCCGCTGCCGTTCGTCAAGGACCAGCGTTCGCTGCGCACCTCCGTGTTCTGGGACGTGGGTAACGTGTTCGACACCAACTGCGGCAACAAACCTGATTGCGAAAAGGTCGGCTTCTCGGGTATGGCCAGTTCGGTCGGCCTGGGTGTGACCTGGATTACCGCACTGGGCCCGTTGAGCTTCAGCTTGGCAATGCCGGTCAAGAAGCCGGACGATGCCGATACCCAGGTGTTCCAATTCTCTCTGGGCCAGACCTTCTAAGGTCGGCCCTTGCTTAACGACAACGGTTTATCCAGGAGTGCATCGTGCGTAAATTGGCTCAACTGGCCGTAGTGGCCGCGGCGCTGGTCGCCACCCCGGCATTCGCCGAAATGAAGGTTGCCGTCCTGAACTATCAGATGGCACTGCTCGAGTCGGATGCCGCCAAGAAATACGCGGTTGATGCCGAGAAGAAGTTCGGCCCGCAACTGACCAAGCTGAAAAGCCTCGAAAGCAGCGCCAAGGGCATCCAGGACCGCCTGATCAAAGGCGGTGACAAGATGCAGCAGCAGGAGCGTGAGCGCCTGGAGCTCGAGTTCAAGCAAAAGGCCCGTGACTTCCAGTTCCAGTCCAAGGAGCTGAACGAAGCCAAGGCCGTTGCTGATCGCGACATGCTCAAGCAACTGAAGCCGAAGCTGGATGGCGCTGTCGAGGAAGTGATCAAGAAAGGCGGTTTCGACCTGGTCCTCGAGCGTGGCGCGGTCATCGATGTCAAGCCTCAGTACGACATCACCCGCCAGGTCATCGAGCGCATGAACCAAGCCCGTTGATATGAGTGTGACCATGACGCTAGGCCAGCTGGCCGAGGCCCTCGGTGCCACCCTCAAGGGGCCCGAGGCATTGCAGATTACCGGGCTGGCCACCTTGCAGGAGGCTGGCCCCGGTCAATTGAGCTTCCTCGCCAACCCGCAGTACCGCAAGTACCTGGATAACTGCCAGGCGGGTGCGGTATTGCTCAAGGCTGCGGATGCCGAAAGCTTCGCTGGCAATGCCCTGATTGTGGCCGACCCGTACCAGGCGTATGCGCGTATTTCCCACCTGTTCGACCCCAAACCCAAGGCTGTGGCGGGAATCCATCCCAGCGCCGTGGTGGCTGGGGACGCGCAGGTGGACGCAAGCGCCAGTATCGGCCCGTTCGCGGTGATCGAAAGCGGTGCGCGCATCGAGGCTGATGTCAGCATCGGCGCGCATTGCTTCGTCGGTGCACGTTGCGTTGTAGGTGAAGGGGGCTGGCTGGCGCCGCGTGTTACGTTGTATCACGACGTCGTCATCGGCAAGCGCGTGGTCATCCAGTCGGGTGCTGTGATCGGCGGCGAGGGCTTCGGCTTTGCCAATGAGAAGGGTATCTGGCGCAAGATCGCCCAGATCGGTGGCGTCACCATTGGTGATGACGTGGAAATCGGCGTCAATACTGCCGTCGACCGTGGTGCGCTGTCCGACACGCGAATCGGTGACGGGGTCAAGCTCGACAACCAGATCCAGATCGCCCACAACGTGCAGATTGGTGACCATACGGCCATGGCCGCTTGTGTGGGCATTTCCGGCAGTACGCGTATCGGCAAGCATTGCATGCTGGCCGGGGGCGTGGGCCTGGTAGGGCACATTGATATTTGCGATAACGTATTTATTTCCGGGATGACAATGGTAACCCGTTCGATCACTGAACCCGGTTCCTATTCATCCGGCACTGCCATGCAGCCTTTGGCTGACTGGCGCAAGAGCGCTGCGCGTATCCGCCAGCTTGATGACATGGCCAAGCGCCTCCAGCAGCTGGAAAAACGCGTCGATACCGTGACCTCAGGTGGCCTGCCGACATCAGAAGGCTGATACCATTCCCTGAGCAAGAGTGAACAGTCGCTAGCTGGCTCCTCTTTGGATTGCTAAAGGAGCGTGTGTTCAGCACCTGCGCTCCCTATTCTTATTACAGGCTTCCCCCCCGAAATGATGGACATCAACGAGATTCGCGAATACCTGCCTCACCGTTACCCGTTCCTGCTGGTGGACCGGGTGACGGATTTGGACTTCGAGGCCCAGAGCATTCGTGCCTACAAGAATGTCAGCATCAACGAGCCGTTCTTCAACGGCCATTTCCCGGCGCACCCGATCATGCCGGGCGTTTTGATCATCGAAGCCATGGCCCAGGCGGCAGGCATCCTCGGTTTCAAGATGCTCGATGCCAAGCCGGCTGATGGCACCCTGTATTACTTCGTCGGTTCCGACAAGCTGCGTTTCCGTCAGCCGGTACTGCCGGGTGACCAGTTGGTGCTGGAAGCCAAGTTCCTGAGCCGCAAGAGCATGATCTGGAAATTCGAATGCCGCGCTCTGGTGGACGGCAAGCCGGTTTGCTCGGCACAGATCACATGCGCGGAACGCTCCCTATGAATTCGATTGATCCTCGGGCCATTATCGATCCGTCGGCCAAGCTGGCCGATGGTGTCGAGGTCGGCCCTTGGTCGATCGTTGGCCCCGATGTGGAAATCGGGGAGGGTACCGTTATCGGCCCGCATGTTGTGCTCAAAGGGCCGACCCGTATCGGCAAGCACAACCGTATCTTTCAGTTTTCCTCCATCGGCGAAGATACCCCGGACCTCAAGTACAAGGGGGAGCCGACGCGCCTGGTGATCGGTGATCACAATGTGTTCCGCGAAGGGGTGACCATTCACCGCGGCACCGTTCAGGACCGTGCGGAAACCACCGTGGGCGACCATAACCTGATCATGGCTTATGCCCACATCGGCCACGACAGCGTCATCGGCAACCACTGCATCCTGGTCAATAACACGGCCCTGGCAGGCCATGTGCATGTGGGGGACTGGGCGATCCTGTCCGGCTACACCCTGGTGCATCAGTATTGTCATATCGGTGCCCACGCGTTTTCCGGCATGGGCACGGCAATCGGCAAGGACGTCCCGGCCTTCGTCACCGTGTTCGGCAGCCCGGCCGAAGCCCGCAGCATGAACTTCGAAGGCATGCGCCGCCGCGGTTTCAGCGACGAGGTGATTCACGTACTGCGTCGTTGCTACAAGATTGTCTATCGTCAGAGCCTGACCGTCGAAGACGCGCTCAAGGAGCTGGCCGAGATGGCTGCGAAGCACCCTGAGGTCGAACTGTTCCGTCAGTCGATCGTGAACTCCGCCCGCGGCATCACCCGCTGACATGGCCCCGCTTTGCGTAGCCTTGGTCGCGGGTGAGGCCAGCGGCGATATCCTTGGTTCAGGTTTGATGCGTGCCCTCAAGGCGCGCCACCCCGATGTACGTTTCATTGGTGTTGGCGGCCCTTTGATGGAAGCCGAAGGCCTGCAATCGTACTTCCCCATGGAGCGCCTGGCGGTCATGGGCCTGGTCGAAGTGCTGGGGCGCCTGCGCGAGCTGCTCAAGCGCCGCAAGCTGCTGATCCAGACACTGATCGACGCAAAGCCCGATGTCTTCATCGGCATTGACGCCCCTGACTTCACCCTCAACATCGAACTGAAACTGCGTCAGGTCGGGATCAAGACCGTGCATTACGTCAGCCCGTCGGTCTGGGCCTGGCGGCAGAAGCGCGTGCTGAAAATTCGCGAAGGCTGCGACCTGATGCTGACGCTGCTGCCGTTCGAGGCGCGGTTCTATGAAGAGCAGGGCGTGCCGGTGCGTTTTGTCGGTCATCCGCTGGCCGACACCATACCCCTGCAAGCCGACCGCCTTGCAGCACGTGCTGCGCTTGGCCTGGGCGCGGGCCCGGTGGTTGCGCTGATGCCCGGCAGCCGGGGCGGCGAAGTAGGGCGCCTGGGGGCGTTGTTCCTTGACGCTGCCGAGCGTCTGCAGCAGCAGGTACCGGGCGTGCACTTCGTGCTGCCCTGCGCCAACGCCGCGCGTCGTGCCCAGGTTGAACACATGCTCGAAGGCCGGGTACTGCCGCTGACCCTGCTCGATGGCCAGTCGCACCAGGCGCTGGCAGCCTGTGATGCGGTCTTGATCGCCTCGGGTACCGCCACCCTCGAAGCGTTGCTGTACAAGCGCCCCATGGTGGTAGCCTACCGTTTGGCGCCCTTGACCTACTGGATCCTCAAGCGCCTGGTCAAGAGCCCTTACGTGTCATTGCCGAACCTGCTCGCCCAGCGCGAACTGGTGCCTGAACTGTTGCAGGACGCCGCCACCAGCGATGCCCTGGCCAACACCCTCGCGCCGCTGGTGCGCGATGGCAGCCAGCAGACCGAACGTTTCGACGAAATTCACCGCACCCTGCGCCGTGACGCCTCCAACCAGGCGGCCGAGGCGGTACTGGCCTTGCTCAAGGACCGCTGACATGCAAATTGGACTGGACTTCAACCTGGTCGAGGACCTGGTCGCCGGCGTCGACGAAGTCGGCCGCGGCCCGCTGTGCGGTGCGGTGGTAACGGCGGCGGTAATCCTTGATCCGGCGCGCCCGATCCTCGGCCTGAACGACTCGAAGAAACTCACCGAAGCCAAGCGTGAGGCGTTGTTCGACGAGATCTGTGAAAAGGCCCTGAGCTTCTGCATCGCCCGTGCCGAGGTCGAAGAAATCGACCGCTTGAACATCCTGCAGGCCACAATGCTGGCCATGCAGCGCGCGGTGGAAGGCCTGCACATTACGCCGAAACTGGCCCTGATCGATGGCAACCGCTGCCCGAAGCTGGCCGTTCCGGCGTCGCCGGTGGTCAAAGGCGATAGCCAGGTGCCGGCTATTGCGGCTGCCTCGATCCTGGCCAAGGTCAGCCGTGACCGTGAGATGAGCGCGTTCGAGCTGATCTACCCCGGGTATGGCATTGGTGGGCACAAGGGGTACCCGACCCCGGTGCACCTTGAGGCGTTGGCGCGGTTGGGGCCTACGCCCATTCATCGGCGTTCCTTTGCCCCGGTGCGGGCGGCCTGGGAAGCACGCGAAGGCGTCCCCCATTCCCTGATCTGACCTGCCAGGGCCCTTCGCGGCCCTTTCGCTCTTGTAGGAGCAGCCTTGTGCTGCGAAAGGGCCAGTCAGGTAAATGCAGTTGCTACGCCGGTACTGGCCTCTTCGCAGCACAAGGCTGCTCCTGCAGGGAGGGTGCAAGCAGCCCCAAATCTCTTCCCCATTTGAGCTACAATCCCGCCCTTGTCGTTAAGCACTGCTACAGGATCTTCCATGTCGGTTCCCTTCGTTCACCTGCGCGTCCACTCCGAATTCTCGCTGGTCGACGGCCTGGTGCGGATCAAACCGCTGGCCAAGGCGCTGGCCGGGATGAACATGCCGGCGGTGGCGATCACCGACCAGAGCAACATGTGCTCGCTGGTGAAGTTCTACAAGACGGCCATGGGCGCGGGCATCAAGCCGATCTGTGGTGCCGACCTGTGGCTGGCCGGTGCCGACCCGGAAGCCCCGCTGTCGCGCATCTGCTTCCTGGCCATGGACCCCAAGGGTTACCGCAACCTCACCGAGTTGATCTCGCGCGGCTGGACCGAAGGCCAGCGTAACGGCCTGGTCATTCTTCAGCGGGACTGGATCGCCCCTGCCAGCGAGGGCCTGATTGCCCTTTCAGCGGGCAAGGAAGGCGATATCGGCATGGCCTTGTTGTCCGGCCGGGACGAAGAAGCCCAGGCCTTGCTGCAAGACTGGATGGGCATGTTCCCCGAGCGCTTCTACGTTGAAGTACAGCGCACCAACCGCGCTCGCGACGAGGAATACGTGCATGCGGCGGTGGCGTTGGCCGACAAGCTTGGTGCCCCGCTGGTGGCCACCAACGACGTGCGTTTCATCAAGCAAGCGGACTTCGACGCCCACGAAACCCGCGTGTGCATTGGTGAAGGCTGGACCCTTGATGACCCGCGCCGCCCGCGTGGCTACAGTGACCAGCAGTACCTGAAATCGGCCGAGGAAATGGCCGAGCTGTTCAGCGACTTGCCTGATGCCATCGCCAACACCGTCGAGATCGCCAAGCGCTGCAACATCCAGGTGCAACTGGGCAAACACTTCCTGCCCGACTTTCCTACGCCGAACGGCATGGGCATCGACGATTACCTGCGTCACGTTTCCCACGAAGGCCTGGAAGAGCGCCTGGCGGTACTGTGGCCCAAAGACACCACGCCCAATTACGAAGAGAAGCGCCAGGTGTACCTGGACCGCCTGAAATTCGAGCTGGATATCATTATCCAGATGGGCTTCCCCGGTTACTTCCTGATCGTGATGGACTTCATCAAGTGGGCCAAGAACAACGGCGTGCCGGTGGGACCTGGCCGTGGTTCGGGTGCAGGCTCGCTGGTGGCCTACGTGCTGAAGATCACCGACCTCGACCCGCTGGCCTACGACTTGCTCTTCGAGCGCTTCCTCAACCCTGAACGTGTTTCCATGCCCGACTTTGACGTCGACTTCTGCATGGACGGCCGGGACCGGGTGATCGAATATGTGGCCGATGCCTACGGGCGCAATGCGGTCAGCCAGATCATCACCTTTGGCACCATGGCCGCCAAGGCGGTGGTGCGTGACGTGGCGCGGGTGCAGGGCAAGTCCTACGGCCTGGCCGACCGCCTGTCCAAGATGATCCCGTTCGAAGTGGGCATGACCCTGGAGAAGGCCTACGAGCAGGAAGAAATTCTGCGCGACTTCCTCAAGGGTGACGAGGACGCCCGCGAAATCTGGGACATGGCGCTGAAGCTGGAAGGCGTCACCCGGGGTACCGGCAAGCACGCCGGTGGTGTGGTTATCGCGCCGACCAAGCTCACCGATTTTTCGCCGATCGCCTGTGATGAAGAGGGCGGCGGCCTAGTCACCCAGTTCGACAAGGACGACGTCGAGGCCGCCGGCCTGGTCAAGTTCGACTTCCTCGGCCTGCGTACCCTGACCATCATCAAGTGGGCGATGGAGATCATCAACCGCGAGCAGGCCAAGAAGAACCTGCCCGATCTGAACATCGACTTCATCCCGCTGGATGACCGCAAGACGTACGAGTTGCTGCAAAAAGCCGAAACAACGGCGGTGTTCCAGCTTGAATCCCGGGGCATGAAGGAGCTGATCAAGAAGCTCAAACCCGACTGCCTCGAGGACCTTATCGCACTGGTGGCGCTGTTCCGCCCGGGCCCGTTGCAGTCGGGCATGGTGGACGACTTCATCAACCGCAAGCACGGCCGTGCCGAGCTGGCCTATCCGCACCCGGATTACCAGTATGAAGGCCTGCAGCCGGTGCTGGCGCCTACCTATGGCATCATCCTGTACCAGGAACAGGTGATGCAGATCGCCCAGGTGATGGCGGGCTACACCCTCGGTGGTGCGGACATGCTGCGCCGGGCCATGGGTAAGAAAAAGCCCGAGGAAATGGCCAAGCAGCGTGGTGGTTTCATCGAAGGTTGCGCCAACAACGGCATCGATGCCGACCTGGCCGGTAACATCTTTGATCTGGTGGAAAAGTTTGCGGGGTATGGCTTCAACAAATCCCACTCCGCCGCCTATGGCCTAGTGTCCTACCAGACGGCCTGGCTGAAAACCCACTTCCCGGCGCCGTTCATGGCTGCCGTGCTGTCGGCGGATATGCATAACACCGACAAGGTGGTTGTGCTGGTAGAAGAAGTCCGCAGCATGAAGTTGCGCCTCGACGCGCCCGACGTGAACTTCTCCGACTTCAAGTTCACCGTCAACAACGACGGCCGAATCGTCTACGGTCTGGGCGCGATCAAAGGCGTCGGCGAAGGCCCGGTGGAGGCCATTGTCGAGGCCCGCGCCCAAGGCGGGCCGTTCAAGGACCTGTTCGATTTCTGTGAACGCATCGACCTCAAGCGGGTGAACAAGCGCACCCTGGATGCCCTGGTGCGCAGCGGCGCACTGGACCGCCTGGGCCCGCACTTCCATGACGAGATCAAGGCCTACCAGGCCAACATCGACATCAACCGTGCAACCTTGCTCTCGGCGCTGGGCGAAGCCATCAAGGCAGCCGAGCAGGCAGCCCATACGGCGGACAGTGGCCATGTCGACCTGTTTGGCAGCATGTTCGATGAAGCGCAAGTCGATGTCTATGCCAATCACCGCAAGGTGCGCGAGCTCACCCTCAAGGAGCGCCTGAAGGGCGAGAAGGACACCTTGGGCCTGTACCTCACCGGTCACCCGATCGACGAGTACGAGGCAGAGATCCGCCGCTTCGCCCGTCAGCGCATCATTGACCTCAAGCCGTCGCGCGAGACCCAGACTATCGCCGGCATGATCATTGCCCTGCGGGTGATGAAGAACAAGAAGGGCGACAAGATGGGCTTCGTCACCCTGGATGACCGTTCCGGCCGCATCGAGGCCTCCCTGTTCGCTGATTCCTTCATGGCGGCACAGTCTTTGCTGCAGGCCGATGCCATGGTGGTTGTCGAAGGCGAGGTCAGCAACGATGACTTTTCGGGTGGCCTGCGCCTGCGGGTGAAGCAGGTGATGACCATGGAAGATGCGCGCACCAAGCTGGCCGAGAGCCTGCGCCTGAAGGTGGCACACGAGGCGCTGAAAGGCGACCGGCTGAAGTGGCTGGGCGAGCTGATCACGCGCCATCGCGGTGCTTGCCCGATTACCCTGGAGTACACCGGCAGCGACGCCAAGGCCATGCTGCAGTTCGGTGAGCAGTGGTCGATCGACCCGGCCGACGGGCTGATTCAGGCGCTGCGTGACCAGTTCGGGCGTGAGAACGTCTTCCTGCAATATCGTTGAACCGACCAAAAATTTAATCTCGACCTGAATGCGCCTGATCCCTTAAGGTATGGCGCCAAACGGATCAACCGGCCGGCCGCCTGGCCGTAGACCCAAGACGGATGACTATGAACCCGAATTTTCTCGATTTCGAACAGCCGATTGCCGACCTGCAAGCCAAGATCGAAGGCCTGCGCCTGGTAGGCAACGACAATTCGCTGAACATCAGCGATGAAATTGCCCGTCTGCAAGACAAGAGCAACACACTGACCGAAAGCATCTTCGGCAACCTGACCAGCTGGCAGATCGCCCGCCTGGCACGTCACCCGCGTCGTCCTTACACCCTGGACTACCTGGAGCACATCTTCACCGAGTTCGAAGAGCTGCACGGTGACCGCCACTTCTCCGACGACGCCGCCATCGTAGGTGGTACCGCGCGCCTGGATGGCAAGCCGGTCATGGTCATCGGCCACCAGAAGGGCCGTGAAGTGCGCGAAAAGGTACGCCGCAACTTCGGCATGCCGCGCCCGGAGGGCTACCGCAAGGCGTGCCGCCTGATGGAAATGGCCGAGCGCTTCAAGATGCCGATCCTGACCTTCATCGACACCCCGGGTGCCTACCCGGGCATCGACGCCGAAGAGCGCAACCAGAGCGAGGCAATCGCCTGGAACCTGCGCGTGATGGCGCGCCTGAAAACCCCGATCATCGCCACCGTGATCGGTGAGGGCGGGTCTGGCGGTGCACTGGCGATCGGCGTGTGCGACCAGCTGAACATGCTGCAATACTCCACCTACTCGGTGATCTCGCCGGAAGGTTGCGCTTCGATCCTGTGGAAGACTGCCGACAAGGCGTGCGACGCAGCCGAGGCAATGGGCATCACTGCCGAGCGCCTGAAGAGCCTGAACATCGTCGACAAGGTCATCCAGGAGCCGTTGGGCGGCGCCCATCGTGACCCGGTGAAAGTGTCGGAAAGCATCCGCGCTGACCTGATACAGCAGCTGGACATGCTCGGCAAGCTGGACAACGACGCGCTGCTGGCTCGCCGTTACGAGCGCCTGATGAGCTACGGCCTCTGACATACCAAAGGGGCCGCTCTGCGGCCCATTCGCCGGCAAGCCGGGCTCCCACAACGGTCTTTGTGGGAGCCCGGCTTGCCGGCGAATGGGGTGCAAAGCCCCCCCGGCAATCTCAAGCCATGTGAGGCCCTCATGATCAACCTCACCCCCTGGCTGCAAGCCCCCACATGGTACATAGCCTTCTCCGGTGGTCTCGACTCCACCGTCCTCCTGCACCTGCTGGCCACCCACGCCCGCTACCACGCTTCCCCCCCGCTGCGCGCCATCCATATCCACCACGGCCTGCAAGCCGCGGCCGACGCCTGGCCTGCCCACTGTCAAGCCATCTGCGACAACTTTGGCATCGAACTTCAGGTCATTCACGTCCAGGTCACTCCCGGCGCCAGCCTCGAACAGGCTGCCCGCAACGCTCGCTATGCCGCTTTCGAGCAAGCCTTGGGCCCAGGCGACATGCTGTTTACCGGGCAGCACCGCGACGACCAGGCTGAAACGCTGTTGTTCCGCCTGTTGCGCGGCGCCGGCCTGCGTGGCCTGGCGGCGATGCCTGCGCAGCGGGCGCTAGGGCAGGGCAGCCTGATCAGGCCGTTGCTGGGTTGTTCACGCCAGCAACTGCATGACTATGCCCGGGTGAACGGGCTTGCATGGATTGAAGACCCTTCGAATAGCGACACACAATTTGCCCGCAACTACCTGCGTGGCGAGGTGTTCCCGCACTTGCAGCAACGTTGGCCGCAGGCCGGCCAGAACTTCGCTCGTGCCGCCGAGCACCTGGGTGAAGCGCTGGGCCTGCTGGACGAACTGGCCCAGAGCGACCTGGCGGCTGCGCAAGAAGGCGCGCCCCTTGCCTGGTCGGGACTGGAATCCCTCGACCTGGCCGCCCTGGTGACGCTGTCGCCGGCCCGTCAGCGTAATGCCGTTCAATATTGGCTGAGCCGGCGCACCCGTCTGCCCGACGCCCGGCATTGGGCTGGCTGGGGCGACCTGCGCGATGCCGCCGCCGATGCCCAGCCCGTCTGGCGGCTTGCCGATGGGGAGCTGGTGCGCAGCCAAGGTCGCATCTGGTGGCTGAGCGGCGACTGGTTGCAGCAGCCTGTCGGCGAACTAGCCTGGCTCAATTCAGCTGCTGCCCTGGTGCTGCCAGGAAACGGCAGGGTGCGTCTTGATGTCGCCGGGCCGCTGGCTGGCCTGCGCATTGCCTACCGCCAGGGCGGCGAAAGGCTGGAGGTCCCAGGGCGCGGCCAGCGCGACCTCAAGCGCCTGCTCAATGAGCAGCAGGTGCCGCATTTCCTGCGTCCGCGCCTGCCATTGCTCTATCAGGGCGGGCGCCTGCTGGCGGTGGCCAACCTGCCCGGGCTGGTGCAGGCGGATTGCCAGCTGCATTGGCAGTTGCCGACCAGCGCGCAAGGTTTGAGATGAAGGGTACATTCCGGTAGACTACCCTCCCTTCTTGATACAACTTCTGTGGCTTCCGCGAAAACACAGGGGTTGCCGATTACCAAGCAGTTTTTTGCTGGGCTGAATTCTGGAAATGACGAGCGAGCTCCATGCCGGGGATACCCCTGGTCTGTACAGACGCGACAGTTTTTCGAGATGCACTGTGATTGACGCAGGTGATCGGGGGCTTCGGCCTTCCTTCGCTTTCTCCGGCGGCGCTGGCCGCCTTAACGCAGACTTCTAGGGTTTTTCATGACGCGCTACATATTCGTCACGGGCGGTGTTGTTTCTTCATTGGGGAAAGGCATTGCCTCGGCTTCCCTGGCGGCCATCCTGGAAGCGCGGGGCCTGAAGGTCACCATGCTCAAGCTGGATCCGTACATCAACGTCGACCCGGGCACCATGAGCCCGTTCCAGCACGGGGAAGTGTTCGTCACCCAGGATGGCGCCGAGACTGACCTCGACCTGGGCCACTACGAGCGGTTCATCCGCACCACCATGACCCAGAACAACAACTTCACCACCGGTCGCATTTACGAGCACGTGCTACGTAAAGAGCGTCGTGGTGACTATCTGGGCGCGACCATCCAGGTCATTCCGCACATCACCGACGAAATCAAGCGTCGCATCATCAAGGGTGCCGGCGATGCCGACGTGGCCCTGGTGGAAATCGGCGGTACCGTGGGTGACATCGAGTCGCAGCCGTTCCTTGAGGCGATCCGCCAGCTGCGCGTCGAAGTGGGCTCCAAGCGCGCCATGCTGATGCACCTGACCCTGGTCCCGTACATCGCCACCGCTGGCGAAACCAAGACCAAGCCGACCCAGCACTCGGTCAAGGAGCTGCGCTCCATCGGCTTGCAGCCTGACGTGCTGATCTGCCGCTCCGACCACCCGGTCGATGCCTCGTCGCGTCGCAAGATTGCGCTGTTCACCAACGTTGAAGAGCGTGCGGTGATTTCGCTGGAAGATGTCGACACCATCTACAAGATCCCGGGCGTGCTGCACGCTCAGGGCCTGGACGACTTCGTCGTCGAACGTTTCGGCTTGCAGTGCAATGGTGCCGACCTGTCCGAGTGGGACAAGGTGGTCGATGCCAAGCTCAACCCGGAGCATGAAGTGACCATCGCCATGGTCGGCAAGTACATGGAGCTGCTGGATGCGTACAAGTCGCTGATCGAAGCGATGAGCCACGCCGGCATCACCAACCGCACCAAGGTAAACCTGCGCTATATCGACTCGGAAGACATCGAGAACCAGGGTACCAGCCTGCTCGAGGGCGCCGACGCCATTCTGGTGCCGGGCGGTTTCGGCCTGCGTGGCGTGGAAGGCAAGATCACCGCGGTGCAGTATGCCCGTGAGAACAAAGTACCGTACCTGGGCATCTGCCTGGGCATGCAGGTGGCCGTGATCGAGTTTGCCCGTAACGTGATGGGCTGGAAAGACGCCAACTCCACCGAATTCGACCGCAACAGCGGCCACCCGGTGGTCGGCCTGATCACCGAGTGGGCAGATGCCACCGGCGCCGTCGAAACCCGTACCGAGGCTTCCGACCTGGGCGGCACCATGCGCCTGGGCGCACAGGATTGCCAACTGGCCGCCGGCTCCAAGGTGCACGACTGCTACAACAAGGACGTGATCACCGAGCGTCACCGTCACCGCTACGAAGTGAACAACAACCTGCTGCCGCAACTGGTCGATGCTGGCCTGGTGGTTTCCGGTCGTTCCGAAGACGGTGCGCTGGTGGAAGTGGTCGAGTCCAAGGACCACCCATGGTTCGTCGCCTGCCAGTTCCACCCGGAATTCACCTCCACCCCGCGTGACGGCCACCCGCTGTTCAGTGGTTTCGTCAAGGCAGCCCTGGCTCAGAAGAACAAGGCCTGATCAATGACCCAGAAGATCATTCGCGTCGGTAACATCGAGATCGCCAACGACAAGCCGTTCGTCCTGTTCGGCGGCATGAACGTCCTGGAGTCCCGTGACCTGGCAATGAAGGTCTGCGAAGAGTACGTGCGGGTGACCGAGAAGCTCGGTATCCCGTACGTGTTCAAGGCGAGTTTCGACAAGGCCAACCGTTCGTCGGTAACGTCCTACCGTGGTCCGGGCATGGAAGAAGGGCTGAAGATCTTCGAAGAGATCAAGCGCACCTTCAACGTGCCGGTGATCACCGATGTGCACGAGCCTTACCAGGCCGAGCCTGTTGCCAAGGTATGCGACATCATCCAGCTGCCGGCCTTCCTGTCGCGGCAGACCGACCTGGTGGTTGCCATGGCCAAGACCGGCGCGGTGATCAACATCAAGAAAGCCCAGTTCCTCGCCCCCCAGGAAATGAAACATATCCTGGCCAAGTGCGAAGAGGCCGGTAACGACCAGTTGATCCTCTGCGAGCGCGGTTCTAGCTTCGGCTACAACAACCTGGTGGTGGACATGCTCGGCTTCGGCATCATGAAGCAGTTCGAGTATCCGGTATTCTTTGACGTGACCCACGCCCTGCAGATGCCGGGTGGCCGTAGCGATTCCGCCGGCGGCCGTCGCGCCCAGGTCACCGACCTGGCCAAGGCAGGCATGAGCCAGGGGCTGGCCGGCCTGTTCCTTGAAGCCCATCCCGACCCGGACAACGCCAAGTGCGATGGCCCATGCGCCCTGCGCCTGGACAAACTGGAGCCATTCCTGGCCCAGCTCAAGCAACTGGATGACCTGGTAAAAAGTTTTCCGACGGTAGAAACCGCGTAAAGCTCATTTCTCGGGTAAAGTAGCGCCCGATCCACCCCTGACCAATCGGTCAGGGGCTCCCTTCACCCGGCCTGCCCACTGCAAACCCGCCTGGTGAACGGCAAGAATTTCTTAAGCTAGGTTGTTTTCGTCAATTCTGGAGTGCTTACAACAATGGCAAAAATCGTCGACATCAAAGGTCGTGAAGTTCTCGATTCGCGTGGCAACCCCACCGTGGAAGCCGATGTACTGCTCGACAACGGCATCATCGGCAGCGCTTGCGCGCCGTCCGGTGCTTCCACCGGCTCGCGCGAAGCGCTGGAGCTGCGTGATGGCGACAAGAGCCGTTACCTGGGCAAGGGCGTGCTTAAGGCCGTCGGCAACATCAACGGCCCGATCCGTGAGCTGCTGCTGGGCAAGGACCCTTCCGACCAGAAGGCCCTGGACCGCGCCATGATCGAACTGGACGGTACCGAGAACAAGGCCAAGCTGGGCGCCAACGCCATCCTGGCTGTTTCCCTGGCTGCCGCCAAGGCCGCTGCCCAGGACCAGGACCTGCCGCTGTACGCGCATATCGCCAACCTGAACGGCACCCCAGGCCAGTACTCGATGCCGGTTCCGATGATGAACATCATCAACGGTGGCGAGCACGCCGACAACAACGTCGATATCCAGGAGTTCATGGTTCAGCCGGTTGGCGCCAAGACCTTCTCCGACGGCCTGCGCATGGGTACCGAAATCTTCCACCACCTCAAAGCCGTGCTGAAGGCCCGTGGCCTGAACACCGCCGTAGGTGATGAAGGTGGCTTCGCCCCTAACCTGGCATCCAACGAAGACGCCCTGGGCGCTATCGCTGAAGCCGTTGAAAAGGCCGGCTACAAGCTGGGCACCGATGTGACCCTGGCCCTGGACTGCGCGGCTTCCGAATTCTACGAAGACGGCAAGTACAACCTGTCTGGTGAAGGCAAGTCGTTCGATGCCGAAGGCTTCGCCGAGTACCTGAAAGGCCTGACCGAGCGCTTCCCGATCATCTCGATCGAAGACGGCCTGGACGAGTCCGACTGGGCTGGCTGGAAGATCCTCACTGACAAGATCGGCGAGAAGGTACAGCTGGTTGGCGACGACCTGTTCGTGACCAACACCAAGATCCTCAAAGAAGGCATCGAGAAGGGCATCGGTAACTCGATCCTGATCAAGTTCAACCAGATCGGCTCGCTGACCGAAACCCTGGAAGCCATCCAGATGGCCAAGGCTGCGGGCTACACCGCGGTGATCTCGCACCGTTCCGGTGAAACCGAAGATTCGACCATTGCCGACCTGGCCGTGGGTACCGCTGCCGGTCAGATCAAGACCGGTTCGCTGTGCCGTTCCGATCGCGTTTCCAAGTACAACCAACTGCTGCGCATCGAAGAGCAACTGGGTGCCAAAGCGGTTTACCGTGGTCGTGCCGAGTTTCGCGGCTAAGCAAGAGATGGTAAAAAGACAGCAGCCGGAGCTGTAGGAACGTTCTTACTGAACTTTACTGCGTTCCAACGGGTTTCTGTCTACGAAGCCTGGCCTCGGCCAGGCTTCGTGCTATTTGAGACCCCGAAATGCATAGTGTGCGGCGGTCTTTTTAACCTGGATACCTAGATGCGCAGTCCTTATTGGTTGTTCCTCGTCCTGCTCCTGCTGCTGGGTGGCCTGCAGTACCGCCTGTGGGTGGGTAGTGGCAGCCTGGCGCAAGTGACCGAGCTGAAGCAGCAGATTGCCGAGCAGCATGCCGAGAACGAGCGCCTGCTCGAGCGTAACCGTGTGCTCGATGCCGAAGTGCTGGAGCTGAAAAAAGGCATGGAGACCGTTGAAGAGCGGGCTCGCCACGAATTGGGAATGGTCAAAGAGGGCGAAACCCTCTTCCAGTTGCCACAGAAATGATCGATACGTTGCCGGCCTTCTGGGCCGTGATTCCTGCTGCGGGCGTAGGTGCCCGCATGGCTGCCGACCGCCCCAAGCAATACCTGGAGCTGGCCGGGCGGACCCTGCTCGAGCACAGCCTCGACTGTTTTCTTGGCCACCCGGCGCTCAACGGCGTGGTGGTCAGCCTTGCTGAAGATGACCCGTACTGGCCGGCCCTGCGTTGTGCCAGCGACTCGCGCATCCAGCGCGCGGCGGGCGGGCGTGAGCGCGCCGACTCGGTGCTCAACGCTTTGCTGTTACTGCATGCCCAGGGGGCCTCGGACAGCGACTGGGTGCTGGTGCACGATGCCGCGCGGCCAAACCTTGCGCGCAGCGACCTGGACAAGTTGTTGTCGGAGCTGGCGGACGACCCGGTGGGTGGCCTGCTGGCGGTGCCGGCGCGTGACACCCTCAAGCGTGCCGACAGCAATGGCCGGGTGAGCGCTACCGTGGACCGCAGTACCATCTGGCAGGCGTATACCCCGCAGATGTTCCGCCTGGGGGCGTTGCACCGGGCGCTGGCCGAGTGCCTGGTGTCGGATGTGGTGGTGACCGATGAGGCTTCTGCCATCGAATGGTCCGGCCAGGCGCCGCGGCTGGTGGAAGGGCGCAGTGACAATATCAAGGTGACCCGGCCCGAAGACCTGGAATGGTTGCGCCAACGCTGGGCGGGTAGGCGCTGAAATCGCCGGGTCCGCTCTGCGGCCCCCTTTGCCATCAGATCCCGCGATATTCCGGCAACCCCGCCAACCCTTCCTTCAGGTAATCCACCAGTCGCCGCACCTTCGGTGACAGGTGCCGCTGCTGCGGATACAGCGCCCACACTGCCGTATTTGGCGGCTGGTGCGCCTCAAGCAAGGACACCAGCGCACCGCTGTTCAGGTGCTCCAGCACGTAGTAATCCGGCAACTGACACAACCCTATCCCTTGCAGCGCCGCATCCAGCACCGCCTGGCCACTGTTGCAGCGCCAGTTGCCCTGTATTCGCTGGCTGATCTCGCGGCCGTCCTGCTGCAGCGCCCACAAGTCCGAACTGCCCACCAGGCAATTGTGCCGCGCCAGTTCCGACAGGCTGTGCGGCCGGCCGTAACGCTCCAGGTAGGCCGGCGAGGCGCACAGGTACATGCGTCGCGGCGCCAGGCGAGTGGCCACTAGCCGAGAGTCGGCAAGGCGGCCCAGGCGAATGGCCAGGTCCATGCCTTCATGCAGCAGGTCGAGTGTGTGGTTGCTCAGTTCCACATCCACCCGCAACTGGGGGTACAGCGCCATGAACCGTGTCACCAGCGGCACGATGAAGCGCTCGCCGTAGGCTACCGCGCAGGTCATGCGCAGCAAGCCCTTGGGTTCGCTGGCCAGGTCGCCCATGGCGCGCAGGGCTTCTTCGCGGCCATCCTGCAAACGCTGGCAATGCTGCAGAAAGGTCTGCCCGGCCTCGCTCAGGGTTACCCGGCGCGTGCTGCGATACAGCAGGCGGGTCTGCAGGCGCTCTTCCAGACGGGCGATTTGCCGGCTGATGTGCGACGACGAAACCCCCAGGCGTTCGGCGGCTGCAGTGAACTGGCCCGATTCTGCCACCGCGACAAATTCGTCGATGCCTTCCCAGCGGCTGCTCATGGATTGTCCCTGTGTGGCAATAATGTTTTGTCTTTGGCCGGATTATTCATCAAAAGGCGGTGAATTACACTGTGAGACTGAATCGCCCCTCTATTTGGAGACCTTTGATGATCAAGTCCCGTGCTGCTGTAGCCTTCGAAGCCAAAAAACCCTTGGAAATCGTCGAAGTCGACGTGGCCATGCCCAAGGCCGGGGAAGTGCTGCTGCGTGTGGTCGCCAGTGGTGTCTGCCACACTGATGCCTACACCCTGTCGGGCGCTGACCCGGAAGGCATCTTCCCGTCGATCCTCGGCCACGAAGGCGGCGCGATCGTCGAAGCGGTAGGCGAGGGCGTGACCTCGGTGGCCGTCGGCGACCACGTGATCCCCCTGTACACCCCGGAATGCGGCCAGTGCAAGTTCTGCCTGTCGGGCAAGACCAACCTGTGCCAGGCCATCCGTGCTACCCAGGGCAAGGGCCTGATGCCGGACGGCACCACGCGCTTCTCGTACAAGGGCCAGCAGCTGTTCCACTACATGGGCACCTCGACCTTCTCCGAGTACACCGTGCTGCCGGAAATCTCCGTGGCCAAGATCCAGAAAGAAGCCCCACTGGAAAAAGTCTGCCTGCTGGGCTGTGGCGTCACCACCGGTATCGGCGCGGTGCTCAACACCGCCAAGGTCAAGCCGGGTGACACCGTGGCCATCTTCGGCCTGGGCGGCATCGGCCTGTCGGCGGTGATCGGTGCGGTCAAGGCCAAGGCCGCGCGCATCATCGCCATCGACATCAACCCGGCCAAGTTCGAGATTGCCCGCCAACTGGGTGCCACCGACTGTATCAACCCGAAAGACTACGACCGCCCGATCCAGGAAGTGATTGTCGACCTCACCGACGGTGGCGTGGACTTCTCCTTCGAGTGCATCGGCAACGTGCAACTGATGCGCGCTGCTCTGGAATGCTGCCACAAGGGCTGGGGCGAGTCGGTCATCATCGGTGTAGCCGGTGCCGGCCAGGAAATTGCCACCCGTCCGTTCCAGCTGGTCACCGGGCGCGTCTGGCGTGGTTCGGCGTTCGGCGGCGTGCGTGGCCGCAGCGAGCTGCCGAGCTACGTGGAAATGTCCGAAAAGGGCGAGATTCCGCTGGATACCTTCATCACCCATACCATGGGCCTGGAAGACATCAACAAAGCCTTCGACCTGATGCATGAAGGCAAGAGCATCCGCAGCGTGATCCACTTCTGAGGTGTGCCATGAGCCTGGATAACATCTCCTGCCAGAAGAGCTTTGGCGGCTGGCACAAGCGTTACCGGCATCACTCCAAGGTGCTGGGTTGCGACATGGTGTTCGCCGTGTACTTGCCGCCGCAGGCCGAGCAGGGCGAGAAGCTGCCGGTGCTGTACTGGCTTAGCGGCCTCACCTGCACCGACGAGAACTTCATGCAGAAGGCCGGCGCCCAGCGCATGGCAGCTGAGCTTGGGCTGATCATCGTGGCCCCCGACACCAGCCCGCGTGGCGAACAGGTGCCGGGCGACCCGGATGGCGCCTGGGACTTCGGCCTGGGGGCCGGCTTCTACCTCAACGCCACCCAGCAACCCTGGGCCCAGCATTACCGCATGCATGACTATGTGGTGGAGGAGTTGCCGGCGCTGATCGAGGCGCACTTCCCGGCTTCGGGCGAGCGCAGCATCAGCGGCCACTCAATGGGTGGGCATGGCGCGCTGGTGTGCGCCTTGCGCAACCCGGGGCGCTACCGCTCGGTGTCGGCGTTCTCGCCCATCAGCAACCCGATGGATTGCCCCTGGGGCGAGAAGGCTTTCAGCCGCTACCTGGGTGAAGACCGAGCGCGCTGGCGCGAGTGGGATGCCAGCATCCTGCTGGCTGAAACACCGGCCGGCGAATGCCCGCCCTTGCTGGTTGACCAGGGCGACCGTGACGACTTCCTCGAGAAGCAGCTCAAGCCTGAAGCGCTGGAGCAGGCCGCGCGAAAAGGGGGCCATGAAATGACCCTGCGTTTGCAGCCGGGCTATGACCACAGCTACTACTTCATTGCCAGCTTCATCGAAGATCACCTGCGCCATCATGCGATAGCACTGGGGCGGGTGTAAGGCGTAGCTGGGGTGTTTGCCCCATCGCCGGGGAGCCCCCGCCCCCCGGGGCGGGG
>NZ_JBNRIK010000031.1:49894-96589 GCF_053557975.1 Pseudomonas sp. XP2
GACTCATTCAGGGCGTTTTTCTATGCGTATTGGCCATGGCTACGATGTGCACCGGTTCTGCGACGGTGATTTCATTACCCTGGGCGGGGTGCGTATCCCCCACAAATACGGCCTGCTGGCCCATTCCGACGGCGACGTGCTGCTGCACGCCCTGAGCGATGCCTTGCTGGGCGCTGCGGCGCTGGGCGACATCGGCAAGCACTTCCCCGACACCGACCCACAATTCAAGGGCGCCGACAGCCGCGTGCTGCTGCGCCATGTGGTCGGCATCGTCAAGGCCAAGGGCTGGAAGGTCGGCAATGTCGACGCCACCATCGTCGCCCAGGCGCCGAAGATGGCCCCGCACATCGAGACCATGCGCCAGCTGATCGCCGAAGACCTGCAGGTTGAACGCGACCAGGTCAACGTCAAGGCCACCACCACTGAAAAGCTGGGCTTCACTGGCCGTGAGGAGGGGATTGCCGTGCATTCGGTCGCCCTGCTGCTGCCAGCATGACCGAGCAGGAACTGCTGGGCCCGCGCGCATCGGGCGAACCCTTGGGCACCGCCGTCCTCAAGGCAGTGGCTGAAGACTTCCAGGTTGACGAAGTACTGGACATTCCGCTGTCCGGCCAGGGTGAGCACCTGTGGCTGTGGGTCGAAAAGCGCGACTTGAACACTGAAGAGGCCGCCCGCCGCCTGGCGCGCGCCGCAGGCGTGCCGGCGCGCGCTATCAGCTACGCCGGGCTCAAGGACCGTCAGGCCCTGACCCGTCAGTGGTTCAGCCTGCACCTGCCGGGCAAGGCCGACCCGGACCTGTCGCGTGCTGAAGATGCCAGCCTGCGCGTGCTCAAGCAGGTGCGCCACCAACGCAAGCTGCAGCGCGGCGCGCATTCGGCCAACGGCTTCACCCTGCGCCTGACAGCCCTTGCTGCTGACCACCAGGCTGTGGATGCCCGCCTGGCACAGCTCAAGCAGCACGGTGTGCCCAACTATTTCGGCACCCAGCGTTTCGGCCACGGCGGGGGCAACGTCCATGATGCCCTCGACTGGGCCGCGCGCAAGGCGTTGCCCGAGCAGCGTAACGTGCGTTCGCGGTTGCTTTCGGCCGGGCGCAGCTACCTGTTCAATCAGGTGCTGGCTGCACGTGTCGCCGAAGGTAGCTGGGCGCAGGCCCAGGTCGGCGACTTGCTGGCGTTCACCGACAGCCGTAGCTTCTTCCCGGCCGGTGAGGCGGAATGCGCCGACCCACGTCTGGCGATTCTCGACCTGCATCCGACCGGCCCGATGTGGGGCGAGGGCAGTTCGCCCGCAGGCGGCGCCACCGCGCAGCTGGAAAATGCCGTGGGCGAGCGGCAACAGGCACTTTGTCATTGGTTGGCCCAGGCGGGCATGGATCACGAACGGCGTATTTTGCGGCTCCCTATTGGCGGCCTGACATGGCATTATCCCGAGCCTGATATCCTGCAACTGGAATTCGTCCTGCCGGCCGGATGCTTCGCCACCGTGGTGGTGCGCGAAGTCGTGGATCTGGTGTCGGCAGGGCAGACGGACAGCCCATGCGTATTCTGATTTCGAACGACGACGGTGTCACCGCACCCGGCATCGCCGCGCTGCACGCTGCGCTGGCGGATTACGCCGAGTGCGCGGTGATTGCCCCGGACCAAGACAAGAGCGGCGCCAGCAGTTCGCTGACGCTGGACCGGCCACTGCACCCGCAGACCCTGGCCAACGGCTTCATCAGCCTCAACGGCACACCGACCGACTGTGTGCACCTGGGGCTTAATGGGCTGTTGCCGCAGGCGCCGGACATGGTGGTGTCGGGGATCAACCTCGGTGCCAACCTGGGTGATGACGTGTTGTACTCCGGTACAGTCGCCGCAGCGTTGGAAGGCCGTTTCCTTGGTGGCACGTCGCTGGCGTTTTCGCTGTTGTCGCGCCAGCCGGACAACTTGCCGACGGCGGCCTACATCGCCCGTCGCCTGGTCGAGGCACAGTCGCGCCTGGTGCTGCCGCCACGCACCGTACTCAACGTCAATATCCCCAACCTGCCGCTGGAGCACATCCGTGGCATCCAGCTGACCCGCCTCGGTCACCGGGCGCGGGCGGCGGCACCGACCAAGGTGGTCAACCCGCGCGGCAAGGAAGGCTACTGGATCGCCGTGGCCGGTGATGCCGAAGATGGCGGCCCGGGCACCGACTTCCATGCGGTGATGCAAGGCTTTGTCTCGATCACTCCGCTGCAGCTCGACCGCACCTTCAATGATGCCTTCGAGCAGCTCGACGGTTGGCTGGAGGGCCTGCTCTGATGCGCGAGGACGATATGCTGCGGCGTGGCATCGGCATGACCTCCCAGCGTACCCGGGAGCGGCTGATCCAGCGCCTGTGCGAAGAAGGGGTGTCGAACACCAAGGTGCTCGACGTGATTCGTTGTACCCCGCGTCACCTGTTCGTCGACGAGGCACTGGCGCATCGTGCCTATGAAGACACCGCGCTGCCGATCGGCCACAACCAGACCATCTCCCAGCCATTCATGGTTGCCCACATGAGCGAGCTGCTGCTAGAGGCCGGCCCGCTGGACAAGGTGCTGGAGATCGGCACCGGCTCGGGTTACCAGACGGCGATACTGGCCCAGCTGGTGGAGCGGGTTTTCTCGGTGGAACGTATCAAGGTGCTGCAGGACCGTGCCAAGGAGCGTCTGGTGGAGCTGAACCTGCGCAATGTGGTATTCCGCTGGGGCGATGGTTGTGAAGGCTGGCCGGCGCTGGCGCCTTACAACGGCATCATCGTCACTGCGGTGGCGCCGGAAGTCCCCCAGGCACTGCTTGACCAGCTGGCGCCCGGTGGCCGCATGGTCATACCGGTAGGGCCGGCCGGCGAAACGCAGCAACTGATGCTGATCGTGCGCGAGGAGCATGGGTTCTCCCGCCGTGTGCTGGGTGCTGTGCGTTTCGTGCCGCTGCTCAATGGCCCGCTGGCCTGAGTGCAGCGTCGAGCTGGGTGCTGCGGGCATGAGCTGCACGGTATTTTTGCGCCGGTGGCGAATTCTTGTAGCTGCGCCCTGTCTATCTGGCGGAGCGAAGCGCTAGCACACAGCGCGCACCGCGGCTTTGCTACAGCCTTTTGCATCAGCCTGCCATTACCGGCCGGCTTGGTTATAATTGCAATAATATTGCATTTCTTGTCTTCATATCGTTTTTCGGCACCATGAGGGGAGCGCGGGTGGGTCACACAGTCATTCGGCAGCGCAAGGATGGGTCGGGTTTCAAGCTTCTGTTGATTGCACTGGCCATGGGCACGCTACTGGTGGGTTGTTCGAGCACCAGTAATACCAGCGCGCGGGTGGTCGACCGCAACAACACCGTGCCCAAGCGCCCGGCGGTGACGTCCGGGCAGTACATCGTCAAGCCTGGTGACACGCTGTTCTCCATCGCCTTCCGTTATGGCTGGGACTACAAGGAGCTGGCCGCACGCAATGGCATCTCGGCGCCTTATACCATTCGCCCAGGCCAGGCGATTCGTTTCAGCAGTGGTTCTAGCAGTAGTACCACGGTGGTGTCCAACCCGTCCTCGTCGAGCCGCACCACGGTCACGCGGCGGCCTGTGGGGGGCACGTCCACGTCGCCTGCCAGCACCGGCAAACCGGCCACGCCTGCCCCGTCCAGCAGTGCGCCGGTGGTTGCCACCGTGCCGGCTGCGGAGCGCGCGGTAGGCGGCTGGACCTGGCCAGCCAACGGTGTGCTGATTGGAAAATTTGCTTCAAACGGTAGTTTGAATAAAGGCATTGATATCGCCGGTGATTTGGGACAGCCTGTTTTTGCTGCGTCTGATGGTGCGGTGGTGTACGCCGGGAGTGGTTTAAGGGGCTACGGCGAGCTGATCATCATCAAACACAGCGATACCTACGTCAGTGCCTACGGCCATAACCGCAGGCTGTTGGTTCGGGAGGGGCAGCAGGTCAAGGCAGGGCAGTCGATTGCTGAAATGGGGTCTACAGGCACAGATCGGGTGAAGCTGCATTTCGAGATTCGCCGCCAGGGCAAACCCGTCGATCCACTCCAGTTCCTGCCACGCCGTTGATCGTTGTACCCGGCCTGTTCCTGTGATGTAGAGGGGACAGGCTCCAGCGCTGCCAGGGAAAAAGGTGCCGCTCGAGTCTGAGTTCGAACTCAGCAAAGGACTATAACAATGGCTCTCAGTAAAGAAGTGCCGGAGTTTGACATCGACGATGACGTCCTCCTGATGGAGACGGGTATCGTTTTGGAAACGGATGTGGTGTCAGACGAACCTGCTGTATCTTCGGTTCGGACGAGGGCCAAGTCGGGCTCTTCACTCAAGCAACACAAGTACATCGATTACAGCCGGGCGCTTGATGCCACCCAGTTGTATCTCAACGAGATCGGCTTCTCGCCCCTGCTTTCGCCAGAAGAGGAAGTGCACTTCGCGCGCTTGTCGCAGAAGGGCGATCCTGCTGGCCGCAAGCGCATGATCGAAAGCAACCTGCGCCTGGTTGTCAAAATTGCCCGTCGTTACGTGAACCGCGGCCTGTCGCTGCTCGACCTGATCGAGGAGGGCAACCTGGGGCTTATCCGTGCGGTCGAGAAGTTCGACCCGGAGCGTGGTTTCCGTTTTTCGACCTATGCGACCTGGTGGATTCGCCAGACCATCGAACGGGCGATCATGAACCAGACCCGCACCATCCGCCTGCCGATCCACGTGGTCAAGGAACTGAACGTCTACCTGCGCGCCGCACGCGAGCTGACCCAGAAACTCGACCACGAACCCTCACCGGAAGAAATCGCCACGCTGCTGGAAAAGCCAGTCGCCGAGGTCAAGCGCATGCTGGGCCTGAACGAGCGGGTGTCTTCGGTGGACGTGTCGCTTGGCCCGGATTCGGACAAGACCCTGCTCGACACCTTGACCGACGACCGCCCCACCGACCCGTGCGAACTGTTGCAGGATGACGACCTGTCGCAGAGCATCGACCAGTGGCTGGGCGAGTTGACTGACAAGCAGAGGGAAGTGGTGGTGCGTCGCTTTGGCCTGCGTGGGCATGAAAGCAGCACCCTGGAAGATGTAGGGCTGGAGATCGGCCTGACCCGGGAACGGGTACGGCAGATCCAGGTAGAGGGGCTCAAGCGTTTGCGCGAGATCCTTGAGAAGAACGGCCTGTCCAGCGAGTCTTTGTTCCAGTAGCGAAGGCCTGTCACCCAAAACGCCCCGATGACCTCGGGGCGTTTTTGTGTGTGTCATTTGAAAATGTTGGGATACGCGATCATCCGGGCAATCACGGTCTCTTGTGGGAGCAGCCTTGTGCTGCGAATGGGCTGCAAAGCAGGCCCAAAATCTGCCGGGTAAACAGATAGCTAATGTGTACTGCGCTACCTCAGTAACATTGCGTGTAAGCCTTTTCTTACTTGTTTTGTAAGCTATCTATGCAAGCCTCAGTACATCATTGTCGCTTCCAGCCTGTGCATTTTTCCAAGCCATTGAAAAACATGACTTATTCGGCTGTGAGGAAATGTGTCCCCAGCAATACCTTGTGAGGTTTCGCGCTTGCCCGCCCGGCGCAACCCGCTAATATTCGAACTGTGCACAGGGACATGCACAGGCTTTCAGGACGAAGGCCAAGGACGTCGCAAGAAGCGATTTCATCAGGATGATGTTAGGGACAAGCAGGGACTACGGAAAAAATGTGGGCGGGTCAAACCGCCCCTTTTTTTTGCCCGTAAAAAACCAGAAAAGGCCCCGAGGGGCCTTTTCCGTGTCCGGGCGCTATCAGCGCTCCAGGTCTGCAATCTTGCCAGTCTTGCCGTCCCACTCTTCAGCGTCAGGCAGGGCTTCCTTACGCTCGGTGATGTTTGGCCAGACTTCCGCCAGCTCGGCGTTCAGCTCGATGAAGTTCTCCATCCCGGCAGGGATTTCGTCTTCCGAGAAGATGGCTTGCGCCGGGCATTCCGGTTCGCACAGTGCGCAGTCAATGCACTCGTCCGGGTGGATGACCAGGAAGTTCGGGCCTTCGTAGAAGCAGTCCACCGGACAGACTTCCACGCAGTCGGTGTATTTGCATTTGATGCAGTTGTCGGTGACGACGAAGGTCATTTCTAGTTCTCTCCTCAGGCGACGGCGGCGGCCCTTCCTCTCAGGGCCGCGCGGTTTACAGGTATGTGGCTGCAGGCCAGGCTAATAACCTGCAGCACCAGCAAACCGCGGCGGATTCTACCAGCTTGTAGTGGGCGCCGTTATAACAGGTTCTTTAGTTGATATAGCATTTCGATAGCTTGGCGCGGGGTCATGTCGTCCAGTTGCAGCTTGCCCAGCTTCTCGATGGCTGGGTGTGGCAGGCTGGCGAACAGATCGCTCTGGTGCGGCACCTGTGGCACATCCCTGGCCTTTTCGGCCGGGGCTTGCTCATGCGGCAGGCTGGTGGTTTCCAGGCGCGCCAGATGTTCCCGGGCACGCTGGATCACCACACCCGGCACACCGGCCAGTTGTGCCACGGCCAGGCCGTAGCTCTGGCTGGCAGGGCCAGGCAGTACGTGGTGCAGAAACACGATGCGTTCGTTGTGCTCGGTGGCATTCAGGTGCACGTTGGCCACCAGTGGCTCACTTTCCGGCAGCACGGTGAGCTCGAAGTAGTGAGTGGCGAACAGCGTATAGGCGCGCAGCTGAGCCAGGCGCTCGGCCGCAGCCCACGCCAGCGACAGGCCGTCGAAGGTGCTGGTGCCGCGGCCCACTTCGTCCATCAGCACCAGGCTGCGCTCGGTCGCGTTGTGCAGGATGTTGGCGGTTTCGCTCATCTCGACCATGAAGGTCGAGCGCCCGCCGGCCAGGTCGTCACTGGAACCGATGCGGGTGAAGATGCGGTCGACCAGCGACAGCTCGCAGCTGGCTGCCGGCACGAAACTGCCGATGTGCGCCAGCAGCACGATCAAGGCGGTCTGGCGCATGTAGGTGGATTTACCGCCCATGTTCGGGCCGGTGATGATCAGCATGCGCGTGCTGTTGTCCAGGCCCAGGTCGTTGGCCACGAACGGCGTGGTCAGTACCTGCTCCACGACCGGGTGACGGCCTTGCTCGATGCGCAGGCACGGCTCGTCGACGAAGCGCGGGCAGTTCAGGTCGAGGGTCAGCGCACGTTCGGCCAGGTTGCTGAGCACGTCCAGTTCGGCCAGGGCGGCAGCGCTGTCCTGCAGCGGCGCCAGGTGGCTGATCAGGGTTTCCAGCAGGGCGTCGTAGAGCATCTTCTCACGGGCCAGAGCGCGGCTCTTGGCTGACAGCGCCTTGTCCTCGAACACTTTCAGCTCGGGGGTGATGAAGCGCTCGGCGCCCTTGAGGGTCTGACGGCGGATGTAGTCGCCCGGTGCCTGCTCGGCTTGCTTGGTGGGCAGCTCGATGAAGTAGCCGTGTACACGGTTGTAGCCGACCTTGAGGTTGGCAAGGCCGGTGCGGGCCTTTTCCCGGGCTTCCAGGTCGATCAGGAACTGGCCGGCGTTCTCGCTGATCGCCAGCAGCTCGTCCAGCTCGTTGTCATAGCCGGCCTTGAGCACGCCGCCGTCGCGGATTACCGCCGGCGGGTTGTCGATGATCGCCCGCTCCAGCAGGCTGGCCAGTTCCGGGTAGGTGCCGGTAATGGCTGCCAGGCGCGCAAGGTGCGGCGCCTCCAGCTCGGTCATGGCGTTTTGCAGTTCGGGCAGGGCGCCCAATGCATCGCGCAGGCGCGCCAGGTCGCGTGGGCGGGCATTGCGCAGGCCGATTCGGGCGAGGATACGCTCGATGTCGCCAATTTCTTTCAACTGTGGCTGCAGCTTCTCGAAGCGGTAGCTGTCGAGCAGGCAGCGGATCGAGTCCTGGCGTGCTTGCAGAACCTTGAGGTCGCGCAACGGGCGGTTCAGCCACCGGCTCAGCAGGCGGCTGGCCATGGCGGTCTGGCAGCGGTCGACCACCGATTGCAGGGTGTTGTCACGCCCACCCGCCAGGTTGACGTCCAGCTCCAGGTTGCGACGGCTGGCGCCATCGAGGATGACCGTGTCGTCCAGGCGCTCATGGCGCAGGCTGCGCAGGTGCGGCAGGGCGGTGCGCTGGGTTTCCTTGGCGTAGGTCAACAGGCAGCCGGCGGCACCGATGGCCAGGGTCAGCTTGTCGCAGCCAAAGCCCTTGAGGTCCTTGGTCGCGAACTGTTGGCACAGGGCCTTGCGTGCCGAATCGCGGTCGAAATCCCATGGCGCACGGCGGCGGGCACCGGGGCGTTTTTCGGCGGGCAGGTCACGTGGCCAATCGTCCGGGATCAGCAGTTCGACAGGGTTCAGGCGCTCAAGCTCGGCCAGCAGGTTTTCCCAGCCTTTGATTTCCTGCACGCTGAAATTGCCGCTGGTGATGTCCAGCACCGCCAGGCCAAACAGGCGTTCATCACCGAGCAGCGCGGCAATCAGGTTGTCGCGGCGCTCGTCCAGCAGCGCCTCGTCGCTGACGGTGCCTGGGGTGATGATGCGTACCACCTGGCGCTCCACGGGGCCCTTGCTGGTGGCCGGATCGCCAATCTGTTCGCAGATCACCACCGATTCGCCCAGCTTGACCAGCTTGGCCAGGTAGCCTTCCAGCGAATGGAACGGAATCCCGCACATGGGGATGGACTGGCCGGCCGACTGCCCGCGCGCGGTCAGGGTGATGTCCAGCAGTTTTGCGGCCTTCTTTGCGTCTTCGTAGAAGATTTCGTAGAAGTCGCCCATGCGGTAGAACATCAGCTGGTCCGGGTGCTGGTTTTTCAGCTTCCAGTACTGCTGCATCATCGGGGTGTGTGCGGAAAGATCTGACATTCAGGGCCTTACAGCGGGTGATCTGGTTGGCGATGGTAAACCGGCAATGGTACAGGCTTTTTTGTTGCGATGCAGGCGCAGGCTTCGGGGCATGTGCGCGCAGCCTGGCGGGCAATGGTGGAGCTGTGCGGCGTTAGCCTCTAAAATGCGCGGCCCTCGACGAACGCCTGTAGCCATGACGTGCACGATGAATGTGTCCAGCCCTGTCCCTTATGTTAAGCAACAGCTGATCTACCTCCTGTACGGCGAGCGCCGGATCTATCAGCTGGAGGCCAAACTCAGCATCCTCACCGCCGTGGCGCGCTGCAAGCCGGCAGAGCTGCCGGTGATCCGTGTGCTTACCGACCAACCACAGGCCTTTGTCGGGTGGCCGGTGGAAGTGATCACGCTGGATGAGCAGACCCTGCAGGCTTGGACCGGTGACGGTGGCTACACCCACCGGCGCAAGGCCTGCGCCATTGCCCATGCTGGGCAGTGGGCGGAAAAGACTGTGTTTATCGATACCGATACGGTGTTCCTGCAATCGCCGCTGAAGCTGTTCAGTCAGGTCGATGCCGGACAATTTCTGGTCGACGAGGTGGAAACAAGCTGGGCCGAAGCTTTGCGCAGCAGCGACTACCTCCGCTTCAGCGCGGGGCTCGCCGAGGCAGGAAGTGCGCCGGCCGATGATTTGCGGCTGTGCAACAGCGGTGTCATGGGCTTCACCCGCTGCAATGTCGGCATTGCTGAACGCGCCATCCCGCGCATCGATGCCTGGACACCCTATACCGGTGACCTCCACACCATCGAACAGATTGCCTTTTCCTTCGAATTGCACGGGGCGCAGGTCAATGAAGCGCGTGGCGTGATCAGCCATTACTTCGCGATGAAGCAGTACGTGCATGCCATCCTGGAAATTTTCTTTGCCAGGCACGGCGAAGGCTTCCATCCACAGATGCCAAGGCTGGCCCTCAAGGTGCCGGCACATCGCCCTGTCCCTTCGTGGCTGGCGCGGCTCTCGGTAAAATGGAGCCTCAAGCGTGTGCCTCGGGAGCTGCGTGGCATCGGCCGTAAGCTGCTTTACGGCAGTGTGATGAGCGGCGACGACTACCAGCGTGCCTGCAAGGTGATCTGGTGGCGTTCGGCGATTGATGACATGCGCAAGCAAGGTGGTATCGACTGGAACCAGGATTGGCCAGCAGGGCTGCCGCGCCTGGGGCGGCGTGACGAGCGTGCGTTCAGCGAAATTGCCCGGGAGAGCCTGAAGGTTTCCTGAGCCACGGGCCGCGGCACGGTGATAGGGTAGAGGGTAGCCTTCCAGGAGCCTGACATGGACCCGATCACCACACTTGCCACCCGCCTGGGTGAACACTTGCGTCGTTTCAACGCACAGGTGGCTACCGCCGAATCCTGCACCGGCGGTGGCATTGCCGAAGCCATCACCCGTATATCTGGCAGCTCGGCCTGGTTCGAGGTGGGCTACGTGACCTATTCCAACGCCCAGAAAACCCGCCTGCTGGGCGTGCCCCCCGCCTTGTTCGGCCAGGTTGGTGCAGTCAGCCAGGAAGTGGTCGAAGCCATGGTCCGAGGGGCCCAGGCCGCCAGCGGCGCCCGCTTTGCCGTGGCGGTAAGCGGTGTGGCCGGGCCGGATGGTGGTTCGCCAGCCAAACCGGTAGGTACCGTGTGGCTGGCTTGGGGCGATGGCAACCGCGTGTTCAGCGAGCGCCGCCAGTTCGACGGTGACCGCGAAGCCGTGCGCCGACAGACGGTGATCGCCGCGTTAGACGGCTTGTTACAGCTTGGCGCCGAGTAAATCGACGACAGGGGTTTGCGCGAGCGCCTGCCTGTGGAATAATACTGGCTACTTATACAGGTATTCCGGCCATCAGGGCCAAGTCGAACACGTGAGGATTTCAATGGACGACAACAAGAAACGCGCCTTGGCTGCGGCCCTGGGTCAGATCGAACGCCAATTCGGCAAAGGCGCGGTCATGCGCATGGGTGATCACGAGCGCCAAGGCATTCCTGCCATTTCCACCGGCTCGCTGGGCCTAGATATTGCGCTGGGCATCGGCGGCCTGCCAAAAGGTCGTATCGTCGAGATCTATGGCCCGGAATCGTCGGGTAAGACCACACTGACGCTGTCGGTTATCGCCGAAGCCCAGAAGAACGGTGCCACCTGCGCCTTCGTCGACGCCGAACACGCCCTCGACCCTGAGTACGCCGGCAAACTGGGCGTCAACGTCGACGACCTGCTGGTCTCGCAGCCGGACACCGGTGAGCAGGCCCTGGAAATCACCGACATGCTGGTGCGCTCCAACGCCGTTGACGTGATTATCGTCGACTCCGTGGCTGCGCTGGTGCCGAAGGCCGAGATCGAAGGCGAAATGGGTGACATGCACGTGGGCCTGCAGGCTCGTCTGATGTCCCAGGCGCTGCGCAAGATCACCGGTAACATCAAGAACGCCAACTGCCTGGTCATCTTCATCAACCAGATTCGTATGAAGATCGGCGTGATGTTCGGCAGCCCGGAAACCACCACTGGTGGTAACGCCCTGAAGTTCTACGCCTCGGTGCGTCTGGACATCCGCCGTACCGGTGCGGTCAAGGAAGGCGACGAGGTGGTCGGCAGCGAAACCCGCGTCAAGATCGTCAAGAACAAGGTCTCGCCGCCGTTCCGTCAGGCCGAGTTCCAGATTCTTTACGGCAAAGGTATTTACCGTAACGGCGAGATCATCGACTTGGGCGTGTCTCAAGGCCTGGTCGAGAAGTCGGGTGCCTGGTACGCCTACCAGGGCAACAAGATCGGTCAAGGCAAAGCCAACGCTGCCAAATACCTGGCCGAGAACCCGGCTATTGGTGCCGAGATCGAGAAGCAGATCCGTGAAAAGCTGCTGAAAGCCGGTGCGGGTGCTGAAGCCAGCAAGGCTGCCGCCGCTGATGCCAGTGCTGACGATGTGGCTGACGCCGAAGCCGGTTATTGATTGCGCGGTAGATAGCCAACATGTCCGCCGTACTCGACACCCCCGTCGCCATTCGGCGGACAGCCATGGACCTGCTCGCCCGACGCGAGCACGGTCGCGTCGAGCTGACGCGCAAGTTGCGTCAGCGCGGTGCTTCGGATGAGCTGATCGAGCCTGAACTCGACCGCCTTGCCGAAGAAGGGCTGCTTTGTGAAGCCCGCTACCTCGAAAGCTTCATCAGGTACCGTTCCAGCGCTGGCTATGGCCCTTTGCGAATTCGCGAGGAGCTGGGGCAGCGGGGTCTGGCGCGTGCTGATATCGAGCAGGCGTTGCGCGAGAGCGAGGTGGATTGGCGCGAGCGCATGCGTGATGTCTGGCAGCGCAAGTTTGCCGGGCAGCGCCCACAGGATCCGCGCAGCCGCGCCCAGCAAACCCGGTTTCTGGCTTACCGGGGTTTCCCCATGGACATGATCGGCCGCCTGCTCAGCGGGCGTGAGCTCGACGATTACTGACCACTCTGATTGTTTAGTGCCTGTGAGATCGAGCGCCGCCCGCGCGGCGCATCGCGAGCTGCGCTCGCTCCTACGTTTGTTTGGGGCGAGTCATGCCTGTGACAGGCGCGCGCGACCGCCTTGTTTGTACGACACGATATCGCGCCATGCACCGAGGCGTCCGCGCACAAATCCCACAGAAATAACTGGCCCGAAACAAACGTAGGAGCGAGCGCAGCTCGCGATGCGCCGCGTGGGCGGCGCTCGGTCGCGCAGGCGATAAAACTGTCGTGGCGAACGCTTCAACGCCCCGCATCAGCTCACCTTCAACGCCTCCCTAGCTCGCTGCGTGGTATGCATGGGTTGCGGTTTGGCCCAGTTCTCCGACAAGTTGATGAAATCCACCAGCTCGCGCAGCCGGCCCTGGTCCCGGCCAGTGAAGGCAAATGACAGCCGGGTCAGGTGGTTGAAGTTGCCCACTTCATGTTCCGCACTGCTGTCCGCTTGCTGGTGAAACTTGCCACTCAGGCGCAAGTCTGCAAAGCCTTCCTGGATATCAAACAGCGCTGCTTCGCTGAGCGGGTGGTGCATGCGGATCACAAACTGGTTCTTCAGCCAGCGGCTGGAGTGGTAGTTGCTATAGAACTGGTTGATTTCCTCCACGGCCTCATCGGCACTGTGCACCAGGCGCAAGAGCTTCAGGTCGCTGGGCAGGATATAGCGGTTTTCTTCCAGTTGGCGGCTGATGAAGTCCAAACAGTCGCGCCAGAAACTGCCGCCGGGCGAGTCCAGCAGCACCACCGGCACCAAGGGGCTCTTGCCGGTCTGGATCAGCGTCAGTACTTCGAGCGCTTCATCCAGTGTGCCGAAACCGCCCGGGCATAGCACCAGGCCGTCAGCCTCTTTGACGAAGAACAGCTTGCGGATAAAAAAGAAATGGAAGGGCAGCAACTTGTCGGTGCCATCCACGGTCGGGTTGGCGTGTTGCTCGAAGGGCAAAGTGATGTTGAAACCCAGGCTGTGGTCGCTGCCAGCGCCCTCGTGAGCGGCGGCCATGATGCCGCCGCCGGCGCCGGTAATGACCATCAGGTCGGCGCGCGCCAGGGTGGCGCCCAGCTCGCGGGCCAGGGCGTACATCGGGTGCTCCAGCGGGGTGCGCGCCGAGCCGAACACGGTCACCTTGCGCCGGCCCTTGTAGCGCTGCAGCGTGCGGAATGACTGGTCCAGTTCACGCAGGGCCTGCAGGGTGATCTTGGCGCTCCAGCGGTCGCTGTCGTCATGAGCCATGCGCAGGATGGTCAGCATCATGTCGCGATACAGCGGCAGGTTGGGGCTGTCGGGGGCTACCAGTTGCAGTTGTGCGTCGATGTTGCTCAGGTCGATATTGTTGTCGCGGAAGTGGCTGAACAGCAGGTCATTCGCTTGGTAAGGCATGCAACGTCTCCTTCTGCACCAATACCTCTGACCTCAATCTAGACCCTCGGGCCGGTTCGTGCCGGGCTGTTTGGTGCAGCCGCCCGTCGGTATGTGGCCACCGGCAGCAGGGGTTTGGTTAACTGGTGAAGCGAAACGTATCGATGCAGGAGGTGGCGGTATGCATCGCTTGATCATCGAGGTGGACCGGCAGCTCTACCAGCAGCTGGAGGATGCGGCTCAAGTGCATCACTTGAGCCTTGAGGACGAGTGCTGTCGCAGGTTGGCGGGGTTGGAGTGCCAATCGCGCTACTTGCAGGCGTTATTGGCCGAGATGCGCGCCGATGCCGCCGAAGGGCATTGGCGCGCCCGCGAGGACGAGAAGGTGTAGCTTGAACAGCTGTGGTTATTTCTTCTTGTTACCGGCCACGCAGCTGGCATTGTCGAAGGCCTGGTCCATGATCGGCTGGTTGGTCTTGTACACCGTGAAGCGGTAGACCATCACCGCGCCCTTGGACATCAGGTTGCGGAAGCCGCTGTTGCGACAGACGCTGTCGCCCAGCTGGCTGCGTACCTGAGCGGGATTGGCCCGCATGCGCTCGGCGTGGCTCTCGCGTACGCTCAGGTGGTTGACCAGCGCCTTGCCTTCGACCGTGTAGCCTTGGTCGAGGATGTCCTCGTTGATGGCGCGTGGGGTACCGACGCTGCTCTCTTTGGCGACCTTCTGCAATGTCCTGTTCAGGTCGTAATCCTGCTTGGAGGCTGCCTGGGCTGCCAGTGGCAGAGCGAGTAGCAGGCTCAGGGCGGGGACGATAAGGCGCAGCATGAATCTCTCCTGGTTCGATGACTGGCGCTTTGACATGCGCAGGTCTGCAGTGTTCCATAAAACGATACTGTGGCTGCAATTGGGGCCGTGCAAAGTCCCATCGCGGGCAAGCCGGCTCCCGCAGGTGCACGGCAAGCATCGATTATAAGGCGCGCCTTGCCAGCTGCACAGCAAATGCCCCCTGTTCTGGTAAACTGGCCGCCTTGTTTTTTCCGAGCCATCCTTGTGCCCATTTCCAACCTGTCCAAAGGCCTGTCGGCATGAGCCACGCGGTAGCGCGCCTGCGCGCCGAACGCCTGGCCCGCAGCAACAAGCCCTTCATTGCCCGTGGCTCGCGTGCCGAACGCTGCCCGGATTGCCGGGTCATCGCCACCCATTGCCTGTGTGCCTGGAAGCCCAGGGTGCAGGCCGAGTCGGGCGTGTGCCTGCTGATGCACGACACCGAGCCGTTGAAACCCACCAATACCGGCTGGCTGATTGCCGACCTGATCGAAGACACCTGGGCCTTTGGCTGGCTGCGCACCTCGGTCGACGAACGCTTGCTGGCTTTGCTGGACGACCCGACCTGGCAGCCCTATATCGTCTTCCCCGGTGAGTTCGTGGCCGAGCAGCGGGTGGTCAGCGAGGTGGCGCGTGAGCCGGGCAAGCGCCCGCTGTTCATCCTGCTGGATGCCACCTGGACCGAAGCCCGCAAGATGTTCCGCAAAAGCCCGTACCTTGACCGCTTCCCGGTGTTGAGCCTGCAGGCCGAGCAGATGTCGCGCTACCGGCTGCGGCGCTCCAAGCGCGACGATCACTTCTGCACGGCAGAGGTCGCAGCCATGTGCCTGGACCTGGCCGGCGACAGCCAGGCCTCCCAGGCGCTGGATGCCTACCTGGATGTATTCAGCCTGCACTACCTGAGCGGCAAGCGGCGCCTGCCGCTGGATGATCAGGACGATACCCACCAGCGTTTGCATACCTTCCTATAGTCCAAGGGGCACAACCCCTGCTTTGGTTCATAATGACGGGGCTGGCAGCCAGGGTGGGCGAGACGGCAGAGCAATGGCTTGACCGCTCTGGACCGTGCTCGGCATCCTTGGCGCCGATTCCCCGCCGGGCGCTTCTCATACCCCCGAGTGCCTGGCATAGAACAGGATCCTTAGATCGATGGCCACTTACGAAATCCTGATTGCCGATGACCACCCGCTGTTCCGTGGCGCCCTGCGCCAGGCCGTTACCCTTGGCCTGGGCCCGGATGTGCGCCTGGTCGAAGTCGCGAGCATTGCCGAACTGGAAACCCGCCTGAGCGAAAAAGCCGACTGGGACCTGGTGCTGCTGGACTTGAACATGCCGGGTGCTTATGGTTTTTCCGGGCTGGTGCTGCTGCGCGGGCAATACCCGCAGATCCCCGTGGTGATGGTGTCGGCGCAGGAAGAGGCCGCCGTGGTGGTCAAGTCCCGCGAGTTTGGCGCCAGTGGCTTCATTCCCAAGTCCAGCACCCTGGAAGTGATCCAGGAGGCCGTGCGCAAGGTGCTCGATGGCGAGGTCTGGTGGCCGCCGCAGGCGTTCGAAAAGGTCGATGTCTCTGCCGAGGCCAAGGCCGCCAGTGAAGGCCTCGCCAGCCTCACGCCGCAGCAGTTCCGCGTACTGACGATGGTCTGCGAGGGCCTGCTGAACAAGCAGATTGCCTATGAACTGAGTGTCTCCGAAGCCACCATCAAGGCGCATGTGACTGCGATTTTCCGCAAGCTGGGCGTACGTACCCGCACCCAGGCCGCGCTGCTGCTGCAACAACTTGAATCGGTTGCCAGCAACTGACTGCGCGTGGCTTCACGCTTTTTTGACCCGTGCCGGTCTAGTCTGCTGGCCTTTCTGTTGTGAAGTGACTCACATGACATCGCCATTCAAGGGCCAGACCGGCCTGAAACGCATCTTCAACGCCGCCGGCTACTCGCTGGACGGCCTGCGCGCCGCCTTCAAGGGTGAGGCCGCATTCCGCCAGCTGGTGCTGCTCAACGTGCTGCTGATCCCGATCGCCTTCTGGTTGCCGGTCAGCCGTGCGGAGCGGGCGATCATGATCGCGGTGTGCTTGTTGGGGCTGATTGTCGAGTTGTTCAACTCCGCGGTGGAGGCGGCCATCGACCGTATCTCGCTGGAGCGCCACCCGCTGTCGAAAAACGCCAAGGACATGGGCAGCGCCGCGCAACTGGTGGCAATGACCATGGTGGCGCTGGTGTGGGGCGTGATCCTGCTTTAAGCGATCGGCGGCAGCACGATTTCGTCACTGCGGGTATAGCCCGCAGTGAAGTTGCGGCACAGTTCCAGAAACTCGCGCATTGCAGAGGTCTGGTACTTCTGTTTGTGCCAGATGAAGTAGAACTGGCGCATCAGGTCCAGTTCCGGCGTTTCTACCGGTACCAGGCTGCCTCGGCGGAAGGCGTCACGCAGCGCCAGGCGCGAAATACAGCCAATGCCCAGGCCCGATTCCACCGCGCGCTTGATCGCTTCGGTGTGTTCCAGCTCCAGGCGGATGTTGAGGTTGGCGCGGTGATGGCGCATGGCTTGGTCGAAGGTCAGGCGCGTCCCGGAGCCTTGCTCACGTAAAATCCACGCCTCTTGCGACAAACTTTCGATATCGGCACGGCCCAGCTTGGCCAGCGGATGCTGCGGTGCGCAGAACACCACCAGCTCGTCCTCGACCCACGGCTGCACTTCCAGGTCCGGGTGGTTGCAGTCGCCTTCGATCAGACCCAGATCAATTTCGTAGTGCGCGACCTGTTGCACGATGTGCACAGTGTTCTGGACATGCAGTTTGACCTGGCTTTCCGGGTGGGTCTGCATGAAGCTGCCGATCAGCAGGGTGGCCAGGTAGTTGCCGATGGTCAGTGTGGCGCCGACCGCCAGCGAACCGAAGCCGGACTTGCCGTTTAGCAGGTCTTCGATTTCCTTGGCCTGGTCGAGCAGGGCCACGGCTTGTGGCAGCAGTTGATGTCCCAAGGCGTTCAGGGCCAGGCGCTTGCCGGCACGGTCGAACAACTGGCAGCTCGATTGCCGCTCCAGCTCGGTGATGGAAGTGCTGGCGGCCGACTGCGACAACGCCAGCAGGCTAGCGGCCCGAGAGACGCTTTGATGCTGTGCGACGGCGACGAAGACCTGCAGTTGACGAAGTGTGAATCGCATATCTATATAACCGATAACACATATCTTGATAATTCAGTTAACAGATATTGTCGCTGCCCCTAAACTATCGCGCAACTGCGCGTTTTGCGCGCCGCGTTTTTCTTCAGGAGCCCCATCGATGAGCAACATGAACCACGAACGTGTCCTCAGTGTGCACCACTGGAACGACACCCTGTTCAGCTTCAAGTGCACCCGCGACCCGGGGCTGCGCTTCGAGAACGGTCAGTTCGTGATGATCGGCCTTCAACAGGAAAGCGGCCGTCCGCTCATGCGTGCCTATTCCATCGCTTCGCCGAACTGGGAAGAGCACCTGGAGTTCTTCAGCATCAAGGTGCCGGATGGCCCGCTGACTTCGCAGCTGCAGCACCTGAAGGAAGGCGATGAGATCATCATCAGCAAGAAGCCTACCGGTACCCTGGTGCTGGACGACCTGAACCCGGGCAAGCACCTGTACCTGCTGAGCACCGGCACTGGCCTGGCGCCGTTCATGAGCGTGATCCAGGACCCGGAAACCTATGAGCGCTTCGAAAAAGTGATCCTGGTGCATGGTGTGCGTTACGTGAACGAAGTGGCCTACCGCGAGTTCATTACCGAGCACCTGCCGCAGAACGAGTTCTTCGGTGAGTCGGTTCGCGAAAAGCTGATCTACTACCCGACCGTGACCCGCGAGCCGTTCGAGAACCAGGGCCGTCTGACCGACCTGATGCGCAGCGGCAAGCTGTTCAGCGACATTGGTCTGCCACCGATCAACCCGCAGGACGACCGTGCGATGATCTGCGGCAGCCCGAGCATGCTCGACGAGACCAGTGAAGTGCTGGACAGCTTCGGCCTGAAAGTCTCCGCCCGCATGCGTGAGCCGGGTGACTACCTGATCGAGCGTGCCTTCGTCGAGAAGTAAGGCGCAGGCTGGTACAGGAAGGCGACCCCCGGGTCGCCTTTCCTATGCCTGAAAGTTGTATATGGGCTGCACCGGCCCTTTCGCGGGGCAAGCCCGCTCCCACAGGGATACTACTGGGCCTGTGCGAATGGTGACCCTGTTGGCGCGGGCTTGCCCCGCGAAGAGGCCCGCACAGGCCGTGCACAATCTATTCGACGCGAGTTTCACCGCTATACACCAGAATCTCCCGGCAGCGTTTGCACAGGTACCGCCGCCCCTGGCGCACCAGCTTGTGACGCTGGGCGGTAAATGGGAAATCACCCTGTGGGCATGGGCAGCGGTAGATGTAGCGGGTTACCACACGCCGTTGCACTTCATAGTTGTGGCAACGGTTGGGTGGCAGTTCATACACCCCGCGCATGATCAATTGCCATTCTTCGCCATGGGCCTGGATGCGGTCGCCAAACAACTGGTGGGCCACCAGGTGCGCCACTTCGTGGGCAACGGTCTGGCGCAGGAAGTCGTCCTGGTTTTCCCGGTAGAGCTGCAGGTTGAAGCGCAGCAGGTTCTCGTGCAGGTGGGCGACGCCGGCTTTTTGCCCGCGCAGCTTGAAGCTGACTTCCGGGCGCGAGAAGGGGCGTTTGAAAAAGGTTTCGGCTTGCTGGTAACAGGTTTCGACGCGTTGTCTGAGCAGCTCGGGCATGGTGGGGCGGTTCTCCTGACCGGGCATTATGCCGCAAGCACTGGCGGGCTGCCGAGCCACCGGTCAGCGCACAGCCAGGGGCCGCCTTGCGGCGGCCCCTGGTTGATGCCCCAGTGTTGGTTGAGTCTGTTCTAGTTGGTGTAGACGGGCCCCACGCCCAGTCCCCAGATGATGACCGTGGCAGCCATGATCGCCACCAGCACCACAAGGCCCACCGCCAGCACGGAGCTGGAGAACAGGAAGCCTTCGTCGGACGGAATGTTCATGAACGTCGGCAGGCCGACATACAGCAGGTACACCGTGTAGCAGATGGCGGCAGTGCCGATCAGCATCCCCAGCCACAGGTGCGGGTACAGCGCCGCCAGGCCACCGATGAACAGCGGTGTGGCGGTGTAGGTGGCAAAGGCGATGCACTGCGCCATGGACGGGTTGGCATCGTAGGTGCGGGCCATCCAGTGGATGAATGCGCCCATTACCGCCACCCCGGCGAGCATGGCCAGGTACGACATGATGCTCATCCAGATGGCACTTTCCATGGTCAGCATCACCGCCGGCCGGTCACCGATGACCCAGCCCACCTGGGTAGTGCCGATGAAGGCCGAAATGGCAGGGATGGCTGCCAGGATCAGGGTGTGCGTCAGGTACATGTGGCTGATGGTTTCTTCTTCGCCACGAATTTCCCGCCATTCCTGATCGGGATGGGTAAACAGCCCCACAACGTGATGAATCATGCCGATCACTCCTCTCAATGTTGCCAAACGCCCCCCAAATGGAGCGCAAGCGGCCCGAGGCCCGAACACCGATGCAAGCGGTAATGTGGCCTTATGTCGCAGTATAGGAAGCGGTTACCGGCACGAACCGTGCTTTTTAGAGCAAATTGCGCTGTCAGTGGGGCTGTTGATTACATCGAAGTCTTTATCGGAATGCCTACAGCGATGCTGCGTTTGTGCGTAAAATAGCCGGCTTTTGTCACACCTCGCGGATCCAAGCGCTATGGGCACCCTCTCGGTCAACCAGAACAAACTGCAAAAACGCCTGCGTCGTCTCGCCGGCGAAGCCATCACCGACTTCAACATGATCGAGGATGGCGACAAGGTCATGGTCTGCCTGTCCGGCGGCAAGGACAGCTACACCATGCTCGACGTTCTGTTGCACCTGCAGAAGGTGGCACCGATCACGTTCGAGATCGTCGCGGTGAACATGGACCAGAAACAGCCGGGCTTTCCAGAGCACGTGCTGCCGGCTTACCTCAAAGAGCTGGGCGTCGAATACCACATCGTCGAGAAAGACACCTATTCGGTGGTCAAGGAACTGGTGCCCGAGGGCAAGACCACGTGCTCGCTGTGCTCGCGCCTGCGCCGTGGCACCTTGTATACCTTTGCCGACGAAATCGGCGCAACCAAGATGGCGCTGGGGCACCACCGCGACGACATCGTCGAAACCTTCTTCCTCAACATGTTCTTCAATGGCGCGCTCAAGGGCATGCCGCCGAAGCTGCGCGCCGACGATGGCCGCAACGTGGTGATCCGCCCGCTGGCCTACTGCAGCGAGAAGGACATCCAGGCCTACTCGGACATGAAGCAATTCCCGATCATCCCGTGCAACCTGTGCGGCTCGCAGGAAAACCTGCAGCGCCAGGTGGTCAAGGACATGCTGGTGGAGTGGGAGCGCAAGCACCCGGGCCGTACCGAAAGCATCTTCCGTGCCCTGCAGAACGTGGCGCCGTCGCAACTGGCCGACCGCAACCTGTTCGACTTCACCAGCCTGAAAATCGACGAGAACGCCACGCCGCGTTTCCTCGACGTGCTGAACATCTGAGCCGATGCGTGACTATCAGTGGTTGCATGAGTACTGCCTGAACCGCTTTGGCTCGGCCCAGGCGCTGGAGGCCTTTCTGCCGCAGCCGCGCACGTCGGCGCAGCTGCGCGGCATCAGCGACGACCGCTACCTGTCGACCTTGGCGCTGCGCGTGTTCCGCGCCGGGCTCAAGCACAGCCTGGTGGATGCCAAGTGGCCAGTGTTCGAGCAGGTGTTTTTCGGTTTCGACCCGGAGAAGGTGGTGCTGATGGGCGCCGAGCACCTGGAGCGGCTGATGCAAGACGAGCGCATCATTCGCCACCTGGGCAAGCTCAAGAGCGTGCCGCGCAATGCGCAGATGATTCTCGACGTGACGAAGGAGAAGGGCAGCTTTGGCGCCTTCATCGCCGACTGGCCGGTGACCGACATTGTCGGCTTGTGGAAGTACCTGGCCAAGCACGGCAACCAGCTGGGTGGGCTGTCGGCGCCGCGTTTCCTGCGTATGGTTGGCAAGGACACCTTTATCCCCACCGATGACATGGCGGCGGCGTTGATTGCACAGAAGGTGATCGACAAGCAGCCGACCAGTCAACGCGACCTGGCCTTGGTGCAACAGGCGTTCAACCAGTGGCATGCAGAGAGTGGGCGGCCGCTGTGCCAGTTGTCGGTGATGCTGGCGCATACCGTCAACCATTGAGATTTGTGTTGGCCTTTTCGCGGGCATGCCCGCTCCCACAGGTCCAGCGCAGGCCTCAAGTGTGGCGCGATCCCTGTGGGAGCGGGCGAGCCCGCGAAAAATTCAACTCCCTTCGCCCGCCATGCGCCGCTCATGCTGGAACTTCCAGCGCACATACAGCAGCCCGGCAATGAACAACCCCAGGCTCAGCAACACTTCAAGCCAGCCAAAAATCGCCCGCGTCGGGTCAAATGCCGCCAGCACGCCCTTGATGAAATAGATATTCACCACGAAACAGGCCCAGGCATGTGCCCGGGCGCTGCCTGTCAGCATGCCCGGCAACAGCAGCAGTAGCGGCACCAGCTCGATCGCCAGAATCACCCCGACCCGTGCCCCATGCAGGTTGGCAAACCACAGGTTGTTCACCACCAGCAGGGCGATGAGGCCGAAGAAGAACGCCAGGCTCAAGGCCCGTGTCAGGCGCAGGCGCGGTGCCAGCCATTCCAGCGGCGGCAACACCTTGGGCTTTTTAGCCACGCGCGGCCTCCAGGGCTTTGGCTGTGGTGGCCAGGCGTTGGCCCAAGGCACGACACAGGGCGGTCTCGTGCTGGTCAAGTTCGCGTTTGCCATCTGCACCTGCATGGTGGCTGGCGCCGTAAGGCGTGCCGCCGCCGCGGGTTTCCAGCAAGGCCGACTCGCTGTACGGCAGGCCCATCACCAGCATGCCGTGGTGCATCAATGGCAGCATCATCGACAGCAGGGTAGTTTCCTGGCCGCCGTGCAGGCTGGCGGTAGAGGTGAACACACCCGCCGGCTTGCCGACCAGTTCACCACCCAGCCACAGGCTGCTGGTGCCATCCAGGAAGTACTTCAGCGGCGCCGCCATGTTGCCGAAGCGGGTCGGGCTGCCCAGTACCAGGCCGGCGCAGTGGCGCAGGTCGTCCAGGGTGGCGTACAGCGCCCCGCTGGCCGGGATGTCCGGGGCCACCGCTTCACATTCGGTAGAAATAGCGGGCACTGTGCGCAGGCGAGCCTCCATGCCGGCCAGTTCGATGCCGCGGGCAATATGCCGGGCCATTTCACTGGTCGACCCATGGCGGCTGTAATACAGCACCAGGATGTAGGGGGCGCTCACGGCAGGATCTCCAGCACTTTTTCCGGTGGGCGGCCTACCACAGCCTTGTCGCCGGCAACCAGAATCGGCCGTTCGATCAGTTTGGGGTGCTGGGCCATGGCCTCGATCAGCTGCGCGTCGGTCATTGCCGGGTCGGCCAGGTTCAGCGCTTTGTATTCGTCCTCGCCAGTACGCAGCAATTGGCGTGGGGCGATGCCCAGCTTGTCGAGCAGTGCCTTGAGGGTGGCCACGTCGGGCGGGGTTTCCAGATAGCGCACGATGGTCGGTGCCAGCCCGCGGGCTTCGAGCAGTTCCAGCGCGCCGCGGGATTTCGAGCAGCGCGGGTTATGATAAAGCGTGAGGTCAGTCATGTCGGGTCGCATCCAGCTGGGTGTGGCGGCTATTCTAACCGCAGCGACTGACCAATTTGCTTTAAAACTCGAGAAGGATTGACCCATGGCAAGGCGTCTGGCAGCAGTACTGGCCATCACCGCGAGCCTGTTGCTCGGTGGTTGCGGTGCCGATTATGGCGTGGACCAACACGGTAATACGGTTAAGGCCGAACAGATCGAAGGGCACTGGCTGGTGCTCAACTATTGGGCCGAATGGTGCGGGCCGTGCCGTACCGAAATCCCGGAATTGAACGCGGCGGCCAAGCAGTGGGCGGCCGATGGCATCAAGGTGGTGGGGGTGAACTTCGATGGCTTGCAAGGGCAGGACCTGAAACAGGCCGCTGAAACCCTGGGCATCGGTTTTACCGTACTGGCCCAGGACCCGGCCGAGCGTTATGACCTGCCCCGCAGCGAGGCGCTGCCGGTGACCTACATCATCGATGACAAGGGCAAGGTGCGTGAGCAGTTGATGGGCGAGCAGACCCTGGAAGGGCTGCAGGCCAAGATCAAGGCCCTGAAAGGCGCCTGATGCAGTTGGGGCCGCAAAGCGGCCCCGGCAATCCTCAGCCTTCCTCAGGCCAGAACCGCAGTGGCTTGCCTTCGGCGGGCCAGAAGCGCATCTGCTCCACCGGCGACACATCCCAGCGCTCTACCGTTTCCAGCGCCTGCAAAAAGCGCTTTTCCTGCTCCATCAACGCCGGTGCGCACAGCTTGCGGGTCTTGCCGACCTTGCCGAAGCTCAGGCGCTCACCCTCCAGCGTATACGGCGCAAACCAGTGGTTGCAGCCGGCATTGCCATAGGCGCGGCCGTCGCTGGCCAGGGTCAGGGTCAGGTGGCTGTAGTCGATCAGCGGGCGTTCGCCAATCCACTCCAGCACGTAGCTGCGCTCCTGTTGCAGTTTTGAAGGTTGTGCGGCGCAGCCGAGCAGGCTGGTGGTAATCAGCACGCCGGTGAGCAGATTTTTCACTCGGCGCTCTCCTGGCAACGCGGGCACAGGTGTTTTTCGCCACGGCTGGCCCAGCCCAGTTCGGCGATACGTGCGTTGGCGGCGGGCTGGCGGGCTTTCTTGCCCAGCTTGGCGTCCACGGCAAATTCGAAATCCAGCACGGCGTCGCAGCTGTCGCACTCAACCTGCCAAGTGAGGATTTCCAGTTCGTTGAACACGGGCCCGCTGGCCACGGCAACCCACTGGCCGCGCGGGTTGATCAGGTGGCGCACGCTGTCCACGGTCAGTCGCATGGACAAGTCCTTGCTGCCCTTGAGGGTCACCAGCAGGGTGTCGCCTTTGTGCATCGAACCGCCGTTGCCGGTGACCTGATAGCGGCCCGGCACCAGTGCACGGCACTCGATCAGGGTGTGTTGCGGGTTGAAAAGGGTGTAGCGGAAATCGTGCTCGACCATGGGTCCTCCAGAAATGCCGCGTATCCTAGCACTAACCCATGACCAGATTCTGTGGATTGCCTGCCGCCCAGCGGTTGATGTTGTCCAGCGTGGTGGCGGCAATGGCGTCCAGCGCTTCGCGGGTAAGGAAGGCCTGATGGGCAGTGATGATCACGTTGGGGAAGGTCAGCAGGCGGGCCAGTACATCGTCCTGCAGGGGCAGGTCGGAGCGGTCCTCGAAGAACAGCTGGGCTTCTTCTTCGTAGACGTCCAGGCCCAGGTAGCCAAGCTGGCCGCTTTTCAGCGCGTCGATCAGTGCCGGGGTATCGACCAGTGCGCCACGCCCCGTGTTGATCAGCATGGCGCCGTGCTGCAGTTGCGCCAGGCTTTGTGCATTGATCAAATGCCGGGTGTGCTCGGTCAGCGGGCAGTGCAGGCTGATGATACGGGCTTCGCGCAACAGCTCGGGCAAGGTCAGGTAGCGCGCGCCGAGGGCCAGCAGCTCTGGGTTGGGGTAGGGGTCGTAGGCCAGCAGCTGGCAGCCGAAGCCAGCCATGATACGGGCGAAGGCGGCACCGATCTGGCCGGTGCCGACCACACCGACGGTTTTGCCGTGCAGGTCGAAACCGGTCAGCCCGTGCAGGGTGAAGTCGCCTTCGCGGGTGCGGTTGTAGGCCCGGTGCAGGCGCCGGTTGAGGGCCAGGATCAGTGCCACGGCGTGTTCGGCCACAGCGTGCGGCGAGTAGGCCGGCACGCGCACCACGGCAAGGCCCAGGCGCTGGGCAGCGGCCAGGTCGACATGGTTGTAGCCGGCCGAACGCAGGGCGATCAGGCGTGTGCCGCCTTCGGCCAGGCGCTGGAGCACCGAGGCGTCGAGTTCATCATTGATGAAGGCGCAAACGGCTTCGTAGCCGCTAGCCAGGGCAGCGGTGTCGAGGGTCAGGCGGGCGGGCTGGAAATGCAGCTCCAGCGCGCTGCCGCTGGCGGCCCGGGTGAAACTTTCCTGGTCGTAATGCTGGCTGCTGAACAACAGGACGCGCATGGTCAGGCTCCTCCTACAAATGCTGCGTAGGCCACAGCAACGGCCATGCACTCAATCTGGCCTGCGCCGCTAGCCGGCTGATCGCACCGTCCAGCTCATCCAGCGCTTGCTGTGCCTGTGGGTGGTCCTGCTTGAGCAGGGTTTCGCTGCGCTGACAGGCTGCGCGCAGCTGTGGCACACCACAATAGCGCGAGGCACCGTTAAGGCGGTGTACCTGTTCTATCAGGGCATTGCGGTCGTCTGCCTCGCGGGCGGCGCGTATGGCATCGCGGTCGGCGTCCAGCGAGGACAGCAGCATGCTCAGCATGTCGGCCGCCAGGTCCGCCTTGCCTGCCGCCAGGCGAAGGCCTTCTTCGGGGTCGAGCACCTTCAGGTCATCACTGCTGGCCAATGGCTCTGTCTGCGCCTGTTGCGGCACGCCCAGGCTCAAACCAGTCCACTTCATCACCACTTGCGCCAGTTGCCGCTCGCTGATCGGCTTGGTCAGGTAGTCGTCCATGCCAGCGTGCAGCAATGCGCGCTTTTCGTTGGCCATGGCATGGGCGGTGAGGGCGACGATTGGCAAAGGGTTACTACTTTGGGTGTTTTCCCAAAGGCGGATCTGCTCAGTGCAGGCGCGGCCATCCATGCCGGGCATCTGCACGTCCATCAGCACCAGATCGAACGGCTCGTCCTGCACGGCCTCCACCGCTGCATAGCCGTTGTCCACGGCCAGCACCTGGGCGCCCAGGTCCTCGAGCAGGGTTTGCACAAGCAGCAGGTTGGCGGCGTTGTCGTCGACGCAGAGAACCTTCGGCTGGCGCTGGCCATTGATGTTGTGCGCCTCGCTCTGTGGACGGCGCGGTTGCACCAGCTCCATCAGCAGACGGCGCAGTTTGCGGGTGCAGGTGGGCTTGGACAGCAACTGGCCATGGCCGTTGGGCAGGTAGGGGTGATAAAGCGCCTGCTCGGTGGTGGGGCACAGCACCACGCACTGGCAATGGTAACGCTCAAGTTGCTGGTGATAGTGGCCCAGTTGTTCGGGCGACAGGTTGCCCATGTTCGCCCCGAGCACGGCGAACTCGAACGGCAGGCCGGCCTGGCTGGCGGCCTGTACCGCCTGCAGCAACTGCTCGTAGGAGGCGAACAGGCTGACGCTGAGGCCGCAGTCCTCCAGCTGGTGTTCCAAGGCCTGGCGCGCCAGCTCGTGGCCGTCGACGATGGCTGCGCGGCGGCCCAGCAGCGGCTGCAACGGCTGCTCCTCGAGGTCGTCGTGGGCTTTTGGCAGGTTGAGGCTGATCCAGAACTGCGACCCCTCGCCCGGGGTACTGTCGACACCGATTTCGCCACCCATCTGCTCGATCAGGCGCTTGGAAATTACCAGCCCCAGCCCCGTGCCACCGGGTTGGCGGGCCAGCGAGTTGTCGGCCTGGCTGAAGGCCTGGAACAGCGTGCGCACTTCCTGCGGTGACAAACCGATACCCGTGTCCTGCACGCTGATGCGCAGCTGCGCGCTGTCCTCGTGCTCGTCTTCGAGCATGGCGCGCACGACGATGGTGCCTTCGCGGGTGAACTTGATGGCGTTGCTGACGAGGTTGGTGAGGATCTGCTTGAGCCGCAAGGGGTCGCCGATCAGCGAAGAAGGGGTGTCGCGGTAGATCAGGCTGAGCAATTCCAGCTGCTTGGCGTGGGCGGCCGGGGCGAGGATGGTCAAGGTGTCCTGGATCAGGTCGCGCAGGTTGAAAGGAATGCTGTCGAGCACCAGCTTGCCGGCCTCGATCTTGGAGAAATCGAGGATCTCGTTGATGATCCCCAGCAGGTTGTCGGCTGACTTCTCGATGGTGTTCAGGTAGTCCAGCTGGCGTGGCGTCAGCTCGCTTTTCTGCAGCAGATGGGTAAAGCCCAGGATGCCGTTGAGCGGCGTGCGGATTTCGTGGCTCATGTTGGCCAGGAACTCCGACTTGATGCGGCTGGCCTCAAGGGCCTCTTTGCGCGCCATGTCCAGTTCGATGTTCTGGATTTCGATGGTTTCCAGGTTCTGGCGCACGTCTTCAGTGGCCTGGTCGATGCTGTGCTGCAGTTCTTCGTGAGCGTTTTGCAGGGTTTCGGCCATGCGGTTGATGCCACGGGCCAGCTCGTCCAGCTCGTGGCTGCCCATGGTCGGCAGGCGTTCTTCGAGGTGGCCGTCCTTGAGTTGGTTGACCGCGTGTTTGATGCGCTCGATGGGGTCGTTGATGGTGCGGCTCATGCGCAGCGCCAGCAGGCCGCTGAGTACCAGGCAGGCGAGGATCAGCAGCAGGCTGGTGAACAGGTTGCGGTAGCCGCGCAGCAGGGTGCCGTCGTGCGACAGCTCGATCTCGACCCAGCCTAGCAGGCGCTCGGCTTCGGCCGGCACGGCATCGGTGGCGAGGTCGCGGTGGTGGCCGAACACGGGCATCAGGTAGCGGGTGGCGTCATTGCCGCTGCGTTGCAGCAGTTGCGTGCCAGTGCCTCCGCTGGGCGGCTGGTTGAGCATGCTCGGGCCCGCGTGGGCCAGGCGCGTGCGGTCCGGGGCCAGGAATGCGACTGCACGCACATCGGCCTGTTCCAGGGTCTGCGCGGCGATGCGCTCCAGCTGTGCGGGCGCAAGCCGGGCCATGGCGGGTGCAGCCAACGGCGCCAGCTGCTCGGCGATCATCTTGCCGCGTTGCAGCAACTGGGTACGCAGGTCGTTCTGTTGCAGCCAGGTAAAGTAACTGCCGAGCACCAGGGCCATCAGAGCGGCCGGCAGCAGGGCCAGCAGCAGGACCCGGCTGCGGATTCCCAAACGATCGAGCACACTCGCCTCCTGTCATGTGCCTGGACGCCGTCAAGCGATGACGGCCAAGCCGGGAAGTTACTCCGCCTGCAGCGCTATTGCACCTCTTTAGTGGCTGTTTTGCACCATTGCCGGGGCATTGGTCACAGGGCGGTTGCCTGGCGGGTATTGGATGCTCAATAATCGCGCAATTGAGAATGCATGGCAGTTGCCAATGAATCCTGTAGCTATTTACAACTCCAACATCCTCGCCATCGAGGACGACCCGGTTCTGGGTGCCTATCTCCACGAAGAGCTGCAACGCGGCGGCTTCCAGGTAACCTGGTGCCGAAATGGGCTGGAGGGGCTGGAAACGGCAGGTCGCCAGGTTTTCGATGTGGTGCTCATGGATATTTTGCTGCCCGGGTTGAACGGCCTGGATGCCTTGGCGCAATTGCGCAAGCGCAGCGCGACGCCGGTGATCCTGATGTCGGCGCTGGGTGCCGAGGCCGACCGCATCAGCGGCTTCCAGCGCGGGGCCGACGATTACCTGCCCAAGCCGTTCAGCATGGCCGAGCTGCAGGTGCGCATCGAGGCAATCTTGCGCCGGGTGGCGCTGGAACGCCGTCACCAAGCCCCGCTGGAGCATGCCGCCTGCGGCGAGCTGCAGTTTGACGAGGGCTTGTGTGACGTACGCCTGGACGGTCGCCTGGCGGGCCTGACCCCCAGTGAATACCGGCTGTTCGACATCCTGAACCGCAACTTCGATGATGTCCTGAGCAAGCCATTCCTGTACCAGCAGGTGTTGCAGCGTGGCTATTCGCGGCATGACCGCAGCCTGGACATGCACGTCAGCCAGATCCGCCGCAAGCTCAAGGGCATTGGCTATCACGAACGGCAGATCCGAACCGTGTGGGGCAAGGGTTATGTCCTCAGCGCCAGCGAGGCGGAGTGATCCCCCATGCTTGACCGCCATTCGCTGTTCTGGAAACTGGCCATCCTGCTGGTGGGCTTCTGCCTGCTGATGATCGGCCTCAGTTACACCTGGGGCCGGCACATGGAAATCCAGAATGCCTTCCTCTCGGAGCCGGCGCGGCAGGTGTTGCGTGGCTATGCCGGCGAGGCTGAACAGGCCTGGCGCAGCGGCGGCCGGGCAGGGCTTGACCAGTGGGTGGCGACGATGCACCAGCGCGAACGGGGCTGGGTTGGCGTGCTCGATATCAACCTGAGGCCGCTCGACAGCGCCACCCTCGACCCGCAGATCATGCAGCGGCTGACGCGCCTGCGGGGTGTCGACTGGCCGATGAGCCGGCGCAGCGTCGACCAGCCGTGGGTACGTATACCGTTCCCGGGGGCGCCTGAGCAGGGCATGGTGGTGATCGAACTGCCACAGCGGTTCAATCCGGACCAGTACCGGTTGCTGTGGCGCATCGTCACCAACGGCGTCATCCCTGGCCTGTTCACCTTGCTGTTGTGCGTGGGCCTTTACCGCATGTTGATCGTGCCGCTGAATCAGCTTCGCGAGCAGGCCAATGCCTGGCGCGCCGATCAGTTATCGGCTCGCCTCGACTCGCGCACTATCGCACGCCATGACGAGCTGGGCGAACTGGCCCGCGCCTTTGACCAGATGGCCGAGCGCCTGCAGGGCACGGTGGCCATGCAGCAGCAGTTGCTGCGCGACCTGTCCCACGAAATGCGCACACCGCTGAGCCGCTTGCGGGTGGCATGCGACGGCGAAACCGACCTGCAGCGCCTGCGCGAACGCCTGACCCGTGAAGTGGACTGCATGCAGCAGTTGGTGGAGGACACCCTGCAGTTGGCCTGGCAGGACGCCGAACGTGCGCCGATGAACCTGGAGCCCATCGAAGTCCACGCGCTTTGGGAACTGCTGGCAGAGAATGCCAGCTACGAAAGCGGCTGGTCTCCCGCGCGCCTGCGCTGCGAAGTACCGGCCGACTGTTGGGTGCAGGGCAACCTCAACCACTTGGCCCAGGCACTGGAAAACATCTTGCGCAACGCCATTCGTCACTCGCCGGCCGAGGGGGTGGTGCGGCTGGGTGGTCAGCCCGAAGGCAGTTATTGGCGGCTGTGGCTGGAGGACGAGGGCGGCGGTGTGGCTGAAGAAGACCTGGAGCGGATCTTCGCCCCGTTCTCGCGGCTGGACGGTTCTCGGCCAGGGGATGGGGGGTTCGGCCTGGGCTTGAGCATCGCCCGCAGTGCCATTCAGCGCCAAGGCGGCACTTTGTGGGCGCAGAATGGCAAGCGTGGGCTGCGGCTGTGGATGAGGTTGCCGTTACATGCGCCGGCCCCTTCGCAGGTAAACCCGCTCCCACAGGGTCACCACTACGCTTGAGGCCAGTGGAGTACCTGTGGGAGCGAGTTTACCCGCGAAGAAGCCCGCACAGGTCCGCGTTATAGCTTGTAGCTATATACACCACAGATTGCGTGATATGGCCGCGAAGGGTTTGCCGGTATGATAGGCGCCCCTGCCGTCCGGATTGTGAAATACACCATGACCTTGCAGTACCCAACCATCGCCGATTGCGTCGGCAATACGCCCCTGGTTCGCCTGCAGCGCATTGCTGGTGAAACCAGCAACACCCTCCTGCTCAAGCTCGAAGGTAACAATCCTGCCGGCTCGGTGAAGGACCGCCCGGCGCTGTCGATGATCACCCGCGCCGAATTGCGTGGCCAGATCAAGCCCGGCGACACCCTGATCGAAGCCACGTCCGGCAATACCGGTATTGCCCTGGCAATGGCGGCGGCGATCAAGGGCTACAAGATGATCCTGATCATGCCCGACAACTCCACCGCCGAGCGCAAGGCCGCCATGACCGCCTATGGCGCCGAGCTGATCCTGGTGACCAAGGAGGAGGGTATGGAAGGCGCCCGCGACCTGGCCGAGAAACTGCAAGCCGAAGGCCGCGGCCTGGTGCTTGACCAGTTCGCCAACGGCGACAATCCGATTGCCCACTACAACAGCACCGGCCCTGAGATCTGGCAGCAGACACAGGGCAGCATCACCCATTTTGTCAGTTCCATGGGCACTACCGGCACCATCATGGGTTGCTCGCAATACCTCAAGGAGCAGAACCCGGCGGTGCAGATCATCGGCCTGCAACCGATGGAAGGCTCGGCTATCCCGGGCATTCGCCGCTGGCCCGAGGAATACCTGCCGAAAATCTTCGACGCCACCCGTGTCGACCGTGTGGTCGACATGTCGCAGCAGGAAGCCGAAGACACCACCCGCCGCCTTGCCCGTGAAGAGGGCATTTTCTGCGGCGTGTCCTCTGGTGGTGCGGTTGCAGCCATGCTGCGCCTCTCCCGCGAGGTGGAAAATGCCGTGATGGTTGCCATCATCTGCGACCGCGGCGACCGTTACCTGTCCACCGGCCTGTTTGATCCGAGCTAAATGTCCAAGAAAAAAAGCAACAGCGGCCTGCGCTTCCAGCCGGCCGGCGGCAACCGCACCCCCCAGGTCCCCGTGGGCAAGAAGCAGCGCCTGGACATCGAGCGCCTGGCCGGTGACGGCCGTGGCATCGCCTTCCTTGACGGGCGCACCTGGTTCGTCAGTGGCGCCCTTGCCGGTGAGGCCGTGGAGGCGCGGGTGCTCAACGCCCGTGGCAAAGTGGTCGAGGCCCGCCTGGAGCGGCTGCTGCAGGCCAGCCCCGAGCGCCGTGAGGCGCCGTGCCGCCATTATGCGCGCTGTGGTGGCTGCAACCTGCAGCACCTGCCCCATGAAGCGCAGCTGGCACTCAAGCAGCGCACCCTTGCCGAGCAACTGCAGCGGGTGGCCGGCGTGCAACCCGAGGAATGGGCCGCGCCCCTGAGCGGGCCGGAATTCGGCTACCGGCGCCGGGCCCGTGTGGCCGTGCGCTGGGACGTCAAGGCGCGTCAGCTGGAGGTGGGCTTCCGTGCCGAAGCCAGCCAGGACATTATTGCCATCGACGATTGCGCGGTGCTGGTACAGCCCTTGCAATCGATTTTGCGTCACTTGCCGACGGTGCTGCGCTCGTTGAGCAAACCGCAGGCGGTAGGCCATGTGGAACTGTTCAGCGGTACCGCCGAGGCGGTGTTGGTGCGCCACGTCGCGCCGCTGCCGGCAGACGACCTGGCAAAGCTGCAGGCGTTCTGCGAACAGGCCAATGCCCAGCTGTGGCTGCAGGGTGAAGATGAGCCGGCGCCGGTGGACCCTGCCGCACAACTGGGCTTTGCCCTGGCGCCGTGGCAGCTGGAACTGGCCTGGCGCCCTGGTGACTTCGTGCAGGTGAATGCCCAGGTCAACACGGCGATGATCGAGCAGGCCCTGGCCTGGCTGGCACCGCAAGCCGACGAGCGGGTGCTTGACCTGTTCTGCGGCTTGGGCAACTTTGCCCTGCCGCTGGCCCGCAAGGCGCGCGAGGTAGTGGCGGTAGAAGGTGTTCAGGCCATGGTCGATCGGGCCGCGGCCAATGCCCGGAACAACAATGTGCATAACGCACGGTTTTTTCAGGCCGATTTATCGCAGCCTTTGGCAGGCACCGGATGGGCCGCCGAAGGCTTTTCTGCGGTACTCTTGGATCCACCGCGCGACGGTGCGTTCGAGGTGGTGCAAGGCATCGCACGCCTCAAGGCCAAACGGCTGGTCTACGTATCGTGCAACCCGGCCACGCTGGCGCGAGACGCGCAGGTGCTGGTCGGCCAGGGGTACCGGTTAAAAAGGGCCGGGATTCTCGACATGTTTCCTCAAACGGCGCATGTCGAGGCCATGGCGTTATTCGAAGCGGGCTAGCAGAGTGGCCCCTTGGTGCGGCTTCCATGGAATGGTTGCCGCACGGTGATCTCCAGCGCTCCCGCGTGGCGCGCTGTATGGAAAGGTAAAACAAAGATGGTACAGGTGAGAGTGCACCAGCCGGTCAACACCGACGGCAGTATCAATCTCGAAGGATGGTTGGACCATGTGGTAAGCGTCGATTCGGCACTGGATCGCGCAGCGCTCAAAGAAGCCTGCGAGTTTGCCCATGAGATCGAGAAGAAGGGCAACCCGGCCAAGCATTCCTGGGCGGACGGTACGTCCAGTTTCCAGGCAGGCCTGGAAATTGCCGAAATTCTGGCAGACCTCAAGCTTGACCAGGACTCCCTGGTGGCAGCGGTTATCTACCGTTCGGTGCGCGAAGGCAAAGTGACCCTGGCCGAGGTCAGCCAGCGGTTCGGGCCGGTGGTGTCCAAGCTGATCGACGGCGTGTTGCGCATGGCGGCCATCAGCGCCAGTCTCAGCCCGCGGCAGTCGTTGGTGCTGGGTTCGCAGGCGCAGGTCGAGAACCTGCGCAAGATGCTCGTGGCCATGGTCGACGATGTGCGTGTGGCACTGATCAAGCTGGCCGAGCGTACCTGTGCAATCCGTGCGGTCAAGGCCGCCGACGACGAGAAACGCCTGCGTGTCGCGCGTGAGGTGTTCGACATCTATGCGCCGCTGGCGCACCGCCTGGGTATCGGCCACATCAAGTGGGAGCTGGAAGACCTGTCTTTCCGCTACCTCGAACCCGACCAGTACAAGCAGATCGCCAAACTGCTGCACGAACGCCGGCTGGACCGCGAACGCTTCATCAGCGACGTGATGAACCAGCTGCAGAACGAGCTGCTGGCCACGGGCGTCAATGCCGACATCAGCGGCCGGGCGAAGCATATCTATTCGATCTGGCGCAAGATGCAGCGCAAAGGCCTGGAATTCAGCCAGATCTACGACGTGCGTGCAGTGCGTGTGCTGGTGCCGGAAATTCGCGACTGCTACACCGCGCTGGGTATCGTGCACACGCTGTGGCGGCACATCCCCAAAGAGTTCGACGACTACATCGCCAACCCCAAGGAAAACGGCTACCGCTCGCTGCACACCGCAGTGATCGGCCCCGAGGGCAAGGTGCTGGAGGTGCAGATCCGCACCCACGGCATGCATGAAGAGGCCGAGCTGGGGGTTTGCGCCCACTGGCGCTACAAGGGCACCGACGTCAAGCCCAGCTCCAACCATTACGAAGAGAAGATCTCCTGGCTGCGCCAGGTGCTGGAATGGCACGAAGAGCTGGGCGACATCGGTGGCCTGGTCGATCAGTTGCGGGTCGACATCGAGCCGGACCGGGTCTATGTGTTCACCCCTGACGGCCACGCCATCGACTTGCCCAAGGGCGCGACCCCGCTGGACTTCGCCTACCGTGTGCACACCGAGATCGGCCACAACTGCCGGGGTGCCAAGATCAACGGCCGTATCGTGCCGCTGAACTACAGCCTGCAGACCGGTGAGCAGGTGGAGATCATCACCAGCAAGCACGGCAACCCCAGCCGTGACTGGTTGAACTCCAATCTGGGCTACGTCACCACCTCGCGGGCGCGGGCAAAGATCGTGCACTGGTTCAAGCTGCAGGCGCGCGACCAGAACGTAGCCGCCGGCAAAACCCTGCTCGAACGCGAGCTCAGCCGCCTGGGTTTGCCGCAGGTGGACTTCGAGCGCCTGGCAGAGAAGACCAACGTCAAGACTGCCGAGGACATGTTCGCCTCGCTTGGCGCGGGCGACCTGCGCCTGGCCCACCTGGTCAACGCCGCCCAGCAATTGCTGGAGCCCGAGCGTATCGAGCAGATCGAACTGGTCCCGCGCAAACCTACCGGGCCGCGCAGCGGCAAGCGTGGCGACATCCAGATTCAGGGGGTCGGCAACCTGCTGACGCAGATGGCCGGCTGCTGCCAGCCGCTGCCGGGCGACGCCATCGTCGGTTATATCACCCAGGGCCGTGGCGTGAGTATCCACCGCCAGGATTGCGCCTCGGTGCTGCAGCTGGCGGGCAAGGAGCCGGAGCGCATGATCCAGGTGAGCTGGGGGCCGATCCCGGTGCAGACCTATCCGGTCGACATCGTTATCCGTGCCTACGACCGCCCGGGGTTGCTGCGCGACGTGTCGCAGGTGCTGCTGAACGAGAAGATCAACGTGCTGGCGGTGAACACCCGATCGAACAAGGAAGACAACACTGCGTTGATGTCGCTGACCATCGAGATTCCAGGCCTGGATGCGCTGGGGCGCCTGCTGGGGCGGATTTCGCAGTTGCCGAACATCATCGAGACGCGGCGTAATAGAACCCCTTGAGATTGCGTGGCCTCTTCGCGGGCAAGCCCGCGAAGAAGCCACTGCCGAAGGACTTGTCTAGATGACCTACACCCTCGAAGACCTGCTGCACCTCATGGCCCGCCTGCGCGACCCGCAATATGGCTGCCCGTGGGATCTTCAGCAGAACTACGCGAGTATCGTTGCGCACACCATCGAAGAAGCCTACGAAGTCGCCGACACCATCGAGCGCGGCGATTTCGAGCACCTGCAGGGTGAGCTGGGCGACTTGCTGTTCCAGGTGGTCTACTACAGCCAACTGGCCCGGGAAGAGGGCCGTTTCGAGTTCGATGGCGTGGTCGACAGCATCACCCGCAAGCTGATCCGCCGCCACCCACATGTATTCCCTACCGGCGAGCTGTATGCGCCGCTGGATACGCCCAGCCTGAACGAGGCCCAGGTCAAGTCACGCTGGGAAGAGATCAAGGCCCAGGAGCGGGCCGAGAAAAGCACACCCGAGCAACTGTCGTTGCTCGACGATGTACCGTCAGCCTTGCCGGCCCTGTCGCGGGCAGCCAAACTGCAAAAGCGTGCGGCCACGGTCGGTTTCGACTGGCCTGCTGCATTGCCGGTGCTGGACAAGGTGCGCGAAGAGCTGGATGAAGTGCTTCAGGCCATGGCCGACGGTGATGCCGATGCGCTTGAAGACGAGGTGGGCGACCTGCTGTTCGCCGCCGTCAACCTGGCCCGCCACCTCAAGCAAGACCCGGAAAACGCCCTGCGCCGCGCCAACCGCAAGTTCGAGCGACGTTTCCGTTTTATCGAACAGGCGTTACGCGACAGTGGCCGCCCCATTGAAGATTGTGACCTTGACGAACTGGACGCCCTTTGGGGTGAAGCCAAGCGTCAGGAAAAGAACCTGCCCAGCTGCGGCTGAGCTGTTGCATAAGTGAGTGAACATTCATGAGCCTTTCCCTTCGCGACCAATTGCTCAAAGCCGGTCTGGTCAACCAGAAACAGGTCTCGCAGACCAACAAAGCTGAAAAGAAACAGAAGCGCATGGAGCACAAAGGCCAGGTCGAAGTCGACGACAGCCAACAGCGCATTGCCAAGGAAGCCATGGCCGAAAAGGTCAAGCGCGACCAGGAGCTGAATCGCCAGCAGCAGGAAAAGGCTGAGCAAAAGGCCCGTGCCGCGCAGGTCAAGCAATTGATCGAAGCCACGCGCCTGCCCAAGCTGAACACCGAGGACTACTACAACTTTGTCGACGACAAGAAGGTCAAGCGCATTGCTGTCAATGCCCTGATGCGGACCAAGTTGAGTAACGGCGCACTGGCGGTCGTGGCCCATGCCGGCGGCTACGAGGTCATTCCTCGTGAGGCGGCGGTCAAGATCCAGGAGCGCGACCCCAACCGCATTCTGCTGCTCAACACCCATGTCGAGGAAGCGGACGAGGATGACCCGTACGCGGCCTACAAGATCCCGGACGATCTGATGTGGTAAAAACCAACAACCCCGCCTTGGCGGGGTTTTTTATTTGAAGAGGGCTACTGCGTGGTGCGCTGGCTTTCCAGGTCTTCCAGCTCTGCGCGGTACTGGTGTGCTTCGTGTTCATTGTGGAACATGCCCACCAGTTGGCCTTGTTGGTGCACATCCCAGATCCGCACGCCAGCGGCCAGGCCTTCGTGGGACATTTTCGATTCGTCGCGTTCGGTTACTTGGACTGTCATCGGTAAACTCCACTTCTTCAGTTGGCTGCGACAGTGTGTCGCACACCCTCTTTATAGAGTTTGTTAGCAGGCTAAGTAAATAAAACGGGCATGAAACAAGTTTCATGAAGCGATGGCGGTGCAGGGCAGGCACAAAAAGCCCCGCACTGAGCGGGGCTTCGGGTGCTGCTGGCAGTGCGGGGTCAGTTGCCCTTCACCGGCTTGCCATCGACCGTGCCATCCTGCAGCACGATCACATACTCCTTGCCATCAGTCTCGACCTGGCGCAGTTGCACCAGCAGGTAGTCCCAACTCTTGGCGAACCACAGCTCGGTGATGCGTTTACTCTGGCTTGGGTCGCGCACGCGCTCGACCTTCACGGCATCGACCTGGCCGGTCTTGGTGGTGACCTTTTCGGTACCCAGTACACGGAAGTCGTAGGTGTCGATCTCGTCACCGTCGACCACCTGGTAGGTCATGCTCTTCTTGCCGGCCGCCACGTCATGCTGCAGCGCCAGCTGGTAGGACGACTTGTCCAGCACGCCGCGGATCAGTGGCAGGTTGATGGCATCGCCACGGTCGCTGCCGGTGACCTTCTTGCCGGTCCAGTCGAAGTTCAGGTCGACCTTCTTGGCTTTGCCCAGGCCGCCGCGCTCGAAATGGTACTTCTGCGGCAGCAGGGTGTCGTTTTCCAGGCGCAGGGTGCTTTGCTCGGTCAGGCTGGCGATCATCATGGAAGCCTTGAAGTTAAGGTCCCAGGTACCGTTGGCATTCTTGACCAGGCTGCGCTCGGCGGTGCCACTCATGGGCAGCTGCTTCCAGTCGGCGGTGTAGCTGGCCGAGAAAGGCTTGAGGTCAGCTGCCTGGAGGGGCAGGGCAAGCACGGCAAGAGCCAAGAGCAGGACGCGACGCATAAATTCTCCTAGGATCGAATCAAGTGGCCGCTGGCCGCCAGCGGCTGGCCATCCAGTAATGCACCCTGTTCGCCAAGGCGCAAGCGCCCTTCAGCGAACCAGCGCACTGCCAGCGGATAGATCAGGTGTTCCTGATGGTGTACCCGCTGGGCCAGGCTTTCGACGGTGTCGTCAGACGCAACCGGTACCACAGCCTGTACGACCAGTGGGCCGCCATCGAGTTCCTCCGTCACGAAGTGTACGCTGCAGCCATGTTCGGCGTCGCCTGCCTCAAGCGCCCGGCGATGGGTATGCAGGCCCTTGTATTTGGGCAGCAACGACGGGTGAATGTTGAGCAGGCGGCCTTGATAGTGGCGCACAAAGCCGCCACTGAGGATGCGCATGAAACCGGCCAGCACCACCAGGTCGGGAGCGAAGCCGTCGATGCGCGCCATCAGCGCGGCATCGAAGGCCTCACGGCCGTCGAACTGGGTGTGGTCGAGCACGACGGTGTCGATGCCGGCCGCCGCTGCGCGTTGCAGGCCGTAGGCATCGGCGCGGTTGGAAACCACCGCACGGATGCGCACCGGGCTGTCCTGGCCTTGGCAGCTGTCAATCAGGGCTTGCAGGTTGCTGCCGGAGCCCGACAGCAACACCACTACATTGCAGGTCTTGCTTGGCATCAGTGTGCCTTGAGGTTTTGCAGCTCGACCTGGGCGGCGCCTTCGGCGGCTTCGGCGATGTGGCCGATCACCCATGGCTGCTCACCTGCGGCGCGCAGTTCGTTCAGGGCAGCTTCGACCTGATCCTGGGCTACGCAAATGACCATGCCCACGCCGCAGTTCAGCACACGGTGCATCTCATGCTCGTCGACGTTGCCTTTTTCCTGCAGGAAGTCGAACACCACCGGGCGCTGCCAGCTGGCTACGTCAACCACGGCCTGGGCGTTTTTCGGCAGTACGCGCGGGATGTTGTCCAGCAGGCCGCCACCGGTGATGTGGGCCATGGCCTTCACGGCGCCGGTGTTCTTGATCAGCTGCAGCAGCGGCTTGACGTAGATGCGGGTAGGCGCCATCAGCAGGTCGGTCAGCGGTTTGCCGTCCAGCTGGGTGTTCTCGATGTCGGTGGCGGACACTTCGAGGATCTTGCGGATCAGCGAGTAGCCGTTGGAGTGCGGGCCCGAAGACGGCAGGGCGATCAGCGCGTCGCCAGTGGCAACCTTGGAGCCGTCGATGATCTCGGCCTTTTCCACCACGCCGACGCAGAAGCCGGCCAGGTCGTAGTCTTCGCCTTCGTACATACCAGGCATTTCGGCGGTTTCACCACCCACCAGCGAGCAACCAGCCAGTTCGCAACCGGCGCCAATGCCGGTAACCACGGTGGCGGCCACGTCAACATTCAGTTTGCCGGTGGCGTAGTAGTCGAGGAAGAACAGCGGCTCGGCACCGCACACCACCAGGTCGTTGACGCACATGGCGACCAGGTCCTGGCCGATGCTGTCGTGCTTGTTCAGGTTCAGCGCCAGGCGCAGCTTGGTGCCGACGCCGTCGGTGCCGGAGACCAGTACTGGCTGCTTATAGCCGGCCGGGATCTCGCAGAGGGCGCCGAAGCCGCCCAGGCCACCCATGACTTCAGGGCGTGCGGTGCGTTTTGCCACGCCCTTGATGCGTTCGACCAGTGCTTCGCCGGCGTCGATGTCTACACCGGCGTCCTTGTAGCTCAGGGAGGGTTGCTTGCTCATTGATCCAGGCCTTTAGGAGGGAGGGATTCTTAAAAACGACCATGACGGCCAAGACCGGCGGGTAAGCGGCGGCTGCCTGAAACGTCAGTGGTCTGTGAAGGCGCGCGATTTTATCAGGGTTGCCGGGCAGCGGCCATCCTCAGGCCGACGGGCAGGGCATGAAAATGGCTATCTTGCCGGACAAACAGGGCGGTTGAGCGCTCAGGCACAAGCGACATTGGCCCGAAACAGATCCTGGCGCGAACTTCGCTTGCGATGCGTCGAGCGGGCGGCGCTCGCTCGCCCAGGCACTGAACCTGTCGTGGCGAACACCTGTCCGACCCGGCGCACGCTCCCGACAACACCCCGCAACCAATCTTTCACCCTCTCACGACTGGTTACCTTGCGCCCCCGTGTATAAGGTATAGACATTGCGGTAACTGGACAGGAATCCTCCATGCGTTTGTTCAATATTCTGGCAACCGGTTGCCTGGCCCTGATCTCGGCCACTGCCTTGGCTGAAAATGTTTCCGGCCTTTATCAGGTGCGCGAGCCGGTCACCGGGCAGGGCGCCGAAGCCCGTACCGCTGCCACCGCCAAAGCCCTCGACACGCTGGTGCTGCGCCTGACCGGCGACCCAAAGGCAGCGCAGAGCCCGGCGTTGGCCGACCTGCGCAAGGATCCGCAGCAAATCATCAACCAGGTTGGCAGCGAAGCCGGCCCGCCCGAGTCTGTGCTGGTCGAGTTCGACCCGGGTAGTACCGAGCGCGCCCTGCGCAAGGCCGGCCTCGCGCTGTGGGGTAGCAATCGGCCATCGATTCTCGGCTGGTGGCTGAATGACAGCGTCGAAGGCAGTAGCCTGGTCGGTGATGGTCAGGCCAGCGCCCAGCCTTTGCGTCGTGCCGCCCAGCACCGTGGTCTGCCGCTGCGCCTGCCACTGGCCGATCTGCAGGAGCAACTGGTGGCCAATGCCAAGCAGATCGAAGGCAGCGACCCGGCCCCACTGCGCGAGGCCTCTGAACGCTACGGCGCCGACGCCTTGCTGGCGGTACATGCCCAGGAAGCCGACGGAAAGTGGCAGGGCAAGTGGCAGTTGTGGCTGGGCGACCAGCGTGAGCAGGGCACGGCCGAGGGGGGCGACCCGGCAGCCTTGGCCGATGCGGTGATGTTGGCGGTAAGCAGCCGTCTGGCGCCGCGTTATGTCGCCCGTCCGGGCGCCAGCAGCCAGATGCAGGTGCAAGTGCAGGGGATGAGCCTGCAGCGTTATGCCGAGCTTGCCCGTGTGCTTGAGCCTTACGGCCCGCGCCTGCAGATGGCCGAAGGCACCACCCTGACCTATGGCGTGACCGGCAACCGCGAGCAATTGCGTGCCCAGCTTGGCCTGGCCAAGTTGCAGGAACTGCCTGCCGACCAGGCGCCCGCAATGCCCCCCGCACCAGCCCCGTCTGCGAGTGCAACGGGTGAGCAACCCGCGCCGGCCACACCTGCGCCCAAGCCGTTCGACGGCCTGCGTTTTCGCTGGTAAGAGGAGCATACCGTGACCGATGTTCGTCGCTGGATCTGGCTGGGTGTTGCTCTGCTGATCGCTGTGCTGCTTTATAGCTTGCACAATATCCTTACGCCGTTCCTGGTAGGCATCCTGCTGGCCTACCTGGCCGACCCGCTGGTTGACCGCCTCGAGCGCCTGGGCCTGTCGCGCACCTGGGGCGTTGTGGTGGTGTTCAGCCTGTTCACCCTGCTGATGCTCGCCCTGTTGTTGGTGCTGGTGCCGATGCTTGCCAAGCAGCTGGTGCGCCTGTACGAACTGGCGCCGCAGATGCTCGATTGGCTCGAACAGGTGGCGCTGCCTTGGGTGCAGGGTCGCCTGGGCCTGGCCGATGGTTTCTGGAAGTTCGACAAGATCAAGGCCGCCATCGGCGCGCACATGGGGCAGACCACCGATATCGTTGGCATGCTGTTGTCTCAGGCCACTGCCTCGAGCCTGGCATTGATGGCCTGGCTGGCGAACATGGTGCTGATCCCTGTGGTGGGTTTTTATCTGCTGCGCGATTGGGACCTGATGATGGGCAAGCTGCGCGGCCTGCTACCGCGCCAGCGTGAACCGCAAGTAGTGGGCCTGGCTGGCGAATGCCATGAAGTGCTGGGGGCATTCGTGCGCGGGCAACTCATGGTGATGGTGGCTTTGGGCATCATCTATTCAGCCGGGCTCATGCTGGTGGGGCTTGAACTCGGCCTGCTGATCGGCATGCTTGCGGGCCTTGCGGCCATCGTGCCTTACATGGGCTTCATCATCGGCATTGGTGCCGCGCTGGTGGCCGGCCTGTTCCAGTTTGGTGGTGACCTGTACCCGATGCTGGGTATCGTTGCGGTGTTCATGGTCGGGCAGGCGCTGGAAGGCATGGTGCTGACCCCGCTGCTGGTAGGCGATCGTATCGGGCTGCACCCGGTGGCGGTGATCTTTGCCATTCTTGCCGGTGGTGAGCTGTTCGGCTTTACCGGGGTGCTGCTGGCCCTGCCGGTGGCGGCGGTGATCATGGTGCTGCTGCGCCATGCCCATGACCTGTACAAAGAATCGGACATGTACGCCGGGGACATTGACCCGGAGCTGTGAGGGACAGGTCTGTGCCAAACCTGTGGGAGCGGGCATGCCCGCCAAGCATGTAACAAGGTGCATGGCACCGGCTTTGCCGGTGTTCGCGGGCACGCCCGCTCCCACAGGGATCGATGTCAGCGGCAAAATAGCGCAACTTGTTGATTTTGCTTGTGCTATCCATTGCCGTGATTGTGCGCCCCGCGTTGCGGGTATAGACTTTGCAGATTGTTCACCAAAGGCCCCCTGCGGTCCTGCCGACCGCCCGCGAGCATGAAACCACCGATCCAGTTGCCCCTGGGTGTGCGCCTGCGCGATGACGCCACCTTCATCAACTACTATCCGGGCGCCAATGCTGCGGCATTGGGTTACGTCGAGCGGCTATGCGAAGCCGACGCCGGCTGGACCGAGAGCCTTATCTATCTGTGGGGCAAGCAGGGTGTTGGCCGTAGCCACCTGTTGCAGGCCGCCACCCACCGTTTCCAGCAACGCGGCGAGCCCGCTGTCTACCTGCCATTGGCGCAACTGCTCGATCGGGGTGTGGAGGTGCTCGACTACCTGGCCCAGTACGAGCTCGTGTGCATCGACGACCTGCATGTGATCGCCGGCAAGGCAGACTGGGAAGAGGCCATGTTCCACCTGTTCAACCGCCTGCGCGACAGTGGCCGTCGCCTGTTGCTGGCCGCCTCGGCATCGCCACGGGAGCTGCCGATCAAGCTGCCGGACCTGAAGTCGCGGCTGACCCTGGCGCTGGTGTTTCAGATGCGTGGCTTGTCCGATGAAGACAAGCTGCGTGCCCTGCAGTTGCGTGCTTCGCGCCGCGGCCTGCACCTTACCGACGAAGTCGGCCACTTCATTCTCACCCGCGGTGCGCGCAGCATGAGTGCGCTGTTCGACCTGCTCGAACGCCTCGACCAGGCCTCGCTGCAGGCACAACGCAAGCTGACCATCCCGTTTCTCAAGGAAACCCTGGGCTGGTAACCCCCTGAAAACGCTGGGCCAGAGCGGCAAAACAGAAAAGTCACATCTTTTTCGATAAAATTTGCAAATGGCCATGATAGAGGGCATAGTTTCCCCCTCTAAAGGATTACAGACACGGTCGTGCCCATGCTAAAGCGCTTCGCACCCCTCGTGCCACTCGCACTCGTGACCCTGCTTTTTGGCTGCGCGGCCCAAGGCCCAGCTTCTCATTCAGCGCTGCAGCCCCAGGACCACACCCCGATCGCCGCACAATCGGCAATCAAGGCCAAGGCCTCGCCTTCGTCGGTATTCGGCGAACCGGAAGAGCTGGCCACTGAAGATGACCTGGAGGCTTTCTCCAGCAACAGCAAGCCTTACCAGTTGCCGGTACTGGCGGACAGCATTCTCGAGCGCGGCATGTCGTTGATCGGCACCCGCTACCGCTTCGGTGGTACCTCGGAAAAGTCCGGGTTCGACTGCAGCGGTTTCATCGGCTATCTGTTCCGCGAAGAAGCGGGCATGACCCTGCCGCGTTCCACGCGTGAAATGATCAACGTCGATGCCCCGAAAGTGGCCCGCAACAAGCTCAAGCCAGGTGACCTGCTGTTCTTCAGCACCAACGGCCGCGGTCGTGTGAGCCATGCCGGCATCTACCTGGGTGACAACCAGTTCATCCACTCCAGCAGCCGCCGCAGCGGTGGCGTTCGCATCGACAGCCTCGGTGACCGCTACTGGAGCAAGACCTTCATTGAAGCCAAGCGTGCCTTGGCCATGGCGCCGACCAACATCGCGCGCAACTGATAGCAAAATGATATATCCTGCGGCGGCGGCGATGCTTTGAAAAAAGCTCGCCGCCGTGCGCATTTACAGAAAGCGTCTAATCTAAATTCTCAACTCTTTTCGGCTGCAGCGCAGCGGTCTCAGACAGGATGTTCTGGCCATGATAAAGATGGCGCGCTTTGCATTTCTCTCCCTGGCAGCATTGCTTGCTGCCTGCTCCAGCCGTGCGCCTGCGCCGGCCCCTGTGGTTACGCCGCAGGTTACTTACAGCCAGCCAAGCCCTTCGCCGATTGCCGATGACGTATTGATCCGCGCCATTGGCCTGGTGGGCACGCCCTATCGCTGGGGCGGCAACACCCCGGACTCCGGCTTCGACTGCAGTGGTTTGATCAAATACGTCTACCGTGACGCGGCCGGTATCAGCTTGCCGCGTTCAACGCGGGAGATGATCGTCATGCGTGCACCTACGGTGGATGCCAAGGCACTGCAATCCGGCGACCTGGTGTTCTTTGCCACCAGTGGCGGTTCGCAAGTCAGTCATGCTGGCATTTATGTAGGGGAAGGGCGTTTTGTGCATGCGCCTTCCACGGGTGGCACGGTGCGCCTGGACTATCTGTCCAACAGCTATTGGGCCAAGGCTTACCTTCAAGCCAAGCGTGTGATTCCGCAAGGGCATCTGGCGCAGAACCCCTGATAATCAACGCCTGTAGCAGCGGCCCCGTTCAACGGGGCTGATACAGGCCGCCCGGTTTCAAGGTGCTTTGCTCACCCGCCAGATCACATTGCCGACATCGTCGGCCACCAATACACCGCGTTGCCCATCGTTGATCACGCCCACCGGACGCCCCATCGCCTTGCCCTCTTGGTCGAGAAACCCCGTGAGCAGGTCGATGGGGCGGCCGGCAGGTTTGCCTGAGCGGTCGAAAGGTACGAACAGCACTTTGTAGCCGCTGTGTGGTTTACGGTTCCACGACCCGTGCTGGCCGACCAATGCCCCCTGATCGAAAGGCGGCGGCAGTACACCAGGCTCGGTGAATGCCAGCCCCAGGGATGCGGTATGCGGGCCGACCGCATAGTCTGGCGCCAGGGCCTGGGCCACCTTTTGCGGGGCCTGTGGATGTACCCGGTGATCTACATGCTGCCCGTAGTAGCTGTATGGCCAGCCATAGAAGCCGCCGTCTTTTACCGAGGTGATGTAATCAGGCACCAGGTCGCTGCCGATTTCGTCACGTTCATTGACTGCTGTCCACAAGACGTTGCTGTGTGGCTCCCAGGCCAGGCCGTTGGGGTTGCGCAGGCCGGTGGCGAACAGCCGGTGCTTGCCGCTTGCGGGGTCCACTTCCCAGATAGCGGCGCGGCCTTGCTCCTTCTGCATACCGTTTTCCCCGATGTTGCTGTTCGAGCCAACCGTCACATAAAGCTTCTTGCCATCGGGGCTTGCGATCACGTTCTTGGTCCAGTGATGGTTCAGCGGCCCGCCGGGCAGCGCGGTCACCGGGTGGCCTTTATCGGTTATCTGCATGGCGCCCGGTTCATAGTGAAAGCGCAGCAGCCTGTCGGTGTCGGCCACGTACAAGTCCTTGCCCACCAGGGTCATGCCGAAGGGTGAGTTGAGCCCTTCGATGAAAGGGGTGCGAGTTTCTGCCACCCCGTCATGGTCGGCATCGCGCAGCAGGGTTATACGGTTGGCGCTGGGTACGGTCGCGCCGGCGCGTTTCATCGCCTTGTCCATGGCCCAGCCGCGAATGCCCTTGCCATCTTCGGGCTTGGGTGGCGCGTTGGTCTCTGCCACCAGTACATCGCCGTTGGGCAGCAAGTAGAGCCAGCGCGGGTGGTCGAGGCCGCTGGCGAAGGCTTTGACCTGGGTGCCTGGTGCCGAGGTCGGCTTGCTGCCCTTTGGCCAGCCCACTGCAGGGGCGATATTTACGGTGGGGATCAGTGTTGTGACGGGGGTGGGGAGGCGGGGGTTTGGCCCGCTGCCGTCGTTTACGCTCAACAGGGCTGTTTCGCCGCAGCCTGCCAGGCTGGCTGCGATTAACCAAGGCATCAGGCATTTCATGTGCGGCGTCCTCTAAAGAAGCCTGTTGAATTGAGAGGCCGGCTGGGTTCGGCAGGTTCCCCTTGGTTTGCTTGCTCTTGCTCTTGCTCTTGCTCTTGCTCTTGCTCTTGCTCTTGCTCTTGCTTTTGCTTTGGCTTCTAAGCGCGCGGTAGCTCAGGCAACGCAGATTGCGACTTCAGGAGGCCGAGCGCAGGGCTTGCGTAGGGAGGTGACGGGCATGGATGCCCGTCAAGCGCTGGGCCCCAGGATGGGGCCTGTAGCGCGGTCCTCCCGGGAGCAAGCCCGGAGCGAGGGGACCCCGGAGCGCAGCGCAGGGGCCGGATGATGGGAGCCAGCGTTTTTTGGTTACTTTTTGTCGCGTTTGACAAAAAGTGACCCGCCGTAAGGGCGGAAAGGTGATTTGGCGCCACCTTTGAAAATGAATGTTGACTCATTGTTGATGCTCACACCTGAACGCGAACAGCGAACAGCAAGACCGAACAGCGAAACAGTGCTGGTTTTTAGCTCGCGCATAGGCCATTTGCGATAGCGACACTAACTCACCTTTTCGCC
>NZ_JBNRIK010000032.1:0-66205 GCF_053557975.1 Pseudomonas sp. XP2
CTGGCAAAGAGGTTGCTGCGGGCGGGTCTCGATAGAGCGGCAGCCATTTGCGGATGACGTTGGCGTTGATGCCGTGGCTGATGGCGACACTGGACACGGTTGCGCCAGGTTGCAGGCATTCCTGAACAACCTGGGCCTTGAACGGTTTGGGATAAGAGCTTCGTTGGCGCATGGAGATCCTGGCGATAAGGGTGATCGCGTCCGCTTAAAAATACGCGGACACCATCGCCCTTAAAGCTGGAGTTCGGAAGGTGAGTTCGCCGGACGCTTAGAGCGCCAGTTAAAGCTGGCGGAGGATAGTCGATGAAAGTTCGATACTGGTAAGAAATGGCGAATCAACCAGACCCCGAGTCATGCATGTTGCACCGTGAGGTGCAGGGTGAAGCGTTGACAGGGGAAACCGATGGGCCAGCCATTGAGCCGCGTAATCAGGAATTCGGGATGCCGATGCTGTTAAGCGAAGCAGAAGGCAATACGGAGCATGGCGTTATACGCCAGTCATGCTCTGATCCCGCGCGGTCGGAGACCCTGTGCACGTCGGGAAGTCCTTCGTACGGAAACTGGGAGATCTCAGCGGCGCCCGGTGCGCAAGCATCGGGCGGAGCAGGAAAGGCCAAAAGCTGTAACCCTGCTGCCTACGCTGCCGAGAAGTCGGATACGTCCGTAGTACCTGAGAAGCCATCGAACAAAGGGCCTGGCCCTGCGGAGATAGTGGAGGAAAGGGACGTAGCCAAGGGAAACACCAACAAGCCTCCCGCGCCCCGGACACTGAGCCGGATCAGTCGCGCGTCGATGGGACTTGAAGGTGTACGTGAAGCAGCCAGAAGAAACAAGGGCATGCAGTTCACGGCTTTGCTGCACCACATCACACCGCAGTTACTGGCGCAGAGTTTCTATGCTCTGCGCCGGGATGCAGCAGTAGGCGTGGACGGCATGTCGTGGCGGGAATACGAGGAAGGTCTTCTCCAGCGGGTAACTGATCTGCACGCAAGGCTCCACGGTGGAGCCTATCGGGCAACGCCATCGCGGCGGGTCTACATTCCCAAAGCCGACGGCAGGCAGCGTCCGCTGGGCATTGCCTCTCTGGAGGACAAGATCGTACAGCAGGCAGTCGTTACCGTTCTGAATGCGATTTATGAAGAGGACTTTCTGGGTTTCTCGTATGGGTTTCGGCCGGGACGTAGCCAGCACGATGCGCTGGATGCGCTGACGGTCGCGCTCAAGGGTCAGAAGGTGAACTGGATATTGGATGCGGATATCACGTCGTTCTTCGATGAGATCGACCATGAATGGATGCTGATGTTTCTGGGACACCGGATTGCAGACCGGCGCCTGCTCGGGCTTATCTGCAAATGGCTTCAGGCGGGTGTTATGGAAGATGGCCGTAGGGTTGCTGCAACCAAGGGGACGCCTCAAGGCGCAGTGATATCGCCATTGCTGGCGAATATCTATCTTCACTACGTGCTGGATCTGTGGGCAAGGCAGTGGCGCCAGCGGCATGCCCGTGGCGATGTAATTATTGTGCGTTATGCGGACGACAGCGTGGTGGGTTTCAGGACGAAAGTGCAGGCTCAGCAGTTTCTGGTGCAGTTGCAGGAACGGTTGGCCAGGTTCGGTTTATCCCTGAACGCCTCGAAGACACGGCTAATTGAGTTCGGTCGTTTTGCTGCGAGAAATCGCAGGAAGCGAGGGTTAGGTAAACCGGAGACGTTTGACTTCCTGGGCTTCACGCACTGTTGTAGTACCAACAGAAGCGGTGGGTTTCAAATACTGCGACTGACGGTCAAGAAGCGAATGCGTGCGATGCTGCTGGCCATGCGGGATGAGCTGAAACACCGACGTCATGAACCCATCTGGGTTCAAGGGCAATGGCTCACACGGGTGGTGAGCGGTTACTTCAATTACCACGCGGTGCCGGGAAACCTGACACGTCTGGGTGGTTTTCGTTCGGCGGTCTGCCGTTTATGGCGGCAAGCCCTCAAACGTCGTAGCCAGCGTAATCGACTTCAATGGTCACGCTATGGACGCCTTGCTGATCTCTACATACCTAGGCCCAGAAATGCACACCCTTACCCTGAGGATCGCTTCGCGTCACATACCCGAGGCAGGAGCCGTATGCGGTAGTCCCGCACGTACGGATCTGTGCGGGGGGCGGCAGGTAACTGCCGTCCCTACCGCGACCGGTTATGAAACCTCTAAAACCTCCTGACACCGCAAACCTGCTTCACGCGTCCGCCCGCCTAGTGCTTCGATCAAGTCAAACACATGATCAGTTCCGTTTAATGCTGAGTAAATGCCGCGATTGAGGTGGGACTATGAAGATCTTTGGCCGAGTTGAAATCGACGCCGTGAAAGATGTCCTTTGTGATGTATGCGGTGTTAGTGCCCGGCTGGTTGACGGTAATTTCCAATATGGGAGGCTCGAAGCACATTGGGGCTACGGTGCTTCTCATGATGGCTCGCATTACGAGGTGCACTTATGTGAGTCCTGCTTCTTCGCCACTCTAGCGTATCTCAAGCAAGAACGGAGGACTTCCAATTTGTTTGAGGAGCATTCCCAACTGTCTAAGGGCGAGCTGGGCTTGTTGTCTCAAGATGATTATTTTCGCGATGGCCACTGACGCATATTGGGGTACAGATCAAGCAATTAGACACTCTGGCAGGCTCAGCACGTCGTAGCGTGACAGAAGGGAGACACAAAAGTAATCTCGACGTCTAGTTAGACAGGCCTCGTGCATACCCAGGAAATTCAGAGCAGCAATCGGTCCGCTTACCCCTTGAACGGGATTCAACTGACCACCTTTAAGGTGGCCAGTTGAGCCTGATCCTTACGATCTCATTAGCGCTTCAGGGGTGTGCTTCGTTCAAGCAATGCCTTAACTCTCTGATGCGCACCGGGCATATCTGATCTAAGCAAATACTCATTCAGAGCTAGGTGGCCCTGGACGTTCTCCGCTGTCGCCACGGCATGTGCAAGCGCGGGGGTATGGATGAGCCCTGGGAAACAGCCGACAGCTAAACTGCGACCGTTTCGCTGAACCAGCATCGATACCGCCTCTACTGCGTTGAACATGCACTGGAAACCGTCAAGTTCAAGGCTTGCGCGCAGTTGCGACAGTGTATGCCATTGCTTATCCAAGGACGCGCAACCCGGCTCAGTACCATGCACTGCATACCTCAACAACATAGCACCGAGATTTCTATCGAGCCGATGCTGGAGATGTTGATTATGGAAGTGATTGAGACATTCGGTGCAAGACGTTTCGCAGTCGCAACCCTCCAACAGTCTGAGAGTTTCCTCGAGGATCTCTTTGATGTGCCTAGCGGCAATCTCAGCATAGCCTGCTCCTCCCGAAAGGGTGTCGTAGAGGAATACTTCCAGTATCCGTGCCTCGCCCTGCACGCCAGGGTCGATTCTAAAGCCCGAACCGAACTCAGAGGGATCGAGATCTAATTGCGGGTGACGACTTGCCGCCAATCGCAGCGCCTCCGCGATGGAATGCAAGGCATCCTCAAGAATGTGCAGGACTACGACCTCAGCGGTGTTGCTGACCAGTGGCGCTTCGACCTTCAACCTCAGTAGCAGTAAGTCAGTCTTGAAATCATGACCGAGCAAGACCCTCTCAAACCTACCGGAGCATAGGTCGCGCGTTCCTTTAGGGCTCAGCAGCTTGTAAGGGCGCTCATGAGCGCCGACATGAGCGTTGCGGTCGAACACCGATGCGTGACCACATTCAACGCACACCGAGAAGCCGCCAAACTCGGCACCCTCGAGACCCCGGTTGACCGTCACCAGAGTCTGGTTTGTCGCATGGGTAAAACTGGCTTTCGGTCCGCAAGTTTGGAACGTCAATTCATCCGGGTTAACCGGTTGCGGGAACTGGGCCATGGTGGCGAAGGTGATCTCCTGCTCACGATCGTTCTCCGGTAGATCTTCTGCGTTTTCCGGACCGAATACTTCCGGAAGAATCATCGTCTCCGCAACCAACTCGCCACCGCAAACCGGGCATGGTCCATGACTTCCCACCGGTGAATTTGGGTTTCGCACGAAGGAGCAGGTCTTGCAGTGAACATGTCGCTTAGCCTTTTTGAACAGTGCCGCAGCGCGGTTCACCACATTTCCGGGCAGGTCAGCGAACACACCGCCCGATCGATAGGTGTGCCGATCGATAACGATGAGCCGCCCCGGTGCATATTCGCTCAGAGCCTTTGAAATAGATTGTTGCGGACGTTGAACCGTCTGAATTTCCGGCATGCCATTGACCCTGGCAATGTTTTCTACCAGGAAACTGCACAAATCGGTGGGAAACGCATAAGTGGGTAGCAAGCTATGGTGGAACAGAAACTCGAGCAGTTCCTTTTGTTCTATTTCAGATGGGGAAACCTTGCTCTCATCGCCATTGGCATCTTCCGTTGCCGATTCATCTCGGTTTTGTTCATTGATCACTTGTTGCGGTAACTGTGCCGCCAACTCATCTAACTTGTGCGCCAGGGCACGCGCAGTGTCCTCCAGCCATTCCGCTAAGGTCAGACCTTGCGTGTCGAGATTCGGCGGCAACCAAGCCAGGACCGAGGTTTTTAAAGGCGCGCTATCTTGAAGGAGCTTGCTTGAAATCCAAGACTTGAACTGCTCCAGATTGAGGCCGGAGTCGGTGCCGGCGAAAAAGAAATCATGGGTCGAGCCCAGTGCTTTTTCCAGCAGTGCGGTCTTGGGCTTAGATACCAACGGATTTTGCGCCATGACTTCGTGAAAGAATGTCTGGAAAAGGTACGCATGGACATGACGACGGGCTATTTTTTCGTTGTCCACCTTGATTTCTGGTGTTCGCGGCGGTCCGGAAACGATATGCCGCGGATTGAGGAAGTAGTGGCTGTCATGAGGCCCGTTCTGCGAGTAGGTGACCACCGTGGAAACGGAGGAACCACGGCGCCCTGCCCGCCCCGCGCGCTGCTGGTAATTTTCGCGTTGAGGGGGGACGTTTCGTAGTGCAACAGCAACCAAAGAGCCGATGTCGACGCCCACCTCCATGGTGGTCGTGCAACTGAGCACATCTATCGGACGATCCTTAGCTTCAATTAGAACGTCTTGGAACCTCAGTTCATAAAGCTCTGTCGTCGCATGGACCTTACTGCGATCACGATTCGACAACTGAGCTGTATGTTCTTCCACGTTGAGATTAGTGAGCCTGGCTCCCGGCTGTAGGGCTTCGCGGACCGGCTCCCGCCAAAGTCCCTTGCGAGCGGACAAGTACTCACTGGTAGCAGGATCCACAAGCGAGGCACGATCACTCCCGCACGCGAGACAAATTCTGCCGGCCAATGCAAGTGGCGTGACTGCGGTACATTGGCCGCACTGGGCCCAAACGTGCTCCAGGTCTACGACCAGACTAATTGAATTGGGCGATAGGAACCACGTGCCGTTCTCCTCGTCAGCAAGATGGTTGCGGAAAGTCGCCTCGATGGTTTCAAGCGTCGACATACTGCCTGGCAAATGGGCCGCTAGCCCCTCTCGCAGCGCCTTGTCAAACATACCGTTGCTGCCCCACGGTGATTTTACGTAGCCTGCCGCTTTAAAACGTAGGTAGCGATCAATGGATTTATCAAACGCAAATTCCTGCAGCAGCGTTTCTATCCAGCCAATGGCGAGCGCTCGCAGATCTCCATCCGCGAGCGAGACACCTGCCGCGCTAAGATCCTGTCTGATTTTTTTTCGTTTGGCCTCGACTGGCTCGACATAGCCAATAGTTGTACCCGTCAGAGAGTAGTAGCTACTGCAAAGGAGCTTGAGCAAGGCAACGCGGTAACGTGGCGGCAGTTCTGGGGGCAGGCCGTTCTGTTGAAGTGCCTCCTCCAGGTCAGCGTCGCAATCGCGTTTGAACACCGCAATGGCGTCGGCAACCTTGCGTGCATCGATCCCATCAAACAGCGGCAAGTCGAACTCGGTGAGAACAGCTAGGAAACCTGTGTAAAGCACTTGAGTAGGCCGGGGTTCACGAGAAATGTGGCGCAGCTTATGACAGGCCAACGCTATCGCTTGGCGGAACACATCCAGCTCAATATCGCGCGGAATGTCCCGCGCCAGGCGGGCCGCTTTCTGCCGACCGTCCGAAAAGATCAAAACTTTACGTCCACCGTTGGGGTGACGGGAGTCCACCACCCTGCTCTCTGGCTGTCTGGCCATCTGAGTACGAACCAAGGTGGTGAACGGTGCCTCTCCCTTGGTGACATGGTTCATGATCTTTGAAGGTTCATCCCTACCGTTGCGCACTTTTCGCGTGCAAACGGGACAATTGTCGAAGGTAATGGCCTCGCCAGCCGGTGGCTTATCCGGCACTCGAACCCTGCGAAATCCTTCAACACCTTCTTGGCTGGTCGAGCTCATGATGCCAGTCGAAATATGTAGCCACTTGTCGCGATGGCGGCTTCGCGGGTGAGTCGTTTCCTCGACGAAAATGTCCACCGGCATCAGTGCCGCTGTACCCGCTTCGGAGAATGGTCCATTGGGTTGATGCCAAACGAAGTCCATGTCCTCGTTCACGTAGCCGCGAATAAAGGCGGCACCACAATCGCGGTGGGTCAGAAACTCAAAAACACGTCCCTTTGACTGGCAGCTACATTGTGTGGAGGGTTTGGTATGCAAGCGACCCAAGATGGTTGGGCCTTGGTGCTCGCCTTGTCGACTGGTACAGCCGGGATCAACGCATGCATAAAGTCCCGGTAAACCTCGATGAAACAGGTGCAGTCGTGTCGGCAACAATACTCGGCCGTCTGTGTGTCGTCGAGCATGGCTGCCCAACGCCAGCAATGCATCTGTGGCTTTATCCGCAGTTGCTAATGGAGCTTCATCAAATAGCTTTCTGCCCAGGTCATCAAGTTTTTCCGCTTTACCTGACACCAACTCGATCAACTTTTCCAAGGGGGCGAAACCGGTCAGGTTATTAAATAGCCAGTCACGCAGCGCAGTGTGTAGCGAGCCTTGGAACGTGGGCCAGCCGAGCTTTTGAGCCAGGTCGTTCAGCGCCTGGGTCGCCGCCGGGAGGTCGTTCGCCACTCGCTGAAATGCAGGCAGATCCAAGGAAGCCAGCGCCTGCACGTGCGAATTGGTGACGTTGCGATCAGGGGATCGCGGTTCATGAGTACCTTGAATCACGCGGATTTGGCGCGGGGAGGTATCAAGTAAACCCGTCAGATCACGGGCAAATCGCTCTCCATTAGCAACTGCGGCATCCTCGCTTCCTAAGCTGGCACTAGTGAGAATGCAGCGCATACGCTCGCGTGGAATGTCCAGGCGGGCACACAGCCGACGGATCAGCAGCGCTACCTCAGCGCCACCTGCTCCGCGGTACATGTGCGCCTCGTCCAGTACCAGGATAAACTCGTTGCGAACGTCAGTTTTCAGCCAGTCCTTGGTCTGCTCGAAGATATCGCGCTCAATGGGGCGCATTAGCATGTATTCGAGCATGGAATAGTTGGTGATCAAGAGCTCGGGGCATCGCACCTGCATCTCGTCACGTGTCATCAACTCGCGGTCGCCGGATTGAGTAAGCAGGCGACCCTTCCAATTCTTCGAGATGAACTGTTTGCCTTGCCGCTTACCTGCAGCCCATGTCTTGGTCTGCACCGAGTCATCGTCATAAAAGCCAACCAGATCCTTACTCGGCCAGCGTCCGATCCGCGCCAGTTCGCCCTGCACTGAAGGGATTTTGGCGACTTTCTGATAGAACTGCTCGAACAGCGGCTTGATAAAGCGCTCATCGCGGCCACTGTCCCGCTTACCCGGATAAGGCGTGCGTCCCGTGTAGCTGCCAAATCGAATGGGGAATGGCCGGTCTTGTCGGAGGATGCCCGCGGCATCGGTGTCGCCGAAGATGCGACGGATTCGCGCCAATTGATCGTTGACCAAGGCGTTCATGGGGTACAGGAGCATGGCCCTGCAACCTGGCATTGCGGCGCAGGTGGGGCGCTCGGCACCCTCCACCGCCAACGAGCCAATGACTGGCATGAGAAAGCTCTCGGTTTTTCCTGAGCCCGTGCCAGTGGCGATGACCAAATCCGCCGCATCCTCACCCAAGAATGCAGTAAGTGCCTGCGACTGGTGTTCGTACGGGCGAGGATAGATACCCAATCCCATCGCCGAGAGGTTACTCAATGCCGAAGCCGCTGCTGCTGGTATGGCCAAATTCGTGTAGGTCTCACCTGTTTTGTAGACCTGAGTGGCCTCGACGTAGGGGGTCTGAGCGATCGTTTCATTAGCTCGCAGTAAGGCGTGCCGTTCTCTGACCAGTCCTTCATCGCGGATATGGTATTGCGCTTCGATGTATTGCCGCAGGCTTTCAGCTAGGCTCTTGGCGGTCTCGTGGACCCCGGCCGCCTCTGCGGTCATCGACGTGTTACTCATCAGATCCCTCCTTGCGCCGTTTGCGCTCGACCAAAACAATGCCCAGTCCCTCAAGCGCAAGGCGCACGATGGGGAATGTCTCGACAGGTATGACGTGGATTTTCAGCCCAGGATGTTCACCTTCGGCTTTGGGTAACTCCCAACCCAGCAACAGCGCTTTCTCCTGCTCTGGCGGGAGTCGGCGATAAGATTTCAGCGTTACGAAACGTGGCGACGTTTCTGTTTCCATTGTGCAAGGGCGGCCAGCCTGAAGATCCAACTGGAAACGCAGGCGCCGAACATCGGCCGCGTCTATTGAAGCCAAATGTTGAAGGCGGCCGGACTGAAACCTACCGATGAAATAATTGACAGTGGCCCCAGTGGGGAACCTGCCTAACAGTTGGCCTGAGGCATTGGGGTGGGATGCCAGCTCAACCCAACGTCCCTGTAGGTACACCGATACGGGTTCTTGCGCCTCAGGGCACGGGATGAAGCGTTTGGTCGCTTGCAGCACTAAGCGTGAAGACCAGTCGGCTAAACCCTCAATGGGCGCACCTATCCAGTCGCCCGGATCGCTCACATCGATCCATCCCTCGCAGAGCGAGGTCGGAACTACACGTACACGCCCGAATGCCTGGGTTTTGATGCCGCGCGGGAAGCGCGGTGACGGCCCCCCACCCAGCACGAGCGCGTTGCCCTCCAGCGCTCTGATTGCGCGAGGTGGCGGAGGCAGCCACCCTTTTTCGACCCGGGCCAAATCGCCTATCTGCCCTAGGCTTTCCAGAACGCTCAGTACCCCTGGTTTGGAATCTGCGTCCTCCAGCATGTCTGGCCACATCGTCGACAGATGCTTGCGGGCCAGGCTGGTCAGACTGAGGGATGCGGCAGGCGTCCATGCCCCACGCCCATCCATCGGCATCGAGCACAGTAGGCAAGCAGCTCGTAGACACTCTGCGATGGCGGCAAGCCGCAGGCCTTCGCCTTGGCTGGTGCAACCCAGGCCGATGGCCACGATTCTTTGTGCCTCGTCTCGAGACACCGCCTGCCACTTCATCTAGGCGCCCTCGAGGTCGGCCGTTTCGACCTGGTACTGCGTCATGATCTGCTCCGCCAAGCGGGTCAAATCGGCGATGGGGCCGCCGGTGGCTTTCGCCCAGGGCAGCGCCCAGTGCATCAACATGGCGTGCAGGTCCTCGGCTTCGCTACCACCCGGTGCGCCCCGCATGCGGAGGTAAACCCTTTCAGCGCATCGTTTCCACAAATTGCCCGGCTGGAAGTCCGCCTCATTGATCAGCGCCTTCAATTCCGAAACGAGACTGCCAGAGATATCGCTGGCAAAACCCTCAAGCTGATCCCATGAATCGCACGTAAGGTGGCCGTACTTTAGACCTATCACGCGGGAGGTCACCCCGCGCATAGGCAGCATGTCGGTGTCGAAGACCGGGCCTAGTTCGGCAAGGGTGCCGCCGTCGGGAAACGCTGCAGGGCCTTGCGCCCAAGAAGCGATCAGTGCAAGGCGGGGATAGGCTGGCAAGCCCAACTGACGGCGGGTGATCGCATCACGAACGGTGGAGCCATATACTTCGAAAGCGGAGCGATTGGCCCCTTTCAGAGCCAGGCAATCCGAACTATCGCCCACTAAATCCAGGCATTCTGCCGCGGCCTCATCCGACACCAAACCAACAGGCACACGCCACTCATGACAGATTGGCCCGCCCACGGCCGCTGCCGCAGCGTCAGTCGCCACGTCCGCCAAGGATCCGGAAAACTGGATCAACTGTCCGGCAGCTAGGGCAGCCAAGATGTGCCGGGCAACAGTCTGCGATGCGCCCTTGACAACACCGCAAGCTTGTAAGTTGTTCGAGATCAGCTCACATGCACTCTCTACGCTGTGGATCTCGACAACCGGGCCCTGCGCCTCCGACTCGAACAGGCGAATCTGCGATGTGGGGGCCGTATTGTTGCGCGCAGTGCCGAGGTTGCTTTGCATCGCTTCTTGGCGTTCAGAGAGTCGCGCAACCGCTTCAGTGGTCTCGACCCATGCTTTTTCACGAGCGGTGAGCGCGCTAAGCTGGTCGCCCATGGCAACCAACTGCGCCACTGCCTCATCCCAGCCGTCTGCTCGGCCAGCCAATACTTCAACCACCTCGCGCAACAATCGCGCGCGCTCATCGGCTGCTTTGGCCGTTGCATCTGCGTGCTGAGCATTCTCTTTCAGTGCTCTAAGCGCCGAAACCAGTTGCTCATCAGCGGCAAGCAGACGCTCCGTCAGGGCGTGCAGTTCGACCAAGTCATTCGTCGAGTGTGCTGCTCGATCGCTGACATCAGTCACGTCCTGGATTAGGTGCTCGACCTTAGAGCGCAAGGACCCTATCGCTGCGGCAGCCTCCTCAGTGTCGGCTTGCAGGACCTCAATGCTGTCCTCAATCATTCCGACGCGATTCGGTAAGGCGTCAAGCAGTCGATCACGCGCCACCGTCGACGCGGGCCGGAATTTGCCCAGCACTATTTGGCTATCGTCGTGATCAGCGAACCCACTGAACACCATCAATCGCTCTACCATCTCGCGCGGGGCATCCGGGAACCGCTCTACAAGCTCGGTGAGGAAAAGAGGGCCGGCGTCATCAGCGGGCGGCAATTTGTCGCCTGCGGGGAAGTCGCTATGCAGATGGTGTCTCGCCCATGCTACCCAGAAGTTGGCGAAAGTCTTCCAATCGGTTTCACCTTTCGCACCGCCTTGTGGATGCAAAAGATGACTAATGAGTCGTTTCTGCTTCGCTTTGAACTCTGCCGGCGAGCCGCTGCGAAAGCCGTCAATCGCGGATAGGCGGCTATAGGAGGATTTCCGATAGCTATGCGGGACTTCCTCAATGAAGTCGGTCAGATACTGTTGTTCGAACGCCGAGATCCGAACTCTTGCCTCCTGGCTGTAGTGATAACTCATGGCGAGACACTTTTCCCTGTTGGTTTGATCTCAAAACCGCAGGCGATTACGTCCCTGATTAAGGCACGGTAATGCGGGATGAGCGCGGGTTGTGGATTGATGGTGCCGATCGCGCGCACCAGTTGAGCATCGTCGGCGTCAACGTAGACCGGCGTGTCGTTTTGCATTTGCGAGATAAAGCTCCGTACTCTCAAGCGGATCGCCGTCCCCAGAACTGGGGCGACGACATCTGAAATGCGCGGCTCGCAGCCTTTCAGACGCAACCTGCCGAATCCTCCAAAGTCGAGGTCGACGTGGCATGTTGCATCTGTTAGGGAATCAACAAGGGTCGCTTGCAGCTCAGGCAATAGCAGGCGTTGATCCGGGCTATGGGGCGCGCCCAGGTCGCTGGTAGACAGTTCGTACTGGATGCCGGTCGAAGCTCGCGCTACGTAAAGCAAACCACGTGCGCCTGGAGGGACAGCCATGTACTCCAGTTTCATCTGGTTCTGCCTGGCCAACTTGAGATAGTCCTTGCAGCGATCCCTGCCGAAGGGCACCACCAGTCGTACGCCAGCGGGGTTGGTAAACGCCATTTCCACTGCCGGCAAGTCGGCCACAATGTCAACCAGGAACGTCGTAGAAAGAAGTTTCTCAATATCATCCGCCCCGGCTTTGGCCACGCAAAACTGCTGAAGGCTGTCCGGTACTAGGGCAAACAATGCCGTATCCCGCTCCACCCCAGTTGCAAATAACCGCTGTTGACCGCCACGCAACAGCATGATGGGGCCAGCGTCGTTCTGCCCAAGCGGCATTCCCTTGGCAGCTACAATGAGCGCGGCAGAGGCGGAGCATTCAGTGGAATTCAAACTTGAACTGCGAGTTAAGAACGGCCAGGTAATGGAAATACTGGGCGTCGAACCGCTGACGGTTAAGCCCGTCAAGGACTCCAGCCATTCAGCACAGAAGCTCGACGGCGCTGCAGGCAACGTGACTAACGCCAAATTCCAGCCCTGACGGCAGACAAATTTGTCGGGTACCAGTTCTTCAGGAATTTTCAGGAGGTCAGGTGCCTTCCACAGCAGTGCATATGCACCTGACTTTCGGAGCTCGTGCGCCCGGGGGAAGCCTGCCGCACCATCACCGCCGGAAGCCGTGAACACGGCAGCTCCGAATGTAGGGAGCCCCTGGCAGGCCCGTTCCACACCCTCGACGAAGTGTCGATCAGGCTTGCCCTGAAAGGATACGATCCGGAAACTCTCTTGGGACAGTTCTGCGGTCACGCGACGACCTGTCGACATGCCACGCATGTCGACCTCCTGAAGCATGCCATTGCCGACGTCGAGCGTGACGGTCGCCTGGCAAGGTCGACATGGCGGTAGCGTCAGTTCCAGATACCATGCAGCGCGGTTTTCCCCTCGCTCGATTTTCAGTCGTAACTCCATGCTGCGCATGGGTCGCGCCGCCAATGCGAGTCCGGCACCGTTCTGTCCGTGGAGACCAGGCACAAAGTTTTCGCACCGTGCTGAGCCAAAGCCTGGCCAGTGGGCAAAACACCTTTTCTGCTTGTTTCCGGCGCGGAGCAATACCTTGGCGCGACAGATTGGACACTCGTAGCTGCGCTTGGCCGTCGCCTGGTCTGCTGTCTCGATCTGGTTGGTTATCGTGTTAACGGCATAGTGCACGGCCGGCTCCCTCCCTCGTGCCTTAGTTTCCGAAAGCGGGCACCGGCCCCTGGTCGAGTTGAATTTCGGGGCGGAGCAACTGCGCTTGGCTACCAAACAAGCTAATCAGATCCGATGATCGCCAGCGCCTGTAGTCAGGCACACGTGAAGCGCGCGGGATGACCCAGCGCTCCAGAGCCATTCCCGCGATCTGCTTGACGGTTTGAAGGGAACGGATGTCCGGTTTGCCTTTGCCGGTCTGCAAGATCTGGTTGGCATTAGCAGCCAGTTGGCAGATAAAAACTTCCCGCTGAATGCCGTGTCGCATCAAGTCATCTTTAAAGCCCAAGGCCTTGAGAGCAGCTCGAGTGGTTCGAAGCCGCCAGTTGGGCCCTTGGCCATAGGCGTGATGATCCGCGTAGGTGTGGTCAATGTGGCGTAGATAGTCACGGAGTTCCAAAAACAACCAGTCTGGGATATGGAAGTGTCCCCAACCGCCGGTGTAGCCAATCGACTTGAGGTATTCCGTGCCATCAAGCCTCAAGCGGTTGTATACCGACGATCGCCCCATTGAGGAGGTGGTGATGACAGCCATCAGACGCGCCCGCTTCTCCTCTTGAGATATAATGCCCGTGGATGCCCCATAGGCATGGGCGAAATCGTTGTACAGGTCTCGGCTGCGGAGCAGACACGCGATGAGCTTGCCACAGAGCAAGGTGTTGTAAGGCGGGAGCGCGCCTAGGACATAGGCATCCATGATGTTGACCAGTCGCGCGCCGCGATCGTGCGAGTTCCAGCCGATGAACTTGTCACGTACACCCAAATTGAAGACCGGATCGCCCACGGCAATGATACCCATCAGCTTACCGTTGGACTGGTCCCACACCAGGTAGCGCAAGCGTCTGCCAAATCCACTAGATACGGGTACTGACCATGAAAGCGATGCCAGCCTGAACAGGTCACTCTGCCAAGTGCCTGACGAAACCCGTTCCAGCGCAGGCGAAATCTTCTTAGGAATTACCTCAGTGCCGGAGGCGAAATACTGCATCAGCTTCACACCCGCGCGGGCGACGAAGTTGCTGCTGGCAGTGAGTCGTTCTTCCCTCTGGGCACCATGCAACACCCGAATCGCTTCCTTGTCACTGCCAGGTGCCCGCAAGGCACCTTCATCGGTTCGGGTAAAGCCCAAAGTATGCAGGTGTTCGCGAACTTTTCGCTTGAGGTTTGCTTCCCTCGGGTTCACACCCGCGATAATGATGTTGCCTTGAGGCATCTACGGCTTCCTGCTCATTGTCATGCGGCCTTGAACATATGACGCTCATCACTTGACGCCTGCCGTGGTTGCTACGCTGGGCAGCGGCAGGAAACCAGAGCTGTAGAGAAATCTCGGCGCCAAAGGTGGAACATCCGTTTCTTCCCTGAACTTTCGTGCCGGCGCTAGCCTAAAGCTTAGAGGTGGCATTGCGCCAGCCCTTTACAGTGGATTTTGCGGCCTTCTGTCCGGTGGAGCTCTGCCTGCCCTTCCCAGCCGATGTGTGAGCCAACGCGAGGACTACGGGGGGCAATAGGACGCAGCCTCATCGAAATCCGCGGTGATGTCTGTACGGAACTTAATCGCATCGTGGCAGAGGCTAAACAGGATCCCTTGCCAGAAGTGAGTTTCGCTTGCTTCAGTAGCTGGGCGGGCGCTGGGGCGACCGCGACGCGGCTGCCATCGGCAAAGATCCTTCGCCTAGCTAAGTCAGACCGGCTGCTGGGTCATCCTGCCGCGAGCGATGTGCGCTTGAGTCAATATTGGCCCTCTGAGGGATGCGCATTGAGCGCTGGGCGTGGTACACCTGTATGGTCAAACGATGCTTTTCTGATCCTTTACCAAGGTTTCTGAGCGGGTAATCCTGATGTAATCGCGCAGCGCCAAGTAGGCATACAGACCACCGCAAGGCAGGGTCACCAATGCCAACCACATGAAGCGCGACGGATAGTCCAAGTGACCGGCTAGCAGTAACGGCGAGGCCGCTAAAAACGAAGCACCGAAATAGCACAGGAGCCAGCCCACCTTGCGCGAAGTGCGAGAAAGCCCTCCGCGGTATTTGGCTTTGAACTGCACGCGCTGCAGCTTGTGATCAATTTCGACGTAAGCCAGCGATGCTGCAACATCTTTGAGTGCGCGGTCCGGCGATGCAAACGTCAGCAAATATTCGACATCTTCCGGGCAAATGCTGGCCGTGCCAGCAATCGCATACAGGCCACGCTCAACCGCCAACGGATGAAGTTTGTCGCCCCCTCTGACACGTGTAGGTCTTTGAGAAATTCTTTGGCGAAGCGGTACTCCTCACGGCGACGCGCCTGGCCGCCGAGGGAAAAATCGTGTATTACCTTGGCCGCGGTCAATATTCCGCCCACAGCGGCAATGACTTTGACCAGGGTGCTGATGTCCATGTCGCTTCCTAGTACAAGGCAGTCGTCCGCTGCCGGTAAAATCAAAAAACAAACACTCTGCCTGGGGAGGTCAATCGGTCAGGCGGGCTTGCGCGGCGTCCGCTTTTTACTCGGCACCGCGCGGGCGGTGCCGAGCTGCTGGGCCAGCGCGTCTGCTCGGGCCGTTGCCGCTGCTGACAGTTCCCGAGCGCTGAGGAAATCCTGCTGAGCCAGTTGCAACTGCTGTTGCAATGCCTCGATGCGCTGGTTCAAGTCGGCCAGTACATGTTGCCGCTGCTCCTGCTCACCCTGCAGGGCTTGAAGTTGTGTGTGCGCCATGGCCCGCTGTTCGCGCGCTTCGGTCAGCTCAATCTGACTGGCCAGCAGTGTTTGCTGAAGGCCGTGCTGGCGCTGATTGAGGTCCTTGAGCTGGCCCGCGACCACCTTGTGCTCCTCGCGCACCCGATCGATCTCGCGATAGGCCCGGTCCTCCACATCGCGGGTGTACCGCTGCTGCTCCATCCGCGCCTGTTCGGCCTGCTCACGAGTGCTGTGCAACTGCTGCCGGACCTCGGCCAGGTGCGCGTGAGATTCGTCACGCTGCGTCTGCAACTCGTCGCGTTGCGCACGCAGATCGTCGATTTGCGCCTGGCGCTGGACCAGCAACTGCTCCAGATCGGCCAGACGGGTTTCCACGCGTTGCCGTGTGGTGACGGCCTCAGTGGTTTGCTGCTGTGCCTGGACTACCTCCAGACGGGCGCGGGCTTCCAGCGCCCCCAGTGTTTCGCGCTCCTCGGCCAGCACCTGCCGCTGGGTATCAAGAGCCTCCTCGGCGACACCTTGCGCCATCAGCGTGGCCTGCTGCCAGATGGCCACGAAAGCTTGCGCCACTTCTGTCGGCAAGCCGGGTAGGCGGGTTTCGCCGCGCAGGCGCCCGGCCAGTTGTTCCCACCACTGATCGAGCAAGCCACCGACCCGCGCCGGGCTACCGCGCCCCAACTCTAAGCGTACCCGCTCCACCGTCGGCCGCTCACCACGGGCCAGGACTGCGTCTGCCGCGGCAAACACGTCGTTTTCCGGTACGCCTACTGCCATGCCCTACCCTCCACCCATTTAGGTCTGATAATTAAATCTTATCCGATCTTATAACTTTTAAACTAATTCTATAATACGTTGACCGTATTAAAAAATACAGTCATCCCAAAGGATGTCACCTAGCGCAACGGCGCAGCCCCAATAGCGCTACAAGCGGCCCTGGGGCTTGAAGACGCAGATGTTGTTGTCGCAGTGGGAGAAGGTGTCGGGGGCTTTGCACCAGAGGACCGGGTCGCCTACGCGACTGGGCCAATTGGGGGAAATTTCAGTGGGTACCGCCCCATGGGTGCTGTTCGCTTGCGCCCTGACCGGAATGGCAGTTCACCTGTGGCGGGCGTGAAACCAGCGGATGTGCCCAGCATTGCTGCCAGTGTTGGTCGATCAACGGCGCCTTTCGCCCACCACCGGTCGTCAGCTCCATCGACCTCCAAGCCAGCTCCTCGGTCAACCTTGGGAGACCTCGACCGCTACGGTGAATCAATGGATGTGCTCACTGACAATGAATTGTCGACCCGTAGTCATGTGGTGGGGCAACTTATCATGGTGTTCTCCTTGATATTGTTGTTTGCCCTGTTGCTGGGGCTGTTCGCCCTCTACCGCCTCGCCGAGGCGCTCGATGTTCAACAAATGGAGCAAAGCCGCTTCCATGCTGATTCGGCCATCAACCAACTGCAGAAGAACGACAGGACGTTCCTGCTGACCCACTCCGATTGGCAGGCCGCCTACGATCACCTGGGGAGACAGGTCGACGCGCATTGGGCATACATCGAGGATAACGTAGGAGCCACGCTCTTCACCTCCGATGGGTACGACGGGGTATACGTGCTCGACGATGACGCTACCCGGTACGCCATGCTGGAAGGTCAGCTCAGCGAGCAGGGGCTTGAGCAGCTCACCGCCAGTGCACGCAAGATCTTGCACCTGGCTCGCCAAGCCGCGCAGCATGACCAGGCGACTTCAGGGTATATCGTATTTCGTGGCCTGCCAGCGGTGTACAGCGCTGCACTGATACGTCCACAGGCCCAACCCCACCACCTGCCGGAACCTACTGCAGTGATGGTGTTCATTCGCGTTCTCTCGCCGAAGGTGCTGTTGGTGCTGGGCGAGTCAGCGGGGTTGTCTGGCGTGGCTGTAAGCGATTCGACCGATCAGCGTAAAGGGCGCGGTACTCTTGGCCTCGAAGGTATCGGTCTCGCCCTTACCTGGGATTTACCGCAGCCTGGTACCCAATTGATCAAGACAGTGTTCACGCCACTCGCTATCGCTGTGCTGCTGATTGCGATGAGCATTGCATGGTTTGCACGCTATGCGATGCGGGCCAGCACGAGGATCGATCGTAGCCACCGTGCGCTCATGATCTCCAAGGCTGCCCTGCAATCGAGCGAAGAGCGCTTCAAGGCCGTTGCTGACGCCGCGTCGGACTGGATCTGGGAAACGGATGTGCTCCTGCGGCTAACCTACCTGTCGGACCGGTTCAGCGAACTGACCGGGCATCCTGTCGACGTATGGCGACAGCGCCCGATTACCGAGCTGCTGTCGTGTGATACCAGCCATCTCCAGAACTGGCTTCATAGCCTGGCTGCGACAGGCTCTTCAGGTACCCTACGCTGCCAGTACCAGGATCATCTTGGCCAACAGCGTATTTGCAGAATCGCTTCCCGCGCAATCGTGGATCAGAGCGTCTGTACTGGGTTTCGTGGCACTTGTAGCGACATCACCGACGAAGTAGCCGCACATGCCCAGATTCAGCATCTCTCCTTGCACGACGCTCTTACCGGGCTGCCGAATCGCAACAAGCTTTTCCGGTTCCTCGAACAAACCATGACTGGCACTGGGCCCCTCCAGGTAGCGCTGCTGATACTGGATCTTGATAATTTCAAGCCAATCAACGACAGCCTTGGGCATCCGGCCGGCGATGCGGTGTTGCTCGAGGTGGCCGGCCGCCTTGGCCAGGCTACCCGCGACAGTGACCTGGTCGCCCGTCTGGGAGGCGATGAGTTCATCGTCGTGGTGACCCGGCCAGGGGATCACAACAACATGGAGCGATTCTGCATGCGCTTGATCGAGGCGATCAAACGACCCATGCGAGTCGAGGGGCATAGCGTTCAAGTGGGTGTGAGTCTTGGTGTCGTGATGTCGGCCGAATATCCCGGTACGCCAAGCGATTTGATCCGCTACGCTGACGTGGCCCTTTACAACGCCAAGCAGGCCGGCAAAACCACCTGGCGTTTTTTTTCAGCGCAACTGAATGCAGCATTGATGGACAAGCGTGTGCTGGAAAGCGAACTGCGTGACGGCATACCACGTGGCGAGCTTGTGCTGCATTTCCAGCCGCGTTTCAAGGTCGACGGGGTCTCGCTCGCATCGGCTGAGGCCCTCGTGCGCTGGCAACACCCACGCCTGGGTCTGCTACGCCCGGATAGATTCATCCCGCTGGCCGAAGAGTCTGACCTGATCGTGCTGCTTGGCAACTGGGTATTGCAGGAAGCCTGCAATAAGGCGCGCGGGTGGCCACAGGCAATAATGGTGTCGGTAAACATGTCGCCGGCCCAGTTCAGCCGCAGCGATGTAGTTCGCGACGTCGGCGACGCATTGCGCACCACTTGCTTGCCGGCCCATCGACTGGAACTGGAAATCACTGAAAACGTCATGCTCAACGACGTCGAAGGCGCTCTGCATACCATGCACGCACTGAAGGAGCTGGGCGTGCGCCTGAACATGGACGACTTTGGGACCGGTTACTCCTCCCTGGGTTACCTACGTACCTACCCGTTCGACAGCATCAAGATTGACAAGCGCTTCGTTCAGCATCTGGGCAAGAGCGGCAGCGACCGTAGCGTGGTCCAGGCCATCATCAATCTTGGCAACGCAATGGGTATGACGGTAACCGCCGAAGGTGTCGAGACAGCTGAGCAACTAGCCCTCCTTAGCGATGACCAATGCCATGAAGTGCAAGGTTTCCTGCTCAGCAAACCGCTGGAAAACGAAGCGCTGATAGGGATGATGAGAGAGCCGATACCATGAGCGCATTCACGTCTCGGAGGGTGCGCCATCTGGAAGCTGTCAGAAATCATTCATCTCCTTGCATCAGAACCTTCCGTCGCGCTGTGGGCACCCTTCGGTAAACAGCAGGCCGAACACAGGGTGAACAACCACAAAGGGAGTTTCACCATGAAAGCAGAAAAAACGTACGCGTTGCTGCTCGCAATGTGCTTGGGGTGCGCGGCGCCACTTGCCCTGGCCGCCACTGGCTTGAACGATCAGCGCCCGCCGGGCACGCAAGGGCATGACAACGGGCACATGAACGAACAAAACGGTGCGACAGGTTCAGGAACACCAACCGATGGCATGGGCACGGGTAACGGCGGAACCCATGACAATGAAACGGACAACACGGGAGGAGACGGTACCGATACTGACTCGGGCTCTGGCGGTAACAGGGGGGATGGTAGCGGTGCAGGTCCGGCGAGTGGAAGCGATGGCTCAACCGGTAGTGGATCAGGTGCAGGATCGGGCAGCTAGGTGGGAATGGCCAATGGCGGTAGATCTCCCGTTCATGGCCCGACGTTTCAGTTTCGCCATTGATCAAGCAACTCACTAAGGAGTGAATGCCATGCCACGCGGTGACAAGGAGAAGTATACGGACAAGCAGAAACGCACGGCCGAGCACATCGAGCAATCGTACGAGGACAAGGGCGTGGGTAAGGACGAAGCTGAAGCGCGCGCCTGGGCCACCGTGAACAAACAATCCGGTGGCGGTGAGAAGCCGGGAGGCTCGGGGAGCAGGACTTCGTCGCGCGAGAAGCAGACCGCACGCACAGATTCAGCCAAGCGGGCCGCCGTGTCTCGCCAGGGGCATTCACGCCCTTCGCGCGCGTCGCTGGAATCGCAAAGCAAGGAAAGCCTTATGAAGGAGGCGCGGAGCAAAGACATCAAGGGGCGCTCGAGCATGAACAAGGCCGAGTTGATCGAAGCCCTGCGAAAACAGGGGTGATCCTAGAAGGTCGGCGCAGCGTAAGGCTCACTCGCTTCACACTCAACGCCATTGCGTCATCAACATGCCCCGAATACCGCAGACCGGGTCTTGTTCAGGGCACGGCACCTGAGCGATGCGCGCGAGATTGCGCGGGTGCGCTGCACTGTCGGGCCGCTGGATGTCGTAGTCTTCCTGCCCGTGGGGATAGGCGCCGACCACCAGGAAGTCATCGCTGCACGCGATGCAGCGGTGGCCCGTACCCGCTGGCAGCACCAGCACATCGCCCCGCTCCACGCTAACGCTTTGCCCTGACTCCCCGCCAAGCGTCAATCGCGCCTGCCCACAGGCAATGCCCAGCGCTTCATGAGCGTTAGGGTGAAAGTGGTGATAATCGAAGATTCCGTCGCGCCACAGCGGGGTCCATTGGTGAGCCGCAAACAGTGCTTCGAATGCGCTGGCATTGTCCCCCGACGGATCGAACTTCAACCGGTAGAACAGTACTGGAAAACGGCTGTTCGGCGTGGCGCCGTCGTCTTCGAAGTACAAGGCCTGCACGCTGGCATCTTGTGTATTCATGAGCGTCATGATGCGCACCCTGAGGGGTTATCGGTTCACCTTCGAACCCCCAGCTGTTTCCAGGTTCCAGCCGGCAGACCGGTGCGCAAACCATTGAAACTTTACCCGCAGGTGCCAAGTCCAGACACCTATCGATAACAGAACGGGAGCAGGCAATGACCGGCACGGTAGGCGACTTTCTGGTGGAACGGTTGTATCAATGGGGCGTACGGCGCATCTTCGGTTACCCCGGCGACGGCATCAATGGCGTGTTCGGCGCGCTGAGCCGGGCCAACGGCAAGATTGAATTCATCCAGGCCCGCCATGAGGAAATGGCCGCCTTCATGGCCAGCGCCCATGCCAAGTTCACCGGCGAGCTCGGTGTTTGCATGGCCACCTCCGGCCCAGGCGCCTCCCACCTGCTCACCGGCCTGTACGATGCACGCATGGACCACCAGCCGGTGCTGGCCATTGTTGGTCAACAAGCCCGTGCGGCACTGGGCGGGCACTACCAGCAGGAGCTGGATCTGCTGTCGATGTTCAAGGACGTCGCCGGTGCGTTCGTCCAGCAGGCATCGACACCGGAGCAGGTGCGCCACCTGCTCGACCGTGCGGTGCGCACGGCCGTCGGCGAACGCCGCGTCACCGCCATCATCCTCCCCAACGACCTGCAGGACCTGCCCTACAACGAACCGCCGAGGGCTCACGGTACGGTGCATTCCGGCATCGGCTACAGCAAGCCCAGGGTGTTGCCGTTCGAGGAAGACCTGCAGCGCGCCGCCGATGTACTCAATGCTGGGCACAAGGTGGCGATACTGGTGGGTGCGGGCGCACTGCAGGCGACAGAGCAGGTCATTGCAATTGCCGAAAAACTCGGCGCCGGGGTGGCCAAAGCGCTGCTGGGCAAGGCTGTGCTGCCGGACGACCTCCCATGGGTCACCGGGTCGATCGGCCTGCTCGGCACCGAACCCAGTTATCAGCTGATGACCGAATGCGACACCTTGCTGATGATCGGCTCCGGCTTTCCCTATTCCGAGTTTTTGCCCAAGGAAGGCCAGGCGCGTGGCGTGCAGATCGACCTGCAACCCGACATGCTCAGCCTGCGCTACCCGATGGAGGTCAACCTGGTCGGCGACGCCAGCGAAACACTGCGCGCACTGTTGCCGTTGCTTGAGCACAAGACCGACCGGCGGTGGCGCGACAAGGTAGAGACTTGGCGTGCGCAGTGGGACAAGACGGTGGCCAAGCGCGCGCTGGTCGAAGCCGACCCGATCAACCCGCAACGCGTGGTCCATGAGCTGTCCCCTCGCCTGCCCGACCACGCCATCATCACCAGCGACTCTGGCTCCTGTGCCAACTGGTTTGCCCGTGACCTGCAGATTCGCCAGGGGATGCAGTGTTCGCTGTCCGGCGGCCTGGCTTGCATGGGCGCCGCCGTGCCCTATGCCATTGCAGCCAAGTTCGCCCACCCGCAACGGGCTGTGGTTGCCTTGGTGGGCGATGGGGCGATGCAGATGAACAACCTCGCCGAACTAATCACCGTGGCCAAATACTGGCAGCAGTGGGACAACCCACAATGGATCTGTGCCGTGTTCAACAATGAGGACCTAAATCAGGTAACTTGGGAGCAACGGGTGATGGAGGGCGACCCCAAGTTCGAAGCTTCGCAGTCGATCCCTGACGTGCCCTACCATTTGTTCGCCATTTCCATTGGCCTGCAAGGTATCTACGTAGATCGCGAAGAGGACGTCGCCGCTGCATGGGAGCGCGCGCTGGCTGCTGATCGGCCAGTACTGATCGAGTTCAAGACCGACCCGAACGTGCCGCCCCTGCCACCCCACATCAAGCTGGAGCAGGCGAAGAAGTTTGCCACTACCTTGTTCAAGGGCGACCCCGACCAGGCGGGCATCATCGTGCAGACAGCCAAGCAGGTGCTCAGCTCGGTGCTGCCTGGCAAGAAGTGATCGGCACCTCGGCGAGCCGGCTGAACGTTTGAACAGCCGGCCCGGTCGCACAACAGAGACGCAGCGGACGACGCGAACCCTGAACCTGAGGACCACCATGAGCGCGATGATCCATGACCTCTCAGGCCTGGCCAGGGTTGAGGAATGCCTGCATCAAAAGCGCGTTGCATAACGCAGCTCCGGACGTTGTGTTGTCGAAGATGCACCAGGTGGGCACATTCTTGGCACCACTGACTTCGAGCCGTTCCAACAAGCGCTGCAGATACTCTTGCGGGTATGAACTGTGGTAAATCCGGGGGACTCCATGCAGTCTCCAATACACCATGCCTGGCCAACCACTGGGCTGCTCATCATCACCGAAACGGGGTGGATTCGCGCCTACCTGGGCGATTTGAAATGCCGACAATGTAGTGTCTGCATCCCGCCAGGATGAATGCCGAGGTTCTAGCGCCAGTGGCCCCGAGTAGTGCTTGCGCATTAGCTCAAAAAAGTTCTGAGCAATTTTTGCTCCATACTCCAGTGACGGTGGTAACTGCAGCAGAATGCAACCCAGCCGGCCTTCGAGCTGGCTGCACTGCTCTAGAAATGCCTTCAGCGGTGTCTCACAATTCATCAACCGACATTCGTGCGTGATGCTCTGCGGCGCCTTGACCGAGAATCTGAAACCTTCTGGCACCGACGCGGCCCACCGAGCATAAGTCTCGGGCCGATGCGGTCGATAGAAAGAACTATTGATCTCTACTGCGTAGAGGCGAGTCGCGTAACGCTGCAAGTGACTACCCGAAAGGGGAAACTCATCCAGGGAGGGCCGTGACAGGCACCAGCCGGCGCATCCAATGTAAATCATTACGATGCTCCTTGGTATCCGGCTTTTGTAAGGGTGCTTGCCAGGTGCACTCACGATGTCCTATCACCCCTAACGTTTCGAGATCATGGGCGTCGAGTACATAATCGACGAGAAGCTTTTTGCTTCGTTGCCGGCTAAGGAGAAAGCGATGTGGCACAGCCATGGCTATGAGGTCTCTTCTGGGCAGTTGATCGCCCCAGGCATTCCTGCACATGTTGAGCATGCCCTGATGGAGCGCCTGGCGCATACCTATGGGAAGACATGGCACACCTGGCACACCGATCAGGACAAGGCGCTACCTATGGGTATGCCGCAGTTGATGATGGGCTTTACCGCAGATGGGCAGGCTGACCCGGCGATGGTCGAACACCGCAATCAGCGCCTGGGTGTGGATGCTGCGAAAACCAAAGCTGAGCGGGTTGACATTCGGATTCCTGATGCTGATCCCAAGGCGGATGGCTGGCAGCACGGTAACGTCATTCAAATCACCGATCCAACCGGTGCCCATGTACATCGCCCTTCAACAGCTACACCATCCACTACAAATAGCCGATCCAGCCAACAGCCCTGCATCAGCTTTGAGTGGATGGGGCCTTGGGCGGGTCCCCCTTCGGAAGAGCGGCTGTCGTGTACCGCACCCTGGCGATGCCAGGGTCACGGCCCTACTCGGGCTTCCATCCTCACGCCTCCGCCCCTCCATGGGCTACGCGCTCCGCTTGCGGGGTCAAGTCGGAACGGTCTTCATCGCGCGACATCCGGCTTGTAGCGTTCCGCGTATACCTGCATGACCATGAAAACGACGTTTGGGATCATCATGATGGTGATCATCCCCCAAAATCCGACTATCCCCCAGCCATGTAAGGCAGCGCCCAAAGCGATACCCAGCATTGAGAGCAGTACCTGCGACCACACAACCTTTCCTTGTCCCTTCATTCGATCTCCTTGAATAGTCTCGCGCATCTTTTTTCAGCCTACAGACTACAGCCTATTAACGCAGGTGTGGGGAACTGTTGTGGCAGTAAGCGGCGCCAAACCTCTCAGGGAACGCGTTTACTGGTCTGGTGGTGCCGACGACTATCAGTGATCGATCACAAAGCGCACCGACATCAAAGGCAATCTTCGCCCACTCTCGAATGAACGTTTTGGCCATCGAACCACTCCATGTTTCGCACCCTGGTTCGCAAGCGCCAGGGCGCTGAAAGGAATCTGAACACCATCCACGGAGTGGAATGTCATGAGCGTCACCTTGAAATGCCTAGAGTGCAGTGCGGATGAGCTGGTCATATCTGTGAGGCTGAACAGGAAGGCCATTCTTACATGCAAGGTCTGTAAAGCTGCTGGTCTTTATGGGGATTTGGTTGAAGCTGCTGGCCAGCGTGTTATGGCCGACCTCCGGCAGCAACTCGACCGTCAGCAAGCCAGATAGCGCTATTCAGCAGACAGTGCACTTCTGCGGCAGTAGAGGTCTTTATCGCGCAACAGATTGCTCTATTGGATCATTCGCGCATCTTGTCAGCTAATACAAAAGTAATGGGAGCGGCCCCCTCTGGCCGGCATCCGAAGTAAACACAGGTTCGCTGTGTGACTCCACGAGGTGCAAGATCATGGCAGACGATCAAGACAAGACCGGCCAGCAAGGCGGCACCACTCAAAACAATCCTGATGGCTTCGAGAACGATCCACACCGACCATTTGAGCCTGGTCAACGAGGTGGACAGATGTCGGAGAGCGAATCCGACCTTCATCGAGATTTCCATAGAGGTGGTCAGGATTTAGGCGGTGGACACCAAAGCGACCACCAGGGAGCAGTTGGTGCCGCTCATCGAGGCGGCATGGGAGGTCATACCACGGGGCCCAAATCGGACAATGGCCAAAGCGAAATTGACGAAGCTTCGCAAGCGGTGCAAGACGAAGACAGCGGCATGACTGAAGACAACCGGTAAGGTTGTTTAGGGCCAGGGGAGCTCGAAGCCCTGGCCTTGCTCATGGCCCCCGCTCGCTTTGCAGGTAGTGGAGTGTGGAACCCTGTGGTGGACACGCTCTGGCTCATCTACAGATCGAAGTGGCCTCTGTCGTGCCGAGCCAAGCGAGTCATTGACGAGTTGCGGCACCACTTGGGTGTAACTACTCGCCACATGTGACTTTTAAAGGGGAGATTAGAACCTCACGCCCTTGCAGCATCGACCAGACATTCCAACCAGTCCTGGTGACCATTGATCATCGGGTTCGGTTTGACCTTCGCAAGCTCCTGTGCAGGTTTTCCAATCTGCGTCTCCTGCGTGAGGATCCGGACGCGACCACCTTCCAAGTCTTCTATCAGCCATGCATGGTGAACGTCCAATCTGGTATCACCCTCCCCGGCCCAGCCATGCCAGGCGACTCGACCGGGACGGCCTGCCGATGGGGGCTCAAATTCATTGCACTGCGCCTCAACAGGAAAACCAAACGTCTCAAAGTAGAAGCGGACGCCGTTCGCGAGCTCCGGGCCAGCGTCGTCGTAAAGCCGGATGTTGGCAGAATTGGAGTAATAGGTCGGCCAGCAGGACGGGGAAGCTAGAAGCGGCCATATGTCCTCCGCTTTCAAGCCTGCAACGATGACTTCGTTCGAAGCAAAGTTGTCGGTAAAACCTGGTAGGTAGCCTTCAGGCCAGATGATCTCATTCATAGTCGGACGCCCTCTTGAATTTGGGATAGAGGGATAATCAATGGTAAGGTCAAATAACGCCAATCGTCACTAGTTATCCAGGGCATCATGAAATCTGATATCAGGAATTTCGACCTCAATTTGCTGAAGGCTCTGGACGCGCTCCTGGACGAACGCAGTGTCACCAAAGCTGCCCAGCGCTTGTCACTGACCCAACCCGCCGTAAGCGGCATGCTTACCCGTCTCAGGGATAGCTTCGATGACCCTCTTTTCGTCAGAGCACAGCGCGGTATCGTGCCAACGCTGCGAGCACAACAGCTTGCAGCTCCGGTCAAGCAACTCATCAGCGACCTGGAGGCCTTGCTGCAGCCTGAGGCCTTCGATCCGGCGACAAGTACCATCCTCGTTACGGTGGCCGCGACTGACTACGCTCTTCGAGCGGTCGTTGTGCCCTTTCTAAGCGCCCTTCGCAAACAGGCTCCCAACATCCGCGTAGCCGTACAAGCGGTAGACATGTCCAATCTGCCAATTCAACTGGAGCAGGGCGAGGTCGACATCGCCTTGGTCACGCCAGAGATGACCCCGCTAGGCGTTTCTTCTCAGAACCTATTCGATGAGCGCTATGTGTGTGTGATGAGGGCAGAGCATCCTGATGCACGATCCCCCACATTGTCGCTTGATCGCTTCTGTGAGCTCGACCATGTGCTCGTTTCGCCAACAGGCGGTTCCTTCAGCGGAGTGACTGACGAAGCGTTGTCGGAGATTCATCGGCACCGAAGAGTCAGCGTCTCTGTCTCCAGCTTCCTCATTCTCCCCGAACTTCTCAGCACCAGTGACCTGATCGCAGTAGTGCCAGAACGTCTAACGTCAGCGAATGACGCCCTTGTCGTGAGACAGCCACCAGTCGATATTCCCGGATTTACCAAAGCGATGATTTGGCATGGGAGAACGGAGCGAGATGATGGACAAAAATGGGTGCGATCAGTCCTGTTTGAAACCTGCGGGAATTGAAATCTAGAAGCTCCCATGCCCCCCAGCGGGCTTTCTTTTGCCTGTGCATCCCAAAACGATTACCTGCGCAATCGATCCCACTGCTGCAGTACAAACATACCCGCACTTGCAAGCCAGGCCAGCCAAGCGGACGCAACCTGCCAATGGCTGAACACCGCTTCCGCTTGCCCCATGAAGAATATGGTCGCAGTCAGCCAAAGCAGCAGTGCAAAGCCTGCAAGCGGTACCCGCACAAAGGCGGTCAGCCAGCGTGGTGAGCCCCACTTGTTTAGCCAAGTTAGGCTGCCCAGCAGTAATGAGCCTACGAGCAGCAGGAGAGGAACACCGATGAGGGCCATTGCTGGTTCTGCCTCCCCGCCGTCCTCACCAGGCACGTAGTAGCTCTCCATCCAGATCTCTCGACACAGCATGTGGGTCAGAAAAATCACTGCAATAGGTGCGAGCGGAAAGATCAACGCGCTGATGACTGGGTTGCGGGTGTGCAATGGGCTCATCCTTGTGCTTAACCGGCTCACTTAAGAGTGACTGCATGCAGTCTTAATGTGGCTGCACTCAGGCGTGCGTCATTTAACTGGGCAGGGGCTGACTATCTGGTCGACGTTGATGCCCACCGTGGTGGTAATCGGCCCGCTAGGCAGGTTGGTGGTTGCAACCTGATAATACTTGTCGTTCGACTTCACGATCATCGGCGCAACCTCCCGCTTCACGTAGGACTGGCCGTTGCTCAGCAACATCTTGATCGCCTTTTCCCGATACGCAGCATTGTCCACGACCGGGGAGCCTGGCTCGTCGGTCAACGGCATGACCATCACAGCCACTCGGTCAGTGAAAACGTAGAAAATCTTGCCGTCACCGTGGTGAATGCACCTCACATTCTCCGTTTTGATCATGTCCTTCTGCACGTAGGCACCACTTTCATAGTCCACTAAGAGCAAGCTATCCGGGGTGAGAACACTGATACCCGGTGTGGCACGGCAGGATGCCGGGCCTCCGATAGGCATCCAACAAAAACTGGTAACCGAGGTGTCGGTGATCGCAGACAGCTTGAGGTCTTCCTTGATGTGCTGCCTGGCCTCTGTTGATTTGTGCTCTATTGAACCGCAGCCGCTCAGGAGGGTGGCGGCCAGGGCAAGGGCGATGCGCAGATACATTGTCAGTCCTTTGATCAGGAGGTCTAAAGCTCAGAGATTTCCGAACCTCTTCGGCGCCCGCAAAGCACAGCGTCGTGCAATCCGGGAGGAAGTGGGTTCGAACACGGACGGAGCCTGGGATTTTGAGGGAAGTTTGAGACAGTCGAGGAGACCTGCCCGGCCAGGCAAGTAGGACATTGTCGATATCGTGAAGTGCCCTGACAAGCGACTGAAACTTTCGGTTTAAACGATTAGAAACTATGTTTGGATCGTTCAGGGCAGCATACGGAAGCCCCCGGCGGCACTCCTGCCAACTCTATAGAAAGGAACGAGCGATGCAACGACGTCAAATGCTGAAAGCTGTCGCGGGTACTGTTGCGGTGGCAATGACCACCTCGGTAATGGCCGCCACAGAAAACCATGAGCATCACCACGAACATGACGCTTCAGGCAGTAATCCGTTCGCGGGAGTGATCGACAGTAGCGCCGACTGCCTCAAGACCGGAGAAGCTTGCCTCGCTCACTGCGTTACCTTGCTGGGCCAAGGTGATAAGGAAATGGCGGCCTATGCTCAGTCAGTCAGCGAGCTCTTGGCGGCCTGCGATGCTTTGATGAAGCTTGCCTCGCAAAAGTCCAAGTTCACACCGGCAATGGCCAAGCTCACCGCCGATGTATGCGCCAGTTGCGAGAAGCAATGCCGGAAGTACGAGGCACAGCACGCTGAATGCAAAGCCTGTGCTGACTCATGCGCGGAATGTCTCAAATCGTGCAATACCATAGCGGCTTAACGATCACCACGTAGGTGGTTCAAGCCCACGCACAGGCGCGGGCTTGCTTAAGTCGGCAGGCATCAATTATCCAGTTCGTCCTTGATGATCTTGCCGTCGTGCGGGTCAACCTGGAATTCGTACTGCTTGCCGTCAGCCTTGATACCTTCGCCTTCCCAATGACCGTCGTCGGCTTCGATCTTGGTGATCTGGGTGTAGCCTGCCCCTTTCAGTGCTGCCTCGGCCTGATCCTTGTTTACTTTCCAGTCAGCACCGGGCGTATCAGCCCAAGCGGAAGAAGCCCCCGTAGCACCAACCAATGCCAGGCCCATGAACAGTCGAGTCATCGCTTTCATCGCTAACAACCTTTTCGCTGTGAATGTGAGCATGCGACCGAGCCTTCTTCGTCAGGGTTCAGTCGGAGATGAAGCCCGTCAGAGTCACGAAAGATTACCAAGCCCTCTCCTTCCTATTCCACGTAACCACCAGATGATCACGCCCGAGCAATTAACCTTCACTCACCTGCCTCACTGAGCGTTGACGCTTAATGAACCTTTGGCCCAAAGAAAGGATACCGGGCACCATCATGATGGACAGGATCGCCCACAGGGCCGCACTGTCGGAGCCTTCGAGGGCAGCCAGTAACGGAATAACGATCAAAAACGTCAACAGGATCTGAAGGATCACCGAACTACCTTTCATAGGGCACCCCAGGTTGGCTTAGCATTCGCAGCCAGGGTAACGACGCTCATCGGCGGCTTGCGAGAAAATCAGACTGGACCTACCCCATTCCCATGCAAGTTGAACCACTAGCACTCTCCTCACCGTTGCGAGAGGCGCACTCGTAATCCGCCTCAGCTCGCGTTGATAAGCCGAGGCAAAGCCGAACTTTGTTAAGAGTGTCGTAGAGGTCATAGCCCTCTCCTAGCGCGCTGGGAAAACCCACGGCTCGAGGAAAGGTTTCTTTGACGGTCGGTACAGCGGGAACCACGACGTAGCGCTTCTGCATGACCATCCCTCATCCGGCGTGACCTAAGTATTAGTTCCATTATGCAGAAACCTCAAGGCTACTCATGCTGCGTGTCTGAGGTTACCGGCAAATGTCCGCTGGAGGCGTCGAGGTTGAGTAATTAGGACAGGCACGGCTCGTGCGAGTGACCATGCGCAAGAGCTATTGGCATAGTTCCAGGCTGGATAGCCCCTCAAAACCACGCCGCGCTATGAGCGAGCGCCGAGCAACATCGCACCATTAAACGATCAGGGCCGGCAGGTGGATCGCGATAAGGCCCGCAGCCGTGGCTTTGAGAAAGGAAGGTTTGAGCTTGGCGCGCGGCACCCATTTGCACGCCGCAATCTCATTGCAAGCTACGGCTTTATCTCCGGCTTGAAAGTGGGTGGTGTAAATGTGGTGAATGGTCGATTCCACGGTGATGGTGCATAGGTGAAGCAAGTCATGACCGGTGATGCTCGTCTCTTCCTCAAGTTCCCGAGCAGCCGCTGCAAAAGGCGTTTCGCCTGCTTCAATCGAACCACCAGGGAAATTCCATTTGCCGCCTTTCTTGCGCACCATCAGCACCCTACCACTGCGCAGGCAGATGATTGTGGCTCTCGCTTTAAGCCTTCTATTTTTCCTGTCTGGCATCCGCAGGCTCAGCTGTTCACATCAGGGTCTAGTCCAACTCGCTGTGGCTTTGAGAAGGGATTCTCCCTTAGAGACTCCTGGATAAGACGACTTGTTCAACAGCGATATGGAAGCTGCACTGGCGAAGAAATGTAAATGCCTGGCTCGGACAATCACCTCTGTTGGATGGGCGCTGCTCTCCATTTCCACCAGGAAGAGCTAAATGACAGAGCCAAGCTCGATATTCAGGTTCAGCTCTCCCGCACTGGGGACACGCTGTTGTTCGTCGGGGTCTACGAGCGCTCGGGCTTGGCAAGGACTGAGGAAGGCTATGCAAAATGCTCCGTTGAATCGATGACTTGAGCCATGGCGTGGGGTGCTGGCTGAGGTCATGCGCTGGCTCTATCCGCCTTGGAACCAAAGCAGCACATGGAGTAGGAGGACAAGACAATGGTTGATCATCTGCACCGCGCCGACAAGCGCTTCAACTGAATTGATCACCATGCCGGCTTTACCCGCCTCAGCCTTGGGCACGGTGGTGATGTCCGGTATGGCCAACCGATCAGCGTTTTTCTGAAAGAACAGCTCACCATTGATACCTTCCGGTGATCTCACCAGCGCAATGGGTCGATCTATGAGATGGGGAAGGATCCATGGCGAGATCTGGGCGTAATACTCGGCGAGGTCTCGCTTTGTCAGACCACTGCTGGGATCAATCACACGCTCGGGATGCGTAATCCGAGCCGTCTTGGAAGGTGATGCCGATGGTTTGGATACGGATCGCTGCTTCGGCGTAGCCGGCTCCTCCTGGGTGATTTCTTCAGGCGGCTTGTCTGTTCGTATGCCCTGGAACACGGCATGCCTGACGACCCCGTCAGAGGTGATCTCAGCGAAGGAAACTTCGGCCAGTAAGCTCGGCTTCAACCAATGAATGCCTCTGCCATCAACACCTTGAGGAGGATTGGCCACAGGTGTTTTTTTCTGCTCCAGTGGCTTCAACTTCTGCAGGATGGTGGCGAGCGTTGACTCGGTAAATCCAGTGCCGACTTTACCGGCGTATCTCAGAGCTGCGTTAGCCTTATCTGTAAGGGCCAGGACGAGCGCGCCGAATCCGCTTCTTGCTCCCTTCGGATCGGTGTAGCCCACTATCACGAATTCTTGGCGATGCTTGCACTTGAGTTTGATCCAGCTATCGCTACGCCGAGAGACATAGGGGCTGCCAAGACGCTTGCCGATAAGCCCTTCCATTTTCATCTGGCAGGCGCTGTTCATCAGGGCATCGACATCCTCGGTAAAGTCTTCGGAGAACCTCAGTGTCGGGTCGATGGGATCTTCTAGCAGTTTTTTGAGCAATGCTCTGCGGCTCTCGACTGGGATGGAGCGAAGATCCGTACCGTTCAAGTACGGAAGGTCGAACAGGTAGTAAACGATGTGCTGGCTCTTACCCGCGTCAAATGCATTCTGCAACATCTGGAAATCGGGTACTCCGTCATCATCGGCAATGATGATCTCACCGTCCAGCCAGGCACTTTGCAGACCAAGCGAAGCGACCGCAGCCGCTTGCTTGGGCAATTTCGACGTCCAATCATGTCCGTTACGGGTGAAGAGCCGGACGTCCTTGCCGTCTACGCGGCAAAGCATGCGGTAACCGTCGAATTTGATCTCGTAGCGCCAGTCTTCACTTCGCGGACTTGAGTCGACAAGAGTTGCCAACTGTGGGGGGAGCTTCTCCGGCAACGGCGCTTTTACCACCCCCTCCATGGACATTGAACGTGCAGTCTGTTCAGGCTTCACCTTCGTCGTCTTGGCTCCACCACGCTTTCTGGGAATGATGGTTCGGTCGCTCAATACGCTATTGGGCAACTCGCTTACCAGGTCGTAATCAGCAAGGGGGCGAGCAGCATCGTCCTGATGTTTGATCAAGAACCACTGCTCCTGCTTCCCTTCCATGTTCGTCCGAACCAGGTTCCACAAGCCTGACAGCTTCTCACCCTGAAGCTCAAATTTCAGGCGTCCCTTCTTATACGCCTCAGCTGGATCGCCTTGAGAAATCCAAACGCCGCGATCCCAGACGATCACATCACCGGCCCCGTAATGGCCTTCGGGAATGGTGCCTTCGAACGAGGCATAGTCCAGCGGGTGATCCTCCACGTGCACCGACAGTCGCTTGACTTTGGGGTCAAGACAGGGCCCTTTGGGGATCGCCCAACTCTTCAACGTGCCATCGAGCTCCAGGCGAAAGTCGTAATGCAGCCGTGTGGCGTCATGCTTCTGGACGCAAAATTGGAGGGCGTGAACCTTCCGCTTCGACTGCTTACGATTTCCAGAGGGCTCAGGAGACGAGTCGAAATCTCGCATCCGGTTGTATTTTTCAAGGCTGGAGGCACCGGGATTGGTGGCCGTATCGGGCTCGATGACGACTTTGCCCAAAATCACCTCAACGAGCTTGGCCAGGGTTTTGCGCTGAGCCTTGGCTTCAGCACTGAGGATCTGTACGGCCATGGTTTCACGCAGATCCGGGAGTGCTTCGCCAGCCTCCAATGCCTCCGCTTCCGTAAGCGCTTGTACCTGCTCAAGCACTTCAGGTCGTGAGGCAGCGAACACCATGAATGCCAACATCGTGTCGTCCATCGCCACGCCCCTCGTTTAATCGGCCTGGCTCTTGTGGCACGGGCTCAGATCGTTCGATACCGGTGTGATCAGGAATGTTCAGCTTGAAATGGTGGCGTCGAGAATGAGTTTTAAGTACCACCGAACTTGTTGGTCTGAACTTTGCCATCTGTCCTGGCTTCCCCTGCATACCTATCACGGAAAAACGCCTGCAGGAGCTGACCTTATGCGAGCACTGACCTACCACGGAGCACACGACGTCAGGGTCGATAGCGTCCCCGATCCCATCATCGAGCAAGAAGACGACATTATCCTCAGGGTCACCGCCACGGCCATTTGCGGCTCTGACTTGCACCTCTACCGAGGCAAAATTCCAGAAACCGAAGCGGGCGATATCTTCGGCCATGAGTTCATGGGCATCGTCGAAGACACCGGCAGTGCCGTCACCAATCTGCAGATCGGTGACCGGGTCGTGATTCCCTTCGTGATCGCTTGCGGCAGCTGCTTCTTCTGCCAGCACGATCTCTTTGCTGCCTGTGAAACCACCAATACGGGTCGTGGCTCGATCATTAACAAAAAAGGCATTCCCCCGGGCGCCGCATTGTTCGGGTACAGCCATCTCTATGGCGGTATCCCCGGCGGCCAAGCGGATTACGTGAGGGTACCCAAGGGCAACGTCGGCCCGTTCAAAGTGCCCACCGACTTGGCTGATGACAAGGTGCTGTTCCTCTCAGACATCCTGCCGACCGCGTGGCAGGCGGTCATCAATGCCGAGATTGGCCAGGGTTCATCGGTGGCGATCTACGGCGCCGGGCCAGTGGGTTTGCTAAGCGCCGCCTGTGCGCGGATGCTCGGGGCTCAGACCATCTTCATGGTCGACGACAACGATTACCGCCTGGCATATGCCCGGGACGCTTACGGTGTGGTACCCATCAACTTCGAACAGGACGACGACCCCGCAGATAGCATCATCCGTCAGACGCCAGGCATGCGCGGCGTCGATGCGGTGATCGATGCGGTCGGCTTCGAGGCTAAGGGCAGCACTGCCGAAACGGTAATGACGGCGCTGAAGATCGAAGGCAGCAGCGGCAAGGCGCTGCGCCAGAGCATTGCTGCCGTGCGTCGTGGTGGCGTTGTCAGCGTCCCCGGTGTGTACGCCGGCTTCATCCACGCCTTCATGTTCGGCGATGCCTTCGACAAGGGTCTTACCTTCAAGATGGGCCAGACCCATGTCCAGAAATACCTACCCGAACTGCTAGAGCACATCGAAGAAGGACGCCTGCAACCGGAACTGATCGTCACCCACCGCCTGGCCCTCGAAGAAGCGGCCATGGGCTACAAGATGTTCGACCAGAAGCAGGACAACTGTCGCAAAGTCATCCTGGTGCCGGGCGCTGCACCGGGCACCTTGGGCCCTGACTACGTGTAGAGGAGACAAGGTCATGAATGAAGTCGCCAGCTACTTCTGGATTGCCGTCGCGGCAATCCTTTTACTCATCGACCTGTGGGCCATCGTCAGCGTGTTCAGAAGTGACAAAAGCGATGCTGTCAAAGCTGCCTGGGCCCTGCTGATCCTAGCGCTACCGCTGGTTGGTCTGGGTATCTGGGGCGTTGCCGGCCCGCGAGGCATCAAGCGAGGCACTGGGCCCACTTCCGACGAGCACAGCAAAGGCTGACATTTCTGAACGCCATCTAAGGGGTTTGTAATGATCGTCCAACACAATGGCTAAGTAGCAAGGTCTTAGGTGGGCACATCCAGCGGCACGGGCCGAGACCCGTGCTTTTTTCTGCGAAGGTGCGCGCTTAGTGCTCGCGGCAAGTGCTGGGCAGCGTTTCACGAAACCTACCCACTGTGGTTTAAGGGCTACCGAGCAAAAATTACCTCGAATGTCGTTCCGTGCTCCACTGACGACTCGACTTCGATTTTGCCACCGTGACTCGCCACAATTTCTGCGGCGATGAACAGGCCGAGACCCAGTCCCGCTGATGAGCCGGTCTCCTGGGAGGCATAATTGGAATACCGACCTTCTGGTTTAAAGAGGTAAGGCATAGCCTCGGGTGGAATAGGTTCCCCCCAGTTCTGCACAGTGACGCGGGCAGCGTCCGCATCTTGGCCGATAGTCACCTGAATTGGCAGTGATGGATCGCCATGTCGCACAGCGTTGCTAACCAGGTTCGAGAACACCTGAGCTATGCGGGCCGGGTCATATTCACCTACGACGCTTTTTGTCTCGTGCAGAACGATCCGCGCATTAGTATGAGCGGCTCGCTGCTCTTGGACTACGTCCCGGCATATCCGATTCAACTCGGTCGGCTCTGGATGAACAGGAATTCCCGTGCTCAGATTGCAGCGCGCCAGATCCAGCAGATCATTCACCATGTCATTGCAACGCCGGGCGCTCGTGCATACCTGTGCGGCATACCCTTTGCTTTTCTCATCTAGCCCTTCTTGCCGGCGAATCAGATCGCCGGCCATCAGGACGGCACCTAATGGCGAGCGCAGATCGTGCCCCAAAACCCCTAGCACCATCTTTCTCGTTGACTCGACTGCGTCACCGTAAGCGGCTATCGATTCGACAAGCGCTTGATCTATCGCTTCGTTGAATCGAATCATGTCTTGGACGTGGGAGGACGCTTCATGGACTTCTTGTGCAAGCAATAGCGAGAGCACACTCGAGCGCAAGGCCCGGTACTCAGAAACCATTTGATCCATGGAGAAACCGGCGATCAGGCGCGTCATGGCGTGCGTCTGGGCAGCGGTTTCGCTGGATTTTTTGGGGCCTCTGCCTTGAGATTTTTCAGATTGTTGATGCGTGCTCTGCAGGGTTCGCATGTCAGCCGCGACGGTGCGCAGGATCTTTTCCGAGTGATTTCGGAGGCCAGCCGCATCTAGAGCAGGGAGCGGGGTTTCTACAGTGCGGGCAAAATTCTCCCAACCTTGAAGGATTGCCTCCATATCGGTTTCTATAAACTCATACAGTCTCATGCCGATCCCTTTCACCTAACGTGGGGCTGTGCTCATGCCATTTTTAACCAGCCTAGCCCATACCTTAGGATGGGCAAAGCAACGGAAAGTAATCCTTCCGTCTGGCGTTTGAAACGACTCGGCATAAGCTGAATCTGAGAGCTAAGCCCATAAATATGAAGATCTATGATGAGCAACGTGCTGGTGGTCGAAGACGATCCGACGCTTCGATGGCTGATGGCAGAAGCTGTTGAGCACTTGGGCTATGGAGTAACAGAGTGCGCCAGTGCCGACGAGGCTTTGGGCGTGCTGGAGCGGGCTAAGTCTTTTGCTCTCCTCATCACGGACGTCAGGATGCCGGGGAGTATCGATGGGTTAGGTCTAGCCAAAATCGTCTGGTTGACCCGCCCAGATTTACCTGTGCTCATCATCTCAGGCCACACCGAATTGCCACCTGGTTTCTTGCCAGCGAATTCAAGATTTCTCAAAAAGCCGTGTACCATTGACGGACTCAGCAGCACCATAAAAATTTTATTATCGCCAAATGAACACTAAGGATACCGTTCATCCTGTTAACTAAATTCACGGTGAATTCGGGAGGGATGCGGCCTTCATATGAAATGAAGGGTCTGTGTCTCTTCACATCAGGTTTGGCCCGCTGAAAGGCGGGCCTTTTTTGCTATCCGTTTATCCCCCTTGAACTTTCCAAGAAATAAACTTGTGAAATTACAAAGTCTGCTTCCCCGTAGCTGAGCGCTCCACATCGCTCCAACTCAAATATTTTTTTCACTACATAATCCGCCGCACCAGGTGCATTGCCGCACCAGTCCCATAGCAAACCAAGCAAGACATTACTCGTAGATCTTGTACAGACGTTACTATATCTAACCGCATCAAAGATAATAGAAGCTAAAACACCAATCTCCCGATTCCGTCGTCGCATGGCAGCTAGCGAGTCAGCAGCAGGTACATAATCGAATTTCATAATCTGTTCTCCTATCTAATCCCCCTGAGCTCGAATCCAATTAATAAAAAATTTCAATGATAGTCCTCTCCCGCCACTACCCTCAGATACGCTTCGTCGGCCTCGATACGAAGGTCACGCCACTCCTGCCAGGTAATAATCCCACGCCGATCCATCTCATCAGCCTGTCGAAGCAGTTCCTCGTGATAGTCGTCAGGCGAGTCCATGCGCAATACCTTGTCTTCAAGCACCCGATACCAAAGCGCCAAACAGTTGAGCTTAAGCAATTGGGCAGCAGACAGGTTTTTCTCGAGCGTTCGCATCTGAGTACCTCACCCTGATGGAGGGTTGAGTCGCCCTTGCTCCCAGAGGTTCAGTACAGCAGTGTCAGCGGCTCGCAACTAAATTCACATGGGCACGCTCGGCCTTCCAATTTTTTGAAGAGCCGCGATGTCAGACTGATGGCGCACTGCTACGTCTCGCTGGCGACCAGCGAGAAGACCTGGATGTCCTTTCCCTTCAGGCAGGCGAATTTTGAGTATTGTCATGTAAAAGCTGGATCACGCATCTACATCCTCTTCACCCAGTGTCCTCGTCGTTGAGGACGAACCCATGATCCGAGAGCTTTTAAGCCTGTACCTAGAAGACTAGGTGGCCATGCTGACAACTGCCGATGACGGCAATGAGGCGTTGAGGAAGCAAGATTGGACGCTGCTGCTAACGGATGTACAAACGCCTGGTTTACAAGCCAGCAAAAAACCTCCGACGCGCATCATCGTAATGAGCGGCTACTACGAATTTGCAGGACGATTGGTGCCGCCAGGTGCGGAGTTCCTGGCTAAACCGTGAACACTAACCCGGCTTCAGTAACTCCTCTGCTCTCAGCTCAACAACGCCGGCGGGGCTAACAGCTCGGCGTCTGCAGACTGGATGCAAGCTTGATCGTTACCCAAACGTTCGCGAACAAAGCTTAAGGACGCCACACACGCCTGCACCGGTTCTTTCGCGCAACCCGTCGGCCTCGGCCAAAACTCACGGAGTAAACACCCCGCGACGCGACGTCCGAGTTGAACACAGACTTTCCTGTGTGACGACATGAGGTGAAAGATCATGGCTAATAACCAAACCAATCGTGGCCATCAAGGTGGTACTGCTCAGAACAATCCTGGCAATTTTGCCAATGATCGCGAGAAGGCGTCGGAGGCAGGTCGCAAAGGCGGGCAGAGCTCAGGCGGCAATTTTGCCAACGACCGTGAGCGTGCCTCAGAGGCAGGCCGTAAAGGCGGGCAAAACAGCCACGGCGGCGGTCGCGGTAGCGAAAACCGCTAACTGGCGGTGATCCAGTGCCAGGGCATTAGCTGCTCTGGCACTTTTCTCCTGAACGGCCATCAGGAGACCCTCTCCTTCCACGCTTCGTATCTGGCAAGGAGTGGCTGGACGCTCAACCCATGCAGCAGAATGCTCAACGCCACCACGGACAGCACCAGGTTGACGCTCTGCGCGGCCAAGGGGGGAAGCAGCCCATGATTCAGGGCATAGAACAGGTAGTAGAAGCTGCCGATACCGCGGATGCCAAACCACCCTAAAAGCCCGCGCTGACGGATATCCAGCATTCCTCGAGCCGGGAACAGCAGGATGCTGATGGGGCGAATGACAAAAAACAAAGCGCCGGCAACCAGCACTGCCCGCCAGTCCCAGTGCTCAATGAGCACTACCCCGAGCATGGTCACCAGAAATACTTCCATTGCCCGCTCGATCAGGCTACCGAAAGCCAGCATGTCACCCAACATGATCCCCGCTGCTACCTGCGAGTCATCGAGCCCTTTCACGTCGCCTTTTACGGCCAGCTCCGGCGCAACGTGCTGGTGACCCACCACAGGCTGTACCAGATGTTCAGCAGCCGGCTCTTCTGGGCTATTGGCGGTCTGAACCTCCGCCTGCCGTAGACCGAGGCCCGCAGCGAACACCGCAAGGAACCCATAGGCCTGTATCGACTCGGCGCTCACGTATGCCAACGTAATGAGGGCAAGGGCCAGATAGTCATTGGGCGAGACGGTGCTGTCGTCGTTGCGCAGACGCAAGAACAGCGTGAGCTTGCCCAGGCCGCGCCCCATCCAGTAGCCAAGCAACAGGCCTGCGGTTACTGCCCACAGCATGTCCTTGAGCAACCAGTCACTGAACCAGGCCTGGCCATTGTCCTGTTGCAGGAACAGCCCGAGCATGACGAAGGGAAACGCCACGCCGTCGTTGAGCCCTGCCTCACCCGACAAGCTGAAGCGGACAATATCATCGTCCTGGGCATCAACCACCTGCACCAGGGTTGCGAGCACGGGGTCAGTGGGTGCGAGGATGGCCCCGATCAGCAGCGAGACGCCCCACCCCAGGTTCAGGCCGTAATGCAGCACCAGCGTTACCCCACCGATGCAGATCAGCATCACCGGCCCCGCTAGAAAAAAGGCGCTGCACCAACGGCGATTGTGCAAAGGCAGGCGCAATTTCAACCCACTGAAGAACAGCGAAAACAACACCGCGACCTCTGTGAGGTGCTCCATCCACCCGCTCGACTTGCTCAAGTCCAGCTGAAGAAAACCCAGCCCCGATGTACCCAGGCCGATGCCCAGGGCAAGGCACACTACAGACGAGGTCACAGGGATCCAGCGCAGGTAGGAGGATGAGAGTGCGAGCAGCAGCAAGACTGCGCCCAGCATGGCGAACCAGACGGTGAAGGTCATTTCCGCAGAAGCCCAGGGAAGGTTTCCGAGTATTTTTTGACTTTCCGGCACGCCACGTCGTTCAGCTGCGCTTAGTGGGCTCACCCAATACCAGAGGTAAATGTAAAAAAAGATTTCAGCGCTCTGCTGCGGTCAAACCCTATAGATCGCAGTGGAGATTACGTCATGAAATTCGCCCAGTTCTGCCAATGGCTCGCCAACCACGCCGGTAAGCCGAGCACCTTCTTGATCGCCGTGGTGTTGATTGCCATGTGGGCTGCATCCGGGCCCTGGTTTCATTACAACGATACCTGGCAACTTATCGTCAACACGTCGACCACCATCATCACATTCCTGATGGTTTTCCTGATCCAGAACACCCAGAACCGGGATAACGACATCATCCACGTGAAGCTCGACGAGCTCATCCGCGCTACAAAATCTGCGGAGCAGTCGGTATTGGATCTCGAAGCGCTCGATAACCGGGAAATCCATAAACTTCGCAAGGAATATCAGGCGATGGGCAGCGAATGTTATCCCCACCATCAGGCGCCTGCTGAACATCAGACGGACGATGCTGCTCGGGATAACCTGCAGCGCTAGAGACCTTGTTGGTCGGACGGCGGGAGAGTTGAAGGTACATTTGCAGAGTGTAGCGCCTGGCCAATAGCTTGAGCGAGCTCGTCTATCGACCACGGTTTGAAGAGGTAGGTAACGGGTGGTGTGACCTGAGAAGCATCAAGCTGGTAGCCCGAGGTCAGAATAGCGGGTAGTCCAGGCCACCTTTCGTGTGCCATGGAGATGAACTCCATACCTTTGATGCTTCCCGGAACACCATGGTCGACAATGACCAACGAGCAGTCGCTCTTGAGTCCCATCAAGTGAATCAAGGCATCTTCGGAGTTATCGAACGCATCGCAGGTAGCGCCCAGCTCGATCAGGATGTCCACCAGTAGGGTCTGAAGCGTTGGATCGTCTTCTACCACAATCACCGTCTTACCTGACAACGACAAACCCTCGATGTCGAGCTTCATCACCTTCTCCAGTCCATGGTTAGATTTTCGAGTGTTTCACTCATCCGGACATGCGTCGATGGGGGCTAAAGGCCACCCATGCTCAATGGCCTTCCAACTTCGTCAAATGGGCCAAGCCTTCACGTATGAAAATCTCCACGGTCTTTGGGCCTACGCCCTCGAAACTCAGTAGCCAGCGCTTAAATCCCTCAGCATTTGATTCTTCCTGCAGTGCCTCAAGTTGAGCAGCCAGTTCCACTTCTACCTTGTTGCCAAGATCATGCAGTCGTCGGGCAGTGGATTCATCGTAGCGCGCATAGCCGGCCTGGCCGAGGAGTTTGACCAGTGTGGAATGAGAAGTCTGGGCAAGCTTAATCGGCGTATCCAGGCCCTGCTGATCGACAAGCATCCGGTACGCCTGCACTGCTACGGTGGCGCGGATGCGCTTCCCCATGAGAAAACTGGCCAGCAACCATCTGAACACGCCAAGGGCATCCGTGACCTCGATGCCGAGGTCACAGGCAGTTATAGTCTTCAACCTTTACTACGGCGCGGATCAGCAGATCGTGGGTAGGTGCGTTCCTCTTCGATAGTGCCATCCGCTTTATGGATCTTCACCGACGCCGTCTTGCCATCAAAGAAGTCCGCAAGGGCGCTGACGAGCTCGTGCTTCGTCGACGCTCGTTTGGAGGCGCGTTCAGCACCGGCTTTCTTCAATTCCCATCCTTCTGATGTCGGGCTGAGGTGGTAATTGTCCATCGTGTGCTCCTCTTGGTTAAATGGATTTGCCGTCATCCTGGATGTCTTCCTCTGCCTCGGCTGCCTCCGTTGCATCAGCGTCATTGAGTGGCGGCGACGTGGGCTTTTCCGGATCGTTAATGAAGGGCACATCGCTTGGCCCTTTTTTTTCGGAGCCTTCGGTTTTCGGCTGCATGGCAATACCTCAAAGCAGATGGATCGGGGCGCCGGGCTTCAAGTACCTTCAGCAACCCCCGAGAATTTTTTGACATCGATAGGTTGCGCTACGAATTCAGGGCCATCGCCGGCGAGCCGCCACTTCACCTGAGCGATGCCATAGCGCTCGGCCATCGGTCGACTGACCAACTTGATTTTCTGCTGACTGAATCTTGGGATGATGCCAACGCCGGCATCACAACTGGCCCAGTGCCAAGCCACGGCGTTGTCCATTTTTTCCAAGCGGATGATGAACGTCCGATGGTCACCGTGCAGGTCATACTCGATTACGTACAATTGAAGTGCTGGCACAAGATCCGCTCCCTAGTTCATACGCTATTGAGCAAGCCGTAGAAGAGATAATTCCATCGGATCGCCAGGGGGCATGCACATCGCTCATGGATGGGAAATATGCCAACGGCGTAAATTCAACGCGGTTCGTGAATCGGGCACCCATTGTGCGTAGCGCGAAACTGCGCTGACATTTCGTATGAGGGCCTGCGCACCCGCATGATGCCTCCGAGGGGACGATGCACAGCCAACCCATGCCAGGGGCTGAACGCCATACCATCATCGATGGCGCGCACCTTTTCATCATCCCAGGCTGCCTGTGGTTCGACCTCTACCCTGGCGACCGTCACATACGGGCTCAACGCTTCCGACCATTTCACTGAAGGACTGCCAACGGAACTGGCACAAGGTGCCTTTGCCAAGCCCGGTACGCTACCGGCCTATCTGCGGTTTTCCACCAACCCAGGGGATGTGCTCGATGACAAGGTATCGACCCCGAGGGGCTTGGCACTCAAGATCGTGGGTGTCGAAGGCTCCCGCCTACCTGGCAGTGAGGGGCAGGTGACCCAGGACTTCGTCACCGAGAATGCCAAAGCCTTCACCGCGGCAACGCCCAAGGCGTTCCTGAAAACGCTGAAGATGCTCGCGAAGACGACGGACAAGGCACCTGGTATGAAGAAGGCACTCTCAGCTGCACTGCGGGGAGTGGAATCGCTGGTCGAATCGGTTGGCGGCGAAAGCGCTACGCTGAAGAGCCTTGGTGGCCATCCCCAGACGCATATCCTGGGCGAGACCTTCACCACCGTGGTGCCGATCCTCTACGGCCCCTATTACGCCAAGCTGGCCATTGTTCCTGTGTCGACCTCGCTGACCGCGTTGACTGATCTCAAAGTGGATCTGAAGGACGATCCGGATGGGCTTCGCCATGCCGTCGAGGCGTTTTTCAGGCAGAGCGGCGGCACCTGGGAACTGCGTGTGCAGCTGGCCACTGGCATCGAGAAGATGCCCATCGAGGACGCATCAAGGATGGTCACTTTCCCGCGCAGCAACCCGTGTCCCTTGGCATGGACACTGCGGTTGGCGTGGCCGTTGTCCTTGAACGTGGTCTCCATGATCTGCCGCAGGGTTTCAGCCAACTCCCTGCTCGTCTCGGCTTCGTCATCCGGAATTTGCTCGAAAGAGGGTTGGAAGCGCAGCGGCATAATTGCAACGGGTGTATCCGGTTGGTTATTCATCAGGATTCTCCGGCTGCCTCAAGGGCACTGATTGGCGTTAACGCATGCGTGCGCTCTATTTGGCGAGGTCAGTTTTCAGGCGCTGACCCGCATAAGCCTGGGCGTCTTCGGCCTTCTTCACTACGGCGGCAGTGCCGAAGAACTCGTGCGTCACGCCGTCATAGACTTTGCGATCTACCGCCACACCGGCTGTGCGTAGTGCCTGTTCCAACTGGGCTCCATCGTCGCGCAGCGGATCGATTTCCGCGTTGATGATGGTCACCGGGGGCAAGCCATGCAGGTCAGCCTTGACCAGGTTGATACGTGGATCCTGGACATCCGCAGGCGAGCTGGTGACCTGGCCGATGAACCACAGCATCATCGGACGATTCAGCGGCATGGCATCGGCGTACTTGAGGTAGGAAGCGGTATCGGTGCTCGACTGCGCAACCGGATACACCGACAGCACGTGTTTGGGTGCTGTCAGGCCAGCATCTCGGGCGCCCATTGCAGTAGCGACGGCGAGGTTGCCGCCTGCGCTTTCGCCGGCCAATGCCAGGCGCTCTGGATCGCCGCCAACGGAGGCGGCGTTTCTCGCCAGCCAACGGTAAGCCGCCAGGGCATCGTCATGCGCAGCGGGGAATTTGTGCTCTGGCGCCAGACGGTAATCGACCGATACCACCACGGCATCGGCTTGCTTGGCCAACCCGCGTGCGCCGCCATCGTAAACTTTCCGATTTGCTATCACCCAGCCGCCGCCGTGGAAGAACAGCACCGCTGGGTGAGGGCCATTGCCTGGCGGCGTATACACCGTGGCCGGCATGGAGCCTGACGGGCTGGGTATCGAGATTTCCCGCGTGGTGACGCCGGGCACCAATGACTCGGGGCTCGAACTGCGTTTCTGATCTTCCAGCACGCCCTTCACAGCATCGGCCATGGTCGGCTGCTGACGGGCCTCCTGTGGAGTGGTCTTCTCGATGGCCTTGGCATCGAAGCTGGCAAACTTGTTCAGCAGCTTCTGCATGTCGGAATCCGTGCGCAAAAGACTTTTGGTGCCACTCACAGCAATCTCGGAGACCGAGCGTTTTTCAGGATCGCGTGCGCACCCGGCCAGCGCTATCGAGATCCCCAAGACCGAAACCGCAGCTACCCAATGGCACTTTTGCATAGGACACTCCCAAGGCGAGGGCGAAGGTTTCTTCGCCTGTTCTAAGCTCAGGGCGCCCTACTCCAATGGCGTTCAGCCAGTTCTTGAAATGTCGGACAGATGGGCATCCAGCAGGAATTCGACCAGTGTTGCGGCGCAGGCTGTAGTCCCCTCCAGAAGCACCATTTCGAAGCCATGGGTATTCTCGGTCGGTATCGCAATGCAACCAGCCCGGGCATCCATCCCGGCGCTCATCACCGCGCTCGCATCCGACGCAAAATCGACGAGCAATGCCGACTGGGGCTTAAAGCCGGCCTTTCGGCCAGCGGCGATCAGGCCCTGCACCACGGTGCGGCCGTAGTATCCCTTCTGGTCGCCGGTATTGATGATCGGGTTGGCCGAAAGCTCCGTGCCATACTCCTCAAGTACAGCGCCGACCTCGACCGCGATTGTGGTGTCGCCGGGCAACCGGGAAGCTGCGTACATGGCGCCGGCATTCGACTCTTCCTCCAGCGTCGTAAGCACGAACCAAACGTCCTGCTTCAGCTTTTCTCGCCGTTCACTCAGCAGCTTCGCACAGAGAATGACAGCGCTCAGCGGAGCTCGGTCGTCGAGGAAGTGAGCGGCAATACAGTCATGTACCTTGAAGGGCTTACGCCAATGCTGACTGAGCACGACTCGAGTACCAGGCCGAACGCCCAGCTTCTGGAGCTCTGACTTGCTCTTGCGCGTGACGATGTAGACATCTTTCCACTGAACATTACCTGCCAGCACGTCTCTTCCATTCGAAGTTCGACCGCTGTTGTGCATTGAACCGTAGGACAAAACACCCGGCAGGATGTGTTCATCGCCCAGGATATCGACAGGGCAGACGCCGAAGCTTATCGGTTGCGAACCCCCTAGAGCGAGCACCTCCAGGGTGCCGTTCTCCAGCACATTTTTGACGATCATCGCGATCTCATCGAGGTGGGCCATAACGCGTATGGCTGCCTCGGGGGTACAAGCGCGGCCCCCACGAATCACCCCCACCACATTCTCAGCAGGGTCGACGTGCGTGTCATCACAGAATAGGCGCAGCTCGCGCAGACAAATGGCCCGTACTTCATCTTCTTGTCCGCCCGGCCCTCGGGCGTTGAGGAGCTCGGTCAGTAATGCCTCAGTCTTCAAAAACTTACCTCCATGTTTGCACGCAAACGCGTTCAGGCCAGCTGGATGTACACCGAGTAGCTACCCAATAGCACCCAGAACACCAAAAAGATCCACGGCGTCCGTAGCGAGAACAACAATGACTTTCGATGCCCTGTACGCGAGGTTTCCGCCTCGCAGAACAGCGGCGATTCGTCGTAAGCCAACCCCATCAACGGCTCGCTGCGCAGCAAGTGGCTCTGCTTGAGCTGCCAGTGTTCGATAATGTTGTACGCCGCCCGGATGCCAGGCCAGGCGTTGAGCGAGCTCAGTACCCCGAGCAAGGCGAGGAACGCGGGCACGATGAGGGTGAACATCTCGCCCCATCCTTGATTGAGGTTGCCCATGGAAGAGACGAAGGCGATAACCAGGAATGACTGCGCCGCCAGGTAGGCATCCGTGCGGTTGGCCAGGATGCTGGTTTCGTACTGGATCTCACACCGGTAAAAATCCAGACGCTCCTTGGGAGAGCCAAACATCCTGGCATTGTGTTCGCTGATCTCATGCTCAGGGGTCGTTGGGGTAATGATTCGAGGCACTCGCTACTCCGGGAATTGGGCTCCGAGCGACGAGATGAGCCTGGAGCTGAGTCCGGTAGAACAGGCGACGGGGCATGGAATTCAATTGGATTCATATCCCGCACCGCTCGTCGTACCAACCGCAGATTGAAACCAACACGCGGAGGCAGGGCCTTTCGAACCGGTATGAACGTTCTCAACTGCAGGAGCTTCTACCATGCGAGACTTCCCTACCCCGCCCTTCCCTTCGCAGCCTCAAGATGTCCCCGGCTCACAGCGCAAGATGGAGCCCTACCCGGATTGTGGAGAGCAGTCGTATACCGGCCACAATCGACTCGAAGGCAAGGTTGCACTCATCACCGGAGCAGACAGCGGCATCGGGCGTGCAGTAGCGATTGCCTATGCCCGTGAAGGGGCCGATGTCGCCATCGCTTATCTGAATGAGCATGAAGATGCCCAAGAAACCGCGCGCTGGGTTGAGTCCGCGGGCCGTCAATGCCTGCTGTTGCCCGGAGACCTGGCGCAGAAAAAGCACTGCTACGACATCGTCGACAAGACCGTTAGCCAGTTCGGGCGTATCGACATCCTGGTCAACAACGCGGCGTTCCAGATGTCCCACGAGACCCTGGAAGAAATCGACGATGACGAATGGGTGAAGACCTTCGATACCAACATCACCGCGATCTTTAGGATTTGCCAGGCGGCTCTGCCTTCCATGCCCAAGGGAAGCTCGATCATCAATACGAGCTCGGTCAATTCCGACGATCCATCCCCCAGCCTGCTGGCCTATGCCACGACCAAGGGGGCCATTGCCAACTTCACTGCTGGCTTGGCTCAGTTGCTAGCCAAGAAAGGCATCAGGGTCAACAGCGTCGCGCCAGGCCCTATCTGGACGCCTTTGATTCCGGCAACCATGCCGGACGAGGCCGTCCAGAACTTTGGTTCCAGCTACCCGATGGGTCGCCCGGGTCAACCGGTGGAGGTCGCGCCGATCTACGTGCTGCTGGGCTCCGACGAGGCCAGCTACATCAGTGGCTCACGTTACGCAGTGACTGGCGGTAAACCGATCCTTTAGCGAAAAGAGGCTCGCCAAGTTGGCGAGCCTCAAACCCTTTTCGTGGGCAGTTTCAGCGTTTTTGCTGATCGTGATCACGGGCCGTTTTTTGCGCCGTGGAGTCGTGGTCTGTCCCCGTTGATCCATCCGGACGATGAGCATCGTTATCTCGCTCCTCTTCCCCATGCGGCTTCGTCTGCGCACCTGCCTTTTGCCTATCGCTCTCCTTCTTCATCTTGCTCTCCTACCCGTGCCTTTGAGTAAAAGAAGCCAATGTACGAGGCAAAGTTCAGGTCAGGTTCACGCCTCGAGATAGCCGGGCGTTAGATTCGATGAACCAAATACCCCAGCATCGCGTCCACCGCAAAACAAGCGAGTCGACTCTGAAATGGAAAACGACCCTGTACTGGCCGCCCTTGGATATCTCAAAAACAACAAACTGATTTTGAGTACAGCAGAATCGTGCACTGCAGGCTGCCTTGTGGCTTTATTGGCGGCGGTACCGGGTACCGGAGAGGTGCTGGAAAGCGGCTACGTCGTCTACTCACCCAGCGCCAAGAAACGCCTGCTGGGGGTCAGCGCCGAAACCATCGAACGATACGGCCTGACCAGCGAAGCAGTAGCTTGGGAAATGGCCTTGGGCGCCTTGAGAGACAGCGATGCGAATGTTGTGATCGCCACCACCGGAGTAGCCGGGCCGGCGCCAGAGTCCGGGATACCCCCGGGGACGATGTGCTTCGCGTGGGCTTTCGCCGGCGAGCCAATTGCCGTTTTCACGCGCACTCAACGTTTCTTCGGCGAGCGGTCTGAGGTCATGCGCCAAGGTGCCCTGTTCGGGTTGACCCGGCTTTCCCACTATCACCAGCGCTGGCTACGCGGTGAGCGCGCCTGAGGGGTGTGATCATGTCGGAAGATGAACTGCTATCCAGGCGTCATCCTGTTCAAGAAGACATGCCGATGCAGCAGCGTGTTTGGCGCTTCGAGCGCGTGGGGTGGTACGTGCTTGTGGCCATCGTATTGCTTGCCTTGGCAGGCCTGTTCGGTAATGGCCCATTGAGCGATGCGGAGGTGGTGAGCCAGGATGGACGGGTACGGGTTGAGTACCAGCGCCTCAGTCGAAGCGGCACGACAGACAGCATTTTCATCACCGTTCAGGGTATCCCTGGTCAGCCCGTGGAGGTGCAACTCGAGGGATCATTGCTCCGGGACGCCAGTATTGAGACGTTGCAACCGGAGCCACAACAGTCGATGTCGCATGGCCAGGCCATGCTGTTCCAATTGGGTACTAAGCAAGATGGGATCGCCACCTTGTACTTGACCCTTCGAAGTGAGCACGTGGGGACGCTGGGGGGCAGCGTCAGGGCTGGCCCTGAAAGCGTCGTTCACTTCTCCACATTCCTTTACCCCTAGGAGTGCGTCATGGATTCGATCCTCCGCGCAGCCGGGATGTACGTCGCCCTTATGCTGCTGTTTCGCGTAGCCGGGCGGCGCTCACTGGCCGACCTGACGACCTTTGACTTCGTCTTGCTGCTTATCATCGGGGAAGCCACCCAGCAGGCGCTTCTGGGTGACGACTTCTCATTCATCAATGCCATGCTGGTGATTGCCACACTGATCGTTCTGGACGTCGGCCTTTCACTCGCGAAGCTGAACTCCAAGCCCTTGGCCAGGTTTTTGGATGGGCACGCTACCCTGGTGGTTGAAAATGGGCGCTTCCTGCATCACCGCATGCGTCGGGCACGACTCACGGAGGACGATATCCTTGAGTCAGCGCGGGACAGCCAAGGCATCGAGAACATTGAGCAGGTCAAGTTCGCCATCGTCGAACGCAATGGAAAGATTTCGATCATTCCTGCCGAGTAAGGCACGAGTCTCCACCTCTTGGAGCCAGGCCTTTTAGAGTGCCAATATCGCCTGGCTATGGTCTATGGTAGGGATGGGCATCAATTCGCGCCGAGAGACCAGCCAGGCCCGCATGCGCTCGGTATCAAAAATCTGACCCTCTTCCATCATCACCAGAATGAGCGCTTGGGACATTCGGTAACAGCCGCATTGAGAGCAGTGTCGCTCTTCCCAGTCACCGGTGCATTCGACGGAGTCAGCTTGCCCCGCGCAAATCAGACAACTCATGTAAGCCCCCTTTTGTTCTTGTTCCCTGCAGGGTAAATGCGAGGGACGAAGCTCCCTTATGTCTCGCTTTACATGAGATATCCATGCCAATCCTAAATTCCCTCTATTTGCGCAGCGCTCACATAAGACGAACCAGACGCCAGATAGCCATGTCGGAATCAGAACACGTGATCTCGAAGGCATACTGATGGAAAGAGAACCGGTAGAAGCTCAACAGGGTGCCCCTCAGCGAGATGAGGGTGGATGGTTGCCCCTGGAGCAGTATGGTGCACTCGGCGATGGACGTTCCGTGGCACTGATTGGCCTGGACGGTTCCATCGACTGGTGGTGTGTGCCGCACATGGATTCACCGCCCCTATTCGACAAGCTGCTGGCCCCTGAAACAGGAGGCTTCTTTTCCATTACCCCTAGCGAGCCCTTCGTTGCTGAGCGCCGCTACCTGCCAGGCAGCAACGTCCTTGAGACAATCTTCATTACCAGTCAGGGTCGTGCCCGGCTGACGGAATCCTTGAACAGTGGCCCTGCTGGACGCCTGCCTTGGGCCGAACTTGGCAGACGCATCGAAGGTATCGAGGGTAAGGTCGACTTAGACATCGCTATCGACTTCGGAACCCAAGCCGACACGGTAAGCCCCTACGTGGCGCCGAATGACAATGCCTGTGTTTTTCATGCGGGTCGAATACCCCAGCAAGAAACGTCTACGCAGCACGCTGGAAACCATTGACCATGATCTGGGAGCCGGCGCTTTCCATTATCGCTACACCGATGCACAGGAAGAGGAAGGTTGCTTCTTAGCCTGCACATTCTGGTTAATCGAAGCCTGGGCCATTCTGGGTAACCAGGAGCGCGCCGAAGCCGCCTATGCAGATGCTTTGGAAGGGCTGTCACACGGTGTAGGCATCTACTCGGAGATGATCGATCCGCAGACGGGACACTATCTGGGCAACCTTCCGCAGGGCCTGACTCACCTGGCAGCCCTCAAAGCCGCAATGGCCATCGGGGGCTGCCATCCTGAACGATGAGGCCAGTCATCATCTGCGTTGAACCGTCTCGCTTGGCGGCTACTCAACCACAGGCAAGTTCTCCATTCTTTCAATCCGTGATGAGGTAACGCCATGAACGCTATCGACTTGCTGATTCAAGACCACAAGCTGGTAAAGAAGCTGCTTGAGGAGCTATCTACCACCACCGAAAGGGCTGTGAAAAAACGCGCTGAACTGCTGCACCGCATCGAGCAAGAGCTGCAGATACACACCGCGCTCGAAGAAGAAATTCTCTACCCGGCCATCAAGGAAGCGGGAGGCAAGGAAGAAGCGAAGATGTACTACGAGGCCAAGGAAGAACACCGGACTGTTGACGCCCTCGTCCTACCCGACCTTCTGCATACCGAAACCGGCACCGTCGAATTCGCCGGGCGGGTCAAGGTCATGAAAGAGTTGTTGGAGCATCACATCGAGGAAGAAGAAGGCGAGCTCTTCCCCACGGCGAAAAAACTGCTCAGCAAGGACGCCCTCGAGGAGCTGGGGCGAACGATGGAAATGCAGAAAAAGATGCTCAAGGGCGAGCAGCGAGCGGCTTAGTCGAGCGATCACCTGCCAGCGCTCAGGACGCTGGCAGGTGATCAGCTTCAGATACCCCATCATCAGTTGGAAGGTTTCATGGAATATTGGATTGGATTACTTGAATGGCCCGCCATGGTGATGACCGTACTGGCAGCCTGGTGCATTGGTTCGCGCCGTCCGGGTAGAAGGAAGATAGGGTTCTGCTGCTTCATCGCAAGCAACGTGCTGTGGGCTGTGTGGGGCTGGCAAGCACATGCCTGGGCTCTGATCATCCTGCAGTTCTGCCTCTGCGCCATGAATCTGCGAGGGTGGCGCAAGAACACGCAACTGGAAATTGCCGGGTGATAATGCCCTGACAACCCGGTGAGGGCTAGCTTCTAAAACAGGCAGGTTGTCCCTCTCGCCAAGCTTCCTTCCCTGGAAGCAGTGAGAGCGAATCAAGCCGCAGGCTTCAGCACCACTTTCGTCCAGCCATCATCCCGCGCATCGAAGTGTTTATAGGCCTCGGGGCCTTCGGCCAGTTTCAAACGATGGGAAATAATCTGCGAGGGCTTGGCGCGCCCATGATGGATGAGCTCTGCCAGGCGGCGATTATAGGCCTTCACATTCGCCTGGCCTGTCCGGATCTGTTGGCCCTTGAACCAGAACGCACCGAAGTCGAAGGCCATCTTGCCCTCCTTCGCCAGTTCGTTTTTCGCTCCAGGATCTTCTGGAACGAACACCCCAACCACGCCTATGCCGCCTGTGGCCTTGGTGGAAGCGACAAGGTTGTTCATGGTGAGGTAGTTCGCTTCATGGCCATGCTTGTCGCAACACTGGTAACCCACGCACTCACAGCCCCGGTCAGTACCTTTGCCATGGGTCAGGTTCATGATCTCTTCCACGGCCTTCTGCTCGACTGCATTGATAGGGGTTGCGCCAAGCTGCGCGGCGAGTTGCAGGCGATCCGGTTGGTTGTCGATGACAAACACCTGGGACGCGCCTTTGATGATTGCCGAATGGGCCGCCATCAGGCCGACAGGCCCTGCGCCGTAAATCGCAATGCTTTCACCCGGCAGCAAACCGGCAAGCTCTGTTGCATGCCAGCCTGTAGGGAAGATATCCGAGAGCATGACATAGTCATCCTCACGCTCCTGGGCATCTTCCGGCAGTACCAGGCAGTTGAAATCCGCATAGGGCACACGCAGCAGCTCGGCCTGCCCGCCCTGATACGGGCCCATCTCGGCAAAACCGTAAGCAGCGCCCGCAGCACCAGGATTCGCTGTAAGGCAGAATCCAGTGAGGCCTTTCTCACAGTTCTCACAGAACCCGCAGCCGATATTGAAAGGTAGACAGACTCGGTCACCGACTTTGACCCGGTCGACCCCTGCCCCTACCTCGATTACCTCACCGAGATTTTCGTGACCAAAAACTCTCCCGGCTTCGAACGAGGTTCGGCCCTCGTACATGTGCAAATCAGAACCGCAGATGTTGGTCGTGGTAATGCGTACCAGCACGTCCGTAGGCTTTTCAATTTTTGCGTCCGGTACATCCTTCACCGCGACGTCACGTGGGCCGTTGTACACGATTGCTTTCATGCTGAACTCCCGATAATCAGGGGCGATTGAAATGCGCCCTACTCTGTTCAGGTGAACGCAGCGTCCGTACGTTCAGCGTGTTAACTGTAGAGGCAGACCGGTGGCGCTAATTGCTGTCGCTCCCATCGGAACAGGAATCGTGAGCAATGAGGTTGGAAGCGAGGGATTGCGCCCTGACAGCTAGCGTTGCTGTCGGCGCCCGCCCAACTGGATCCAGACCGGCGCATGATCACTGGCCTTGGCTTCGTTGCGCACCCAGGCATCCACGCCCGCCCCCTTCAGATAAGGGCTGAGACCCGGGTTGAGCAGCAGGTGATCGATACGAAGCCCGGCATTACGCGCCCAGTGATTGCGAAAATAGTCCCAGAACGTGTAAATGCGCTGCTCGGGATACAGGTGACGGACAGCATCGACCCAGCCCTGGGCCAGCAACGCTTCAAAACACGCCCGCGACTCAGGCTGCAACAGCGCGTCCTTGAGCCATGAGCGCGGGCTATAGATGTCCAGATCGGTCGGCACAACATTGAAATCCCCTGCTAACACCGTAGGATGTCTGCTGACATGCAGTGTTTGGGCGTGCTTGATCAGGCACTCGAACCAGCGCAGTTTGTAATCGAACTTCGGGCCGGGTTGCGGGTTGCCATTGGGCAAGTACAAACAGCCCACCAGCACGCCGTGCACCGCAGCTTCCAGATAGCGGCTTTGCTGATCGTCCTGCATGCCAGGCAGCCCACGACGTACCTCCAACGGCTCGCTATCACGCGCCAGGATAGCCACGCCGTTCCATGAGGGTTGCCCCTGGTAAAGGCAACCATAACCTGCCGCTTCGATGGCCTCGCGAGGAAACTGCTGATTGGCCGCCTTTAGTTCCTGCAAGCAGGCAATGTCCGGCTGCTCCCGTTCCAGCCAGGCCAACAGTGCGGGCAGCCGGCTGCGGATACCATTGATATTGAAGGTGGCGATCTTCAGCGCTTTCATGCGTCAGGGTCATTCACGTGGGCCTGCACGGCATCTTCCAGTGCCCTGATATGTGCTTGGTCGGCCAGTGACTTCAGCGCCAGCCAGTCATCCCAGTCAATGGCACCATCGTCCCTGAGCGCCTCAGCCGTGCGCACCAGCTCATGGTGGTAGGCGTCCGGCGATTCACTCCGGTAACTGATGTCGTCGTACTGCGCGTACCAGGCTTCAAGTTCAGGAATGCTGCGTTCGATGCTCATGACGGCCGCCTCGTTCTATTCCTGCAAGTGAGAACCCAACCGCCTTGGAATGTTCAACCGCAATGGTCAGCCGGTCAGCACCCCTACCGCTGAAGTATTGCATTGGAACTTCCAACCCCGTCCGGGACGTCCCACATCCACACCTGACGAAAACGGAGATTGAACGATGAGTGCAAAATTGAGTGGCAAGCGGGTAGCCTTTCTGGTCACCGATGGCTTCGAACAAGTCGAGTTGACGGGGCCTCGTGAAGCCTTGCAGAAAAACGGGGCCGTGGTCGACATCCTGAGTGACAAGGAAGGCACTGTCCGCGGCTGGAACCATGACAAGCCGGCCGACGAATTTGCGGTAGACGCGACGTTCGACAGCGCCCTCCTCGATCTTTACGATGCCATCGTGCTACCGGGCGGGGTACAAAATTCCGACACTATTCGCCTGATACCTGGCGCCCAGAAACTGGTGAAAAGCCACAACTCGGCCAGCAAGCCACTGGCGGTAATCTGCCACGGCGCCTGGCTGCTGGTATCGAGTGGATTGGCCAAGGGCAAACGCATGACCAGCTTCAAGACGTTGCAGGATGATATCCGAAATGCAGGTGGCCACTGGGTAGATGAAGAGGTGGTGGTGGACGGCAATCTGATCACCAGCCGCAAGCCGGATGATATCCCCGCCTTCAACGAGCAGTTGATCAGAGCCCTTGCTGGTTAGTTTGCTGACCGTGGGCGAGCAAACACCTCAACCTCCTGTTCTGCTCAGGCAGGGTTCAAGGTAGGCAAGCTCACGGTTTCTTCTCCACGTCCCTGGGCGCTTTCGCCGGGCCTTGTGGGTCCATCTGAGGGTCGCTCAGGTCTGGAGAGTCCGGGTCGAACCCCAGGTCCTGATCAGTCGTTGCATGATCGGAAGAATGGGGGCCTTTCTGCCGCTGATCGTCGGGTTTGTTCATTTTTTGGTCTCCGAAGTGTGATGTATTCACCGTCACAGTCTGGCCGCTATCTGAATAGGCTGTTCATAAAATACCTCGGTAAAATGTTGGCGTCCGGTGGAGAATTGCAACACCGGTAAAGTTGCTTTTTTGCATGCCATCCACTCGTCAATCCTGCACTGACGCAGGAGACGCTGGCCAACCGTGACATGAACCAGATGCGTGACAGGTGAGCTTGCACATGATCTCAACGACGTCCCGCCTCCCCCGTCTTACATCTCAAAGCAACGGGCCTCACGGCGAAATCGGATCACTGGCCGGGAAGGTTTCATCCAACGCATTATCGACGCTGCTCTCCTTCGGCTGACTCAACTGGCCGCATTTGCAGTCGTTCATACGACAAGGCTCCCCATTGCGGTGCCCCGTCCCACACGCTTCGCAGCAATAGGCCTTGCCATCCTGGAGCACGGCATTGGCATCCACGGTGCATGAACAGTGGTTGCAGGAACAGCGTTGCTCGCTCATCACAGTCTCTCCTGTCATCTTCTTCGCGCACCACTTCGTCACTCCACGGCTCGCCGGCCAGTGGCGCTAGATGGGTCCCTGACCCTCTGGGGTATCCGGGGCCGTACTGAAACTGACTGCGCAGGGCCGCGAAGGTTTATCCGGATTTCCCGGTCGGGCCATCAGGGCAGCGGCTTGCCACCGGCCCTAACGATGGTCGTTCATCACCTGCCCGGCCACTGCGCGCAACGCCTGGCGGTTATCCAGGCCCTGTTCACGGGCCAGTGCGAAGGCTTCGCGCTGGCGATCGGCACTGCTGCCCTCTCGCAGGATGTGCCGGGCCTGAATGAATGAACGCTCGGCATCAAAGGTGTCAGCCGGACACTGCTGCTGCAGCTGTGTCAACCAGCCCTCGGCGCTGACCGGCTGTTGCTCGTGGACACCGATGAAGGTTGCCAGGCGGCCCTGACGCAGGGCGCGCCAGTAGTTTTCCTGGGTGACCCAGCGCAACTCGCGGCTGGCGGGGTCATCGTGGCGGGCCAGCGCCTGCTCGACGAGGTGGCGAAACAGGCCTGCGACAGCCAGGGCATCCTCCAGCCGCGGGCAGCCATCGCAGATACGCAGCTCGACCGTTGGAAAACGCCGCGAGGGCCTGATCGCCCACCAGAAGTCGCCGTTCTCGGCCAGGCTGCCGGTGCGTTGTAGCAATGCCCGGTATCGCTGGTACGCGCTCCAGTCCGGCAGCGGCTCTGGCAGCCCCATGTGCGGCCATTCCCCGCACACTGCGCGGCGATAGCTCATGTAGCCGGTATCCTCACCTCCCCAATACGCAGACGAGGTACTGAGCGCCAACAACAAGGGCAGCCAGCACAGCACCCGATTGATCACCCGCATGCGATCAATGCCCACCGGTACACCGACGTGCACGTGCAGGCCATTCAACAGGCTGCGCCGCGCCACCAGTTGGTAATCGTTGAACAACTGGCGATAGTGCGGGGTGCCACGTGGGCGCTGGCGCAGCCACTGGGCGCTTGGGTGGCTCGCCGCGCCGTACAAGCCGGCGCCCTCGCCGGCCAGCGCCTGGGCCAGGCGCTGACGCCGCTCGCCAAAGAAATCACGCGCTTGGTCTAGTGCGTCGAATACGGGCGAAGCGACCTCTATCTGGCTGTGGAACATTTCCTCGGCAAACCACGGGCCCAGTGCATCCCGACAACAGCGGGCCACTGCTGCTGACGGAGCAGACATGACCTGCCCGCTGGCCAGCTTCACCAGCAGGTATTCTTCCTCGATGCCAAACGTACACTGCCGAGCCACGACGCTATCAGCCACGACGGGTGACGGTCAGGGCCACTGCGGCAATGCGCTCGACTCGCTCGTAACCGGGTTCAAGCAACTGCTCACCGAATACGTCTGGGTCCAGCTCGCGATAGAACCAACTGACCCCAGGCCCCGCCAGGCGCAACCGCATGGCTTCGAGCAACGCGTCGCGCCCCTCGACGATGGCGACACCGGTGTACAGCAGCAACGTACCCCCGGGCGACAGGCGCTCACGGGCTTGCTCGACGATGCGCAGCGACAGCTCGGCACCCAGTGCGCCGCCGCCATGGCGGTAGGCGCGCTGGCCGGCGTCGAGCATGTACGGCGGGTTGGCGACGATCAGGTCGAATGTACCCGCGATATCATCGAGCAGGTCACTGCGCTCTACCGAAACATTCGCCACACCGGCCAAGGCAGCATTGATGGCAGTATGGCGCAAGGCCATGGGGTTGATGTCCACCGCGCAGACCTGCGCATGCTGCACGGCGCGCGCGATCAGCAATGCCCCGACACCACTGCCGCAGCCTATGTCGACGGCATGCTGCACGCGCTCGGGCGTGCTGCTAAGGTGATCGTGGATCAACTGGGCGAACCGGTAGCTGTCCGGGCCAAAGAACACGGCATCGCGGCTGTTCGTAGGCCAGGCGGAATGCACCAACAGCAGATCGTCTAGGCTGGACCAGCGCACGTTGCTGCGCCACAGCGCCCCTTGAGCCTCCAGCACGCCAGCGAGGCTAAGTTGCTCCAGTTCGTCGGGGCTGAGCAGTGAAGCGGCGAACGGCCTACTCCAGCCGAACACATCACGCAAGGTACGCGCCTGCTGCGCCTCGGCTCGGGCATTGACCGTGGCTTGAGTCGCCGGCGTCACGCAGGTGAAACGATAGCCGTCGGCACGCAAGCGGTTCCCCAATTGCAGCAAGGCCTCATCGGCGCGAATCTGGTCTTGGTCGAGTAGCATCAATGAAGCCCTCCGTGCATCAAACCGGTGGTCTGGATGAACGCACGCGTGGCGTGCAGGCCCTGAGGGGTGGCGTGCCGATTGCCGGCCATTGCATCGATCAGGGTCGGTATGTCCGATAACTGGGACGCGATGGAGACATCATTGTCCAGTTGCAAGGCGTGCTCCCACTGCCCTGGCGGCACCCGACGAATTCCCGCGCCTTGCCAGGAGCCGGCGATCCAGTCATGCCAAAGCTGCTTTTCATAAGCATCGAACACACCGAACATGGCCGCGACCGGGCCCTCGATCAGCGACCAGAAGCGGCTTTGCTTAGGATCGCTGTCACGCTTGATCCAGCCTTGGGCCTGTAATGCTTCAAGAAACCCGGGCATTGCGCCGGGCTCAGCTAGCCACTGGTTGATGGTGCGTCCTTGCAGGCGACAGCGGTCCGAATGCATGCACTGCCCGTAGATGCGCTTGCGTTCCAAGGTACCTAGCAACTCGGCCTGCAAGTCGAACGAAGCAATCAATGAGGGCGTGTCGCCCCCCAGGTCATTGAGCCGGTAACCGTGCCTCACGCGCTCATAGAACGCCGGCCCCTGATCGCGCACTAGCTCGGTGACGCTTTCCACAGCGCGTCGCGCATGGCCGCTGGCGGCATTGTCGATGGTCACATGCAGCTGGAAGTAATAGGCGTCGATACCCAGCTCGGCCAGCTCATGGGTGGTGATCAGCAGGTGCAAAGGCGGTTGCTCGTAACCCAGGTTGTAACCGATTACTTCCGGCAAGAATTGCTGGCAGTTCTGCCCCAGAGCCATTTGCAGCGTGCCCTGCAGGTAACGAGCGGGGTCAAGCGGCCGCTCCTGCGAGCAACCCAGACGGCTGAGCAAGCGCTGGTAGATCAACACGTGATTGCAGCGTGGGTCGCCGTCCCCGAGCTCTTCCAGGAAGGTGCGGATCAGCCCGTGGAATCGCGGGTCCTGCCAGTGCCACAGGGCCCCGTGAAGCCAGGCGCCGTCAACCGCCTTGGTCGGCGCGACTTGCTGCAGGAACCACAAGGCGTGGGAACGGTTGGCAAAATAACGACGCGCCCCGCCCTGACGCCGGTGCTCCAGATAGGCCGCATGCGCTTTGGCGACACAACCTGCATGGGCATCGGCCCATTGAGGGAGTAGCCTCGGGTTATCTGGCAGATCGTCGCAAAGAAGACGGGCATGGCGCAATTGCTCCGTCAACCAGCCCTCACTGGTCGGCTCAGGGCCCTCAAGTAGCGCCCGATAGCGATGTTCCAGTCCTGCGCTGGCCTTTTGGGTCGCGGTACCTGCCTGTGTCATTGCCACCATGCCTTGTACCTCGCTCAGGGATTCTGCGGTTTGGTCTCAGGTGATGGAGTAGTTGCGGGAGGAGTGGGTTGCTGCATCTGAAGCGAGGGTTTACTTGGGTCAGCATCCTTCGCCGGGTGATCCTTGTCGCGGTCGAAGCAACCTCCGAGCAGCGAGAAACTGGCAGTCAACAGCAGCACGACAAACAGGTTGTTTTTCATCTGATGGGCTCTCGTTTTCGTCAAGACCTACATCAACGAGTCCGACCGGTTGCCGTGAATTCGTTCTGATTCCGACATAGCGGATGAGCGGTGACCGATACGCCGGTAAACCGCTGAGCGTCAGGCCCACTAACAACCAGCGGCACTTGGCCCATCGAGGGCTGTCTACCTTTAACCCTGCTCGTCGTCTGAAGGATGTCGGGCCTATAATCGCTGCCTAAGCTCACTCCCGGTTCGCACAAGGCTCGTGCCCATGAAATCGTCCAGCAAGACTTCCCTCGCCTCGCCGCACAACCCTGCGCTCAGCCCCAGCCATCTGGACTTTCCAGTGGTGGGCATCGGGGCATCGGCCGGCGGGCTGGAGGCGGTGCAGGCGTTTTTCCAGCACGCCCCCGAAAACTGCGGCATGGCGTTCGTCGTGGTGCTGCACTTGTCGCCGGATCACCAGAGCCAGGCCGACCGCTTGATCCAGCGCGTCACGCGCATGCCGGTGTGCCAGGTAAGCGAGGCAGTACCGATCGAGCGTGACCACGTCTATGTCATTTCGCCGGCCAACCGCCTGTCCACCAACGACGGCTACCTGCGGGTCAGCCCGGCCAGACGCAGCCGCGGCGACCACGTCGCCATCGACCTGTTCTTCCGCGACCTTGCCGACGTGCACAAGGACCATGCGTTCTGCGTGATCCTTTCGGGCAGCGGTAGCGATGGTGCAGTGGGCCTGTCGCGCATCAAGGAACAAGGTGGCGTGACCCTCGTGCAGTCGCCCGATGACGCCCAGTACCCCGACATGCCCAAGGCCGCCATCGCCACTGGCATGGTCGACCTGATCCTGCCGGTAACCGAGATCCCGGGCAAGCTGCTGGAACTGTGGCGCTCGGCACAGAAGGTGAAACTTCCGGAAATAGAGGATGACAGCCTGCCCCCGCCCCTGGGCGAACGTTCAGGCGACCCAGCCCAATCCGACCCGCTGCTCGACGACATCCTCACCCGCCTGCATGCCGGTACCGGCCACGATTTCCAGCACTACAAGCGCGCGACGATCCTGCGCCGACTTGAACGGCGCCTGCATGTCACCGCACAGACCGACCTGGCCGGTTACCGCGATTACCTTGAGCGGCATCCTGAGGAATGCCGTGCATTGCTGGCTGACATGTTGATAGGGGTCACCAATTTCTTCCGGGACCGCGAAGCTTTCGAAGCATTGCAGCAGCATGTGATGCCGGGCCTTGCCAACGACGACAGCGAAGATCTTCAGCGCGAAGTACGCATCTGGTCGGCAGGTTGTTCATCCGGCGAGGAAGCCTACAGCCTGGCGATGATGGCGACCGAACAATTGGCAATGGAGCAGCGCAGTGCCAAAGTCCAAGTGTTCGCCACAGACCTCGACGAACGCGCGATCAATGTCGGCCGGCTAGGCGTCTATCCCGATGCCATCGCCACCGATGTGCCCACGGCCAGGTTGCGTCAGTTTTTCATCAAGGAAGACCAGCATTACCGGGTACGCAAGGACATTCGCGAAAAAGTCCTGTTCGCCCGACATAAGTTGTTGTCCGATCCTCCGTTCTCACAGTTGGACCTGGTGGTCTGCCGTAATCTGCTCATCTACCTGGATCGGGAAGTGCAACGGGAAATATTGCGCCTGTTCCACTTCGCCCTGCGCAAAGGGGGTTATTTGTTCCTGGGCAGTTCGGAATCGGCGGACGTGGCTGCCGACCTGTTTATTGCCGTAGACAAGCACCATCGCATCTTCCGGGCTCGGGAAGTGGAGCCGGCGCGCCGCCCGGGGCGGCTTCATACGCCCGACACGCAAGCCATACGCGCTAAACCCAAACCCCTGCGCAAGCTGTCCTATGCTGAAATCCATCACCGTGCATTGTCCAGACGCACACCGCCCAGCCTGATCGTCGATGGTGATGGCAACATTTTGCACATGAGTGATGGCGTCGGCCGATTCCTACGCCACGCTGGTGGCGAAGTCAGCCCCAGCCTGCTGAACCTGGTACTCACACCGCTGCGCCCTGCCCTGCGCAGTAGCTTGTTGCAGGCTCATAACACCGGCCAGCCGGTCAGCTCGGGCGCCGTGATCACCACCATCGACGATCAGCGCGTCGAAGTCCAGGTACAGGTCCTGCCTCACCAGGACGAACCCAGTGGCAGCGAATGCCTGCTGGTGACGTTCCAGGTTCGCGAAGCTGATCCCCAGAGCCTGCCTGCTATCCAGCAAACCGAAGGCATGGTGTTGAACACCTTGGAGCGGGAACTGCAGCGGACCCGTCAGCAGTTACAGGAAACCATCGAGCAGTCGGATATCTCCAGCCAGGAGCTGATGGCCTCGAACGAAGAAATGCAAGCGATCAACGAGGAATTGCGCCTGGCCAGCGAAGAGCTGGAAACCAGCAAGGAAGAGCTGCAATCCATCAACGAAGAACTGCTGACGGTCAACTACGAGCTCAAGACCAAGGTTGATGAAACCGACAAGATAAACGACTACCTGAGCAATCTGATCGCCTCCACCCAGATCGCCACCGTGTTCGTCGACCGCAACTTGCACATTCGCTGGTTCACGCCCGGGGCCACCGCCATTTTCAGCATACTGCCGGTCGACACCGGCCGCTCACTGCTCGACATCACCCATCGCCTGGAGTATCCGGGGCTGGCAGACGATGCGCGCGCGGTGATCGAGCGCGAAACCACGATCGAGCGTGAAGTCATCGGGCAGGACCAACATTGGTACTTGGCACGTCTGCTACCGTACCGGGCCAGTGAGCAGAACGTTAACGGCACGGTGCTAACGTTCATCGACATCACCGAGAGTCGTGCGGCCGAGGAACGGTTGCGCCAGGGTGAAGAGCGCATGCGCCTGGTTGCCGAGAGCACCCATGACTTCGCCATCATCCTGCTTGACGAACAAGGCCTGATCATCGACTGGAACACCGGCGCTGCGCTGGTATTCGGCTACGCCAAGGATGAAGTCATCGGCCAGCATTATGCGCTGATCTTCACCGAGCAAGACCGCGAAAATGACGAGCCGGCGCGTGAGCTGCGCGCTGCCCGTCTGCATGGCCGCGGCCAGGACGAACGCTGGCATGTGCGCAAGGGCGGCAGCCGCTTCTATTGCAGTGGCGAAGTCTCGCGTCTCAAGGGCAGCAGCTTGCGGGGTTACGTGAAGATCGCCCGTGACCTGACCGGCCACAAGCGCTTGCAGGACGAACAAAGCAAGCGCCTGGCCGAGTCGCAAAGCTCCAGCCATATGAAGGACGAGTTCTTCGCGGTGATGTCCCACGAGCTCAAGCACCCGCTGAACCTGATCCAGCTCAATGCCGATATCTTGCGACGCATACCATCGGTAACAAGCACCGGCATGGCGAGCAAAGCGGTCAACGTCATTCGCGAAGCAGTCACCAGCCAGGCACGCATCATCGATGACTTGCTTGATGTGGCGCGCATCCGTACGGGCAAGCTCAAGCTGAAGACCCAACCCGTCGATTTGTGTGCCGTGCTGCAAGGTATCTACGCTGTAGCCTGCAATCAACAGCGCGGCCGCAGTGTTCGGCTGACGCTGCCGGCCGATGGCGAGCCGGTCTTTGTGGAGGCCGACAGCACACGTGTCGAGCAGATCATCTGGAACCTGTTGAACAACGCACTGAAGTTCAGCCCCGCCGATGGCGGTATTCTGTTGAAACTTACTCGGCAGGATGAGCAGGCACGACTTGAGGTCATTGATCAGGGCATAGGCCTCGCCGAAGAATCCCTGGAAGGCATTTTTGAGTTGTTCAACCAGGCTACACCCACCGGCCATGGGCGTGAGGGGCTGGGTATTGGCCTTTCCCTGGTCCGTCAACTGGTAGAAGCCCACGGCGGAGCGGTCAGCGTAGAGTCTCCCGGAATAGGCCAGGGTTGTACTTTCGTCATCACATTGCCTTTGTGCGTGTACACACAGCAACCCCAGGTTCAGGGCGAAGCGCTGCCATCAGAAGGTCGGCTGACAGGGGTTCGCATACTGCTGGTGGATGACTCGCTCGACGTGCTGGAAGTGATGGAACAATTGCTGTTGATGGAGGATGCCGACGTCGACGCCTACAGCGACCCGAAACTGGCGCTGCAATCGGCAGCAGATGCGCGTTACGACGTGATCATTTCCGACATCGGCATGCCTGGCATGGATGGCCATGCACTGATCCGGGCGCTACGTGGCCTGGAACATCTGCGCTACATCCCTGCCATCGCTTTGACTGGCTATGGGGCAAGCGCTGACCAACACAAGTCTCGCCAGTCCGGTTTTGACCGTCACTTAAACAAGCCCGTGGGTTATGACGACCTGATTGACGCGATCGAGCGCCTGAATGGCTCAGCGTCGGTCTGAGGACGGTTAAAGCGTATGACTGGGAGTACTGCAAGGTTGCTGCATAGGGCTGTCTGGTAGGCAGGGTGCAAGTCGCCCGGGCTGACTTGGAGAGCTGTCAGGAATCGCCAGTCTCGATCGCGCATTCTGCGCCGCACCGTCAGTGGTTTCTGCTCAGCCGTCAGCTCTTTTATCCTCGCAGTGACCAGAAACGACGTGACGTAAGCTGTCACTACTCTAGATTTAGCAATGTGCCTCCAATCAATTTGGCACCTCCTCAGAATGACGACCGCCAACAGTAGCTTCACAAGCTGCTAAATCCGTACCCTTACAATCTGCACTGGGGTATATTGGGTCTGATAAGCCACAGGTTATCCGAACCTATTGCAGCGTTGAGCGAGATGAAATTGACAGAGCCGGTACAGATGCCCCCCTCCCAGCCGCTGGTGCTCGCAGAGTTGGCCGACAGCACCCGCGCCGCCGCAGAGGCATTCATCGCGGCAGGCACTGCGGCCAATACCGTGCGCAGCTACCAGAGCGCCCTCACCTACTGGTCCGCGTGGTTGCGGTTGCGTTATCGCCGCTCGCTCGGCGACGGCGCGTTGCCACCCGAGGTCGCCGTGCAATTCATCGTCGACCACTTGGCCAGGCCCGATACTGCTGGTAACTGGACACACTTGCTGCCGTCGGCCGTCGATGCCGCGCTGGTGGAAGCCAAGATCAAGGGCAAGCTCGGGCCACTGTCGTTCAACACAGTTAGCCATCGCTTGGCAGTTCTGGCTAAATGGCATCGCCTGCGAAACTGGGATAACCCAAGTGAGGCTCCTGCGGTGAAGACGCTTCTTCGAGAGGCACGTAAGGCCCAGGCGCGCCAAGGCGTATCCGTGCGGAAGAAAACCGCAGTGGTGTTGGAGCCTCTGCAGGCGATGCTCGCCACCTGCACTGACGGCGTGCGTGGCATGCGCGATCGCGCCCTGCTGTTGCTGGCTTGGAGCGGCGGTGGCAGACGCCGCTCGGAAATCGTGGGGTTGCAGATCGAAGACCTTCGCCGTCTGGACGCCGACACGTGGCTATATGCACTTGGGGCAACCAAAACCGAAAGTAGCGGCATGCGGCGAGAAAAGCCGCTGCAGGGACCGGCGGCTCAAGCGCTGAACGCCTGGCTCGCTGTAGCACCGGCCAGTAAGGGTCCGTTGTTTCGTCGCTTGTACAAAGGGGGGCGGGTCGCGGCTGCTGGTCTGTCCGGTGACCAGATCGCGCGCATTGTCAAACGTCGCGCGGCACTGGCAGGCCTCGACGGTGACTGGGCGGCGCACAGCCTCCGCTCGGGCTTCGTCACCGAGGCCGGACGCCAAGGCGTGCCGCTTGGCGAGGTGATGGCGATGACCGAGCACCGTAGCGTCAGCACCGTGATGGGTTATTTCCAGGCGGGGTCCTTACTGGGAAGTCGTGCTAGTCAGTTATTGACCTCTTCACCACCGCAGAAGGACAGCTCTGACGAGGTCGAGGACGGCTAACCCATGTCCCTGGATTTTCCCTTGCCCCTGCTCTTAATATCGCGCTCCCCTACTACACAGGGAAGGTCCATGCAAATTGCGGTCGGTATCACGGTCATGCTGGTTTTGACCACTGTCTTTGTCCTGCTCGGCCTAGCTGAAGCTAATCATATGCTGGTCTTCGGCTTGCTCCTCGCAGTTTTTTCGGCGCTAGTCATCATCGGCTTGGCCGCCACGGCAAAAATTCAGGCCATGCGGGCGACTTTCGTGCCAACGCCAGCGATCGCTGAGAACAAGTCATCCACCTTCACCAACACCACCGCCCTGCAGCACTATGCAAGCCCCGAGCATCGAGAACTGGCCTCGCTCCGTCAGGACCTGCGCGCATTGCAGGACGAGCATGCCAGTACGGCGTTTCAGCTAGCCTCCCTGAAAACCCACATGCGCCTGTGCTTCGACAACATTCGTTACCACGAGGAAATTACCCGTAAGCGTCCGCCCAACTCACCTTGCGTAAGTCAGGCCGGCACCCACTGATGCGGCAGCAATTGCCCGATCTCACTGGCCCGCTGTGTCGGCAACCGCGTCAACACATCCTTGAGATAGGCATACGGATCATGCCCATTCATGCGCGCCGACTGGATCAGGCTCATGATCGCCGCGGCCCGTTTGCCACTGCGCAGCGACCCGGCAAACAACCAGTTCGAGCGTCCGAGCGCCCATGGCCGTATCTGGTTCTCCACCTGATTGTTGTCGATAGGCACAGCCCCATCGTCCAGGTAGCGCGTCAGCGCTACCCAGCGTTTCAGGCTGTAATCGAGGGCTTTGGCCGTGGCTGATCCGTTCGGCACCAGATCGCGCTGGGCCAACATCCAGTCATGCAGTGTTTTGCTGATCGGTACCGCCATTTCCTGACGTATTCGCCAACGGTCTTCGTTGCTCATATCCCGAGCCTGGCGTTCAACCTCGTACAAACCGCCAATCGAGTGCAGCGCCTGTTCGGCCAGCTGACTTTTGTTCGCGACATGCAGGTCGAAGA
>NZ_JBNRIK010000033.1:0-36123 GCF_053557975.1 Pseudomonas sp. XP2
CCCGCAGTGATCGCGCTAGCGTTCAAGCATTGTGCAAGCCAGTCCCACAGGTATTACATAAGCCCTGAGCCTGCGCCGTACCTGTGGGAGCGGGCTTGTCCCGCGAACACCGGCAAAGCCGGTGCCAGGCACCGCGTTTCCCCGGTTTGTCCCCAGGGCAAGCCTCCTCCTGGCAGTCAGATCTCGACCTGGGTCCCCAGTTCGATCACCCGGTTCAGCGGCAGGTTGAAGAAGCGCAGGTTACCGTTGGCGTTCTTCAGCAAGAACGCAAACAGGTTGCCCCGCCAACGCGACATGCCTTCCAGACGTGAAGCGATGACCGTTTCGCGGCTCAGGAAGTAGGTAGTGCGCATCGGGGTGAAGTCCAGATCGTCCCGATGGCACAGCTTCAATGCCGCCGGCACGTCCGGCTCGTCCATGAAGCCAAAGTGCAACACCACACGGAAGAACCCGTCACCATAAGCCTCTACCTCGAAGCGCTCCTGTTCCGGTACCCGCGGCCGGTCCTCACTGACCACAGTCAGCAACACCACCTGGCTGTGCAGCACCTGGTTATGCAGCATGTTGTGCAGCAGCGCGTGGGGCACGGCATCAGACCGTGCAGTGAGGAACACCGCCGTGCCTTCGACCCGGTGCGGCGGCTGAATGCGAATACTGCTGATGAACAACGGCAACGGCAGCGCACCTTCGTCGATGCGTTCTACCAGGATCTGCTTGCCGCGTTTCCAGGTGCTCATCAGCAGGAACAACACCCCGCCGGCCAATACCGGAAAGGCACCGCCCTGGACGATTTTCGGCACGTTGGCAGCGAAAAACAGCCCATCGACAAGCAGGAAGCCCACCAGGATCGGCACGGCCAGCACCGGCGGCCACTTCCACAGCAGCAGCATCACCGCCGATACCAGAACGGTGGTCATCAGCATGGTGCCGGTCACCGCCACACCGTAGGCCGCCGCCAGGGCGCCGGACGACTCGAAGCCGATCACCAGCAGCACCACGCCCACCATCAACGTCCAGTTCACGGCACCAATGTAGATCTGCCCCTGTTCGTCGCTGGAGGTGTGCTGAATATGCATACGCGGAATGTAACCCAGCTGGATGGCCTGGCGGGTCAGGGAAAAGGCCCCGGAAATGACCGCCTGCGAGGCAATCACAGTGGCCATTGTGGCCAACCCGACCAACGGCAGCAGCGCCCAGTTCGGCGCCAGCAAGTAGAAGGGGTTACGCGCTGCCTCCGGGTCTTGCAGCAGCAGTGCACCCTGGCCGAAATAGTTGAGCACCAACGCGGGTAGCACCAGGATGAACCAGGCCCGGGCGATCGGCTTACGGCCAAAATGCCCCATGTCGGCGTACAGCGCCTCGGCGCCGGTCAGCGCCAGCACCACCGCGCCAAGAATGGCCACGCCCATGCCCGGGTGCACCACGAAAAAGTTGACTGCCCAGCCTGGGTTGAAGGCCTTGAGCACCTCCGGGCTCTGAGAGATACCGTGCACGCCCAATGCGCCCAGCACCACGAACCAGGTGACCATGATCGGGCCAAACAGCTTGCCGATCTTGTCGGTGCCGTGCTTCTGCACCAGGAACAGCGCCACCAGCACCACCAGCGAAATCGGCACCACCCAGTGGTCGATACCGTCAAACGCCAGGCCCATGCCCTCCACGGCCGACAGCACCGATACTGCCGGGGTGATCATGCTGTCGCCGTAGAACAGCGACGCCCCGATCAAGCCGCAGATCACCATCAGCGTGCGCAACCGCGGATAGGCAGCCGTGGCCCGCCGCGCCAGCGCGGTCAGCGCCATGGTGCCGCCCTCGCCCTGGTTGTCGGCCCGCAGGATGAACATCACGTACTTGAACGACACCACCCACAACAGCGACCACAGGATCAGCGACAGGATACCCAGCACGCCATCGTGGTTGACCGGCACTCCGTAACCGCCGGTGAAGACTTCCTTGAGGGTATACAAAGGGCTGGTGCCGATATCGCCATAAACCACCCCGACCGCCGCCACGAGCAGGCCAAGCGAGCGAGCCGCGCCCTGCTTTGCCGCGTGCCCGCCCTCGGCGTGACTGCTTGCCTGAACCATCGACCACTCCCGCAGACGGCCATCTCGGCCTTTAGTATTCACTCGCGCGCCTGGCCCTCGGAGGCACCATCACGCAACGGCGCGAAGCATAGCGCAGCGTTCGTCGTATTTCTGCTGGTCAAGCGACCTTGCGCTCGCTAGAATTGCGCACTTTTTGATCAGAGGCGCTAAAAAGCGCCCGTCAAGATCGCCCGCGATTCCGGCCGGGCGACCTGTATTCAATACCGAGGTTAGTCATGTCCACCACGCCCGCCACCCCCAAGGTAGGTTTCGTAAGCCTGGGTTGCCCTAGCGATGCCTAAAATATACTTTTGATGTGAAAAACGAGACAAACAAAAGCCCGCTTAAGCGGGCTTTTTGCGATGCAAGCTACTTCAGCGAGAGCATCATCGTCATCGGCGACAAGTCAGGGCATGGAATGAACCCACCATGCTTGGCGTAGAACGCAACAAGGCGCTCTGTGAGAGGGTGTACTATCAAAGCCGTAGACCCAATGCTCTCCGACGCAACCAAACTCCGTTCAATGGCATCTGCAAGCAATGCCAATGAGAGCCCCCGGCCGCTAGCTGTGGCCGTCACCCCCATGCGCCCCAATACAGTCACAGGCAGAGGGTTTGGCGCATTACGGCGAATCTGGGCCGTGGCACCATACCTGCGATCGATTGCGCTGTTAGACAGCGTGTAATAAGCGGCTACGTCCTGAGTGCCCTTGAAGCACACTACGTATACCATCGCATGCTTGGCATCCTGCGCTTTCAGCGCCTTGCTTCGCAAAAAGTCATTAATCGATGGCTCATTGCAGTCGAAATTTGCTGTCACGTGGTGACTGCCCAGTTTCTCAGGTGGGCTCAGCTCCAGGGCTTCGGCCTGGAAAGCAGTTTCTTGACGCATTCGTTGCTCCTAATGGGGTTCGCATCGAGAGCTTTTTCAAAACGGTCAAACGCTTCATCGCTAAGCAGAAAAAGCTTACGATCCACGATCACTTCCTCTGCACGCCGACATGCGGCATCGAGAATGAAACTGGTCCGATCGATGCTAAGGATGTCAGCTGCAGCATCGATAAGGTCGCGCCGTTTCGAATCAGCCCTCATATTTATGGATACAGGCCTCACGCCTGCTTCGGCTGTTCTTTCCATCGCTATCTCCAATTCGTGTATAGGGTCGTGACGTTCTCCTGTTTAAAATCTTAGACAAATAGTCCTAACGGCTGCGTTTGGATGCATACGGGGTCACCTGCTTTTTGCAGCGAAAACATAGGTTTAGCTGCGCTCCTGGTAATGGTCGGCAGTCGGGATTGACTGCACTGGTAACTGGCCTATGTCCAGTGAAACCACTTTAGCACGTCGTGTTGCAGTTGTGTAGCCGTGTTGCTATCTGCAACACAATGAGGTCAGCTCGAGATTCACGTCAGGGCCGTAGCACTACGCAATCAAATGAAAACGCCATGACACTTACGAAGTGACGCAAACCTCTCTAGCACGGTAGTTTGAGGTCTTTTGTATGAATGTCAGACCTTGTCTAGGACACTGTAATAGCGACGTCGGCACTCTTGGAAAAATCCGCATTTACACTGCTTTTTCAGTCGCTCGCCCCGTGGCTAAGGGGTGCGCGGGGGCGGCAAGACTGAGCGTTCAGCGCTGACACACCACGATGGCACTGCATTTTTCGTCAAAACTTTGCACAGAGTGCAATGGACATCCGACCCCGGGCAGCTAACGCCCGCGCCACCGAAGCATCCATTTCACTCCACATCTGGTTTGCAAAAAATCAGGACGCAAGGCGCGTCGGCGGGAGGGGGATAAGTGATTTTCTTGACGGTTTTTTTCTCGACCACCGATTTTCGAGCCGCCACGGACTGTTGACTGAGCGAATGTGATGCATGACTCTCAAACGGCATGACCTTCGCTCCAGACGAAGCGGTCTCCCCGCTTTGGTGAGGGTCTGCAACCAGATTCGCCGCTGTGCCATTTGCAAATCAGTCCATGAGCATTCGATTCAAAGGATCAGTATGTACTTAGCAAAGAGCTGCAAAAAAGCGCATAACATTAAGACTTCCAATACCTTGATGCTGGGCAGCCTTTATTACTATCGCGCAACAGAAAATCTTGAAATTCGAGACGAAGCTGAAGGTACTTCCACCTACAACCTGAAGATAAATGGACCATTGCAAATCGAGAGGGAGTGGCTAGGCGGGATCTTGGAAGGTCAGGTAAAACAGGGCAAGGAAGATTATGATCCGGGCCTACCTGGGCAAACAGATGTTTATATTGAGGAATACAAGTGGCTGCCTAGCCCGGCTGAGCACATAAATGTAGAAAAGCTTCACGCCACAATAAAGCGCCAATGTTTTAATAGTTTTATTTTCTGCATGTCGGCTGTAGAGAGCCCTGAAGATGCTGAATCGATATTCGAAGGGTATGAGGATTATTGGATTATCCCGGAAGAAAAGGCTGAGGACTTAGGGCGAGCCATTGTCGACGCTTTGTATTTCGCCATAAGCAAGGGACGGGTTGATGGGCGACACATAATTGACCCGAAAGTACCACTTGATAGCTTGATCTGCTATTGCCAGCATATGCGGGTCGCATATGTAGACAGAGACGTAACTATCAATCATCACTCGGAGGTCACAGCCGAAGAGTTTTTACGGAGACTTGAGAATATTGCTTACTTAAAACCTCGCAAATTCTCTCATGAAAGCGAGTATCGCTTTGCGTTTACGTTGGCAATAGATGATTCAATTGTTCCAATACACTGTGATCACTTGTTACTGGACTCGTCTAGAATTCGAAAGGTTTTGTAAATAGAAATGGCCTGCAAATGCAGGCCGCTTCTTTCATTTCAGGGGAGCCGGTTAAGAGCTCACATCACCACCTCTGTCGCTGAAGCAACGCATTGAACTTACGCTGCTGCTGCAGCCATGAGCATGTCCTCGAGCATTTCAAGGTCCTCCCCGGCCAGAGCTGATGTGAACCCCGCAGCTGCCGGGATCGCGCCCAGGCGCGTGCCGAGGGCTTGGCCAGCATACTTGCTGACCCCGATGTTGAGCCCCGAGAAGACCGATGTGGTGGCCACGGCATTGCCCGAATACGACCAGGTCGTGATGCCATTAACCCGCAGGCTGATGGTCTTCTTCGCGCGATCGACGATCAGCACCACCGCGCTGAGGGCCGTATCAGTCAAGGCAGCGCCTGGGTAGTTCGAATAACCGCCCGAGGTGATCGGCCCGAAGACCACCCACGGCTTCCCGAAGTCAGCACCTGCAGTCGGCCCCGAAAGCACCATCCACGGCGCAGGCACGGCCGACACGTTGGCCGCATCCTGGATGCTGCCAATGGAGTAGGTAGCCCCGGCCACAAACCCCACGGTGAAGGACTTGGAGGTGTCGAAGCCCGGGAACACCAGCGTGTCGTTGATTGATGCCGGCTTGTAGGCACGCTTGCCGTTCGCCAGGGTGACAAACCGCGCCGCCAGATCAGCTGCGCCATAGGTTGGCGTAAGCTTGTCGGTCATCCGGTCGATGAACTTACCTTCGGTGATATCCCACTCAAACAGGCCCGGGAAATAAACCAGCGAGTCGATATTGGCGACGTGGATCTCAGCTGCTGAAACATCGAGGGTCTGAAGACCAGGGACAGATGGCGTGCCGACGAATTGCAAAATTTGACGTGTCATTTTTCAACTCTTATAGAGAAATGGTTTTCGAGAAAGCAACTGACCAGTTGTACAGATACTGGTAATCAAAACGTGACCGGTCGCGCCGATCGGTATCGCGGAGATTCCCGCGCCGCCCATTGCCGTTCTGTGGCTGGCTCATCGCGCTCTGCAGGGCATAAGTCAGTACTTCGCCACCGGCCAAGGCGCTGGCCGTGGTAATCACGACGCTCGCACCGTCAGCGCCCAGAACAACGGACGTGATCGTGGCGCCGGTCAACTCGAATCCGAAGTTGCCGGGGTTGGTGATCTTGTTGGTATCGAATGCCAGGCGTCCGATAGGCCCCGCGTATTCAGCGCCGCCATCCGGCAAGTTGTTGAACTTCACCGTGAGCCTATTGCCAGCGGCCGCAACAGAAACGGGCTTGAGCGGCTGCCATTTTTTACCGGCGAGCCAGAAGTGTTCAGCACGTTCTTCAATCTCGGCGATCTTTGCATAGCCCTCAGCCAACATGTGATAAGTATCGAAGTAAGGATAAGCGTACTTCGGCCCTATCAGACTAACGTTCGGGTTTTCCTCATGCGCCTGCAGTTGTGCCAGCGGGATCGCGGGAATTGTGCCGGTCTCGCCGGTGAGCATTTGCGAGACAAAGGCGATCGGCGCGACCTCCTGCCCCGAGATCGCCACCAGGTCGGTCCGATAATCGCTGACCCATTCGGCCAGGATGGCCACGTATTGCGCCTGGGTCGTGTTGATCTGGCTTTCGCCGTGGATGATCGAGATCGACGGAATGATGTACTGAAGGCCTTTGCTGACCGCGATCGCCTTGGCGGCGGTCGCTTGGCTCAGGGCGTTCTGGTACACCGTGGTCCCCTTTTTCAGGGATGCGTAGGGCACACCGCCCAGGGCGGAAACGCTGACCAGAATCTTCGGATCGATCGCGGTGTACTGACTCAACCAGGTGCGCAGCTTCGTGGCGTAGGAGCTGGCGATCGTCTCGCCGGATACGCCGCTGGCGTATTCGTGCAGCGGGACGTAATCGGTGGAAGACTCCCAGCCTACAGGCCGGGGCCCACCCACCAGCGAGAAACAGGTCCCTTCGTAGCCAACTGGGGTCACTTCAGTGAACAGGTCACCGAATACGCCCGGCGTGAACTCGTAGCGCCCGTTCGCACGCAGGATGTAGCCCCGCGACCCCAAGCCCAAAGATTGCCCGGTGATGATCTTGTGCAGCACCACCGCCATGTTCTTCACTTTGAAGCCCGAAGGCATCAGGGTGTAGCGCTCCACGGATCCCGACTTATCGCTCAGGCAACTGATGAAGTTGAATGGGCCTACCTGAGGCGCGAACCAGTTGGCATCAGCGCTGGTTGCTTGCCGGTACGTCGCTCCATCGTGAACCATGATCTGCGACTTGCTGTTCACCGTTGTGACATTCGCCAGCCAAGTAGGCGGCGATGGTAGGTACTGCAACGGCTTGGTCTGCGCGACCTGTTCTTCCAGGGCGGCAAGCCGGGCGTCTGTTTGCTTGTTCAGTCCACCCGCTGAAGACATCAAGACAGACCGGTTGCTGACGATCACCACATCACCGTACCCACCAGGCCCACGGGGCCGCTTGCGCACAATGACGGGTGGAACTGGCGTATCGCCCAGCATCATCACCGCACCAGGTGCGGAGATCAGTTTCGATCGGGGAAGCTTCTGGGCGGTGGCAAACGGCAGCACCTTGTCGCCCACTGTCATAACGAAGGGTGCTTTCCCGGATTTGCTGCGTGGCCGCTTACGGGTGGAGATCTGCTTCTCGATGGCCTCGACCCGGGCTGCGCTGGCGGTCTGGTTCGCGGAGCGATTCCAGATGCCGTCCAGCTTGCTGAAGAGGTACCAGCCGTTCTTGGCTTCATCCGGATCATGTGTGACAACGGCGGAAGTACCCTCCTCCTGGCTTGTGTCCGCTTGCATCAAAGCCAAGGTGGCGTACGAGCGGATGGCACCGGTGAGCGCCCTGTTGACCGCCTCGGAACTGGGGTAGCGCTTGACCTCAACCGCGACGTTCGCCACGTTCTGGTACAGGATCAAGTACTCGGTCGATTCCAGGCTGGGGACGCTGAAATAGCCATTCAGCGGCGTCTTGTTAAGCCCCTCGGCTGTGTTGGCAGAAATGCCTGACCACAGCTGGGCAGCATCCCGCGCCTGTTCAGCCCGGCTGGCAGCTGCAACAGCAGCGTCCACGGTCTCGTTCACATCGTTGAACTGGATGTGGAGGCGGTAGTCCCGATTTCCCGTGACGACACGCACGTCATAGAGCCCGTTCGGGGCAGCGAGCTGGACAAGGCCGTTGGCATCGCTGGTGAACGGGTTCGACAATGGCTGCCCATTAACGGACTGCAGGCCGGCCACCAGGTTCTCCGAACCACGCTGGTACAAGTAGCAGGTCGCATCCGGGGTGATGTTCCCTTCATGGTCCTGCGAGAAGAAGTTCTTCAGCTCCAAATCAAGCTCCTGTGATGGGCTTCAGTTGCCCCGAAAGTAGTCCGCCGGTGACGGCGTGAGCGCCGAAGCTGGCTGCGTTGCTCGGTGCCGGACTGGGGCCATGCGTGTGCGCGGCGATGTCGGCATTCATCTGGATTACCAGGTCGATCAGGTCGCACAGCACCTGCAGAGCGTTCACGCTGTCCGAGCCCAGCCAGGTCTTCGCCGCGACGCTGCGCCGAAATCCCTTGATGCGCTCGAGCATGTCGCCGCCTACCGCTGCGTTGTATTTCTGGGCGATCGCCAGGTTCAGGTCGCGGCCGCTCGCCAAGTGCAGGTCATCGAGTGCGGCCAGGCTCGAGGCGCCGCCCGATAGCAGCTTGAGCGCGCCCACGGCCTCGATCTTCTTGATGCCGCCCACCGATTCGGTGGAGTGGGTTTCAACCTGGACGTCACTGACCTGGTGCTTCTCGCTGTTGTTGAGGCTCTGGATCTCGCGGTCGATGGAGTCATCGCGGATTCGGCCGTCGGTCTGCCGCAGCCAATTGCCGTCAGGATCGACGCGCTGCTGGGCCGCTTCACTGTGCTGCCAGACCTGTGCACCTTTGGGGATCTTGGGCAGACTCAGGCCGTGGGGTAGCACGGTCTGGATGTATGGCTTGTGCGGGAGGCCGTAGGCGAAGCACACCACCACCGTCGTACCCTCTTCCGGGAATCCAAAGAGGCCCATCTCATTGCCGCCGATCGGCATCGGCAGCGGTACGCCGGCCAACGTCGGCAGCTCCGGGTCCGGCTCGCCGTTCTCGTCCAGGACCTCGATGTCGGCCGCCAGACGCGGGCGGAAGTCGTCGCACATGCTCGAGCTCGCCGGGGCGTCGGCAATACCAATGACCCTGCCGAAGCGCGGCAGGTGGTACTTACCCGCCAGCTCAGGAAATTGGCGCTCTACGCTGCGCCGGATCACTTCGTCCATTTGATGGCCATCTTGGTGTCGGAGAGCGCCACGGAGGTGATCCGCTCGCCATTGTTGATCGTTGCCCCGGGGCGCAGCCCTGGGAGCGCCGCTACGACTGCACTCTGGTTGCCCTGGTAGTCATCGAACAGGTCGGTCGGCAGCTGCAGGGGTGAACGGCTACCGAAGAAGCTGTCGGCCCAGCTGCCGGCATACACCTCGCCGTTGCCCTGCTGTTGCCAGATGAAATCCTTGATACCGAAGACCTTGGCCAGGCTGTCCATGGCCTGGAAGCCAGATGCCAGGCTGTAGAAGAACGGGGCTTTTACCGCGGCATACGGCTGATCCGGAACCCGAAAACGCAGGCCTGTCTTCTGGTGGATCTCGTCCAGGACGGTGCGCATGTCGGCGTGCCGCAGGTTGAGCGGCAAAGGCGCGGCCAGAATTCCCGTGAGCTCACGGCAAAACACCACCTGGCTGACAGCATTGGCGGGGGTACAGCGCTCGACGTAGCCCAGGAAATGGCGCTGCAGGGTTCGCTCGTTGTAGCCGATGTCGACGGTCACCAGGCCAGTGACTGGCGTTGTGGCCTGGATCCGCAGGTTGGCCCGCCCAGGACTTTTCAGGTCCAGGCGGATGTCATCGCCGACCAGCTGGTAGACCGTGCCCCCAATGGTCGCCACCTTGTGCAGTCTCATGCTCATGCAGCACCGCCCAAGAAGTCATCGACACGTTTGAGCACCGTCTCAAAGCTGCTCAGCTCGGTGCTGGAACCGGTACCGGATTCGCTTGCGGTGCCGGTACCGGTGCCTCCTACTGCGGTGCCGGTCGCCGCCTGCTGGGCCACGCTGGCCGGGCTGCGGCGCTTTTCCACCTTTTCCGGGTTGGAGAGCTTTTCGGTCAGGCTGAACTGGACCATCCAGGCCTTCTGGGTGTCCGCTTCGCGGGCGCTGACGCTGTCAGTGAACTGAACCTGGCGCACGCCAAAGGCCGTGGCGGTGTCGTTGACGACGCGGTACGTCTTGCGCTGGCCGCCCGATTCGGTGGCCTCGGCCAAGGCCATCAGCGCGCGCAACTGGGTGTGGTCCTGATAGCGGATCAACAGCGTCACAGTCAGGGTCTTGGGCTTGAAACCCTTGTGCGCGGAGTCGGTGTTGCTGGTCTGCCCCGACAGATCCTCGCTTTCGATACTGAGGCTCGCGGTGACCTTGAGGTTCTTGCCTTCGACCCGCTGGCCGTTGAGGAGCATGGTCATAGGCCCACCAACTCCCGCAAGAACGCCAGCCCGGGCAGCGAGCCCACCAGCATGACGCCGGCCGACAGCGGCCACTCATGGCCAGGGGCATCGCCGGCCAACAGTTGGCTGGCTAGTTCAGCGTTGTTGCCCGGGCCAATCAGGCGTGCACGTATGTTGGTGCTGGCTGAGCTGCCTGACAGTTGCTCTTTAAGGGCGGCCAGATTCTGGGCAATGCTCTGGGTCTGCGCGGCTTTGCGGGCGGCCAGGGCTGCAAGGTCAGCTGCAGGCGAACTGTCGGCGTAGCTCTCGAGGGCAGCCAGCTGGCTGGTCATCACCTGGTTCGAGACTTTGGTGATCGTGCACCGCTCCAGCGGCAGCCTGCCCCACAGCGGCAGGGCGCCGGCCGCCGGCAAGGCCCACTTCTCGGCCTCGAGGTCGAACAGCTGGCGGGCTCGCCGCTCAGCGCGCTGCAGGTCCTTCATGGGCAGCAGCGCATTGAGGCTGGACAGGGCGGTGGCCAGGTGGTCGTAGCGGGTCGCGACGAAGATCAGCACCAGCGCATAGCCAGCAGCATCTGGGCGGTTTTGGTCGCTGGTGTCGGTCAGCTTGTCCGCCATGTGCCGGAGCAGGTTCGGAGCGGACAGGTAGCGCTGATAACCGCTGCCTTGGCCAACACCGCTCTGGAACGGCGTCACTATTAAAGCCTGCGGCGCCTCGCCAAGTGCAGTCGCCAGCGCCGATCGGCCAGCACCGGCCAGCTGCAGCGCCGCATCGCCTACTTGACTAGGATTTGTGGTTGCGAGGCTGGCCAGCTCGGCCACGCGCTCGACGGTGCTGGCCAGTTCGCCGGCGGCCAGGTCCTGGACACTGCCCAGATCGTCCAGGAACGACGTGGTCTGGCTGGGCCAGCGCATCTGCACGGGCACCCAATTCATGCCGGCACCTCGATATGCCGCCACTGATGGCCATCCCACTGACAGACTTTGCCGAGCAGGGCCTTGGGCGGGGCCACGGTCACGCAGCCGGCGGGGATCAGCCAGACGCCAGGCTCGAGCGGGGACTCGTCAGCGATCGCTTGCCCGACATACAGGCCCTGGTGATCAACTTGGTAAACGATTTTGGTGTCCATGGCAGGCCTCAGTATTTAATGCAGGCGAGCAGCGCGATGCTGCGTGGCCGTGCCTCGTCGCCCCCGGAACTGGTGATCGTCGCGCCGTGGGTGTGATTCGGCGCGGTGCTGGTATGAATAATCGCGGTTCCCTCCTCGATCTCGTCACCAAGGAATGCGTCCTTGTCGTCCTCGGTGTGTCCCCGACCTAAGTCCCTGGGGAACTCCATTTCATGGCTGTGCGCGCCGCCTGGCTGAATCTCCACAATGTGGTCGTGAAGCAGGTTCTGGCTGGGTGCCCAGCTGCCCAGGGCGCGGCCAGCGTCGACGCCCCGGCCGTCGTCCCAACCGCGAATGAACTCAGCGCGCAGGTCCGGCAGCTTGAAGGTGGTAGGGCTGTCCGAACCGAAAGTGGTGCCGATCCGGTTGAACAGCGCCGCGTACACGGTGCGAGAGACCGATGCACCGTTTGCACGCAGCCAGCCCGCCGGCGCGGCAGTTGTGGGGAAGTGGGCGACCATCCCGACCAGGCTGCTGTCCATCCCAGCTTTGAGATTTTTCAGCGCCTTGGTTGTGGCCAGCACATCGCTGCGGTCGTTTTCGGGGTCGTCGCTGATCGCGTTGGGGATCTGATCGAGCCCCACGTCGTCCTTGGTCGTCGCCCTGGCACGCAGTTGCTCATAGTCACCATTGCGGGCCGCGAAGTGCTCAATCAGCGCGCCACTGATCGGTTGCCAGGTGCGCAGGTCGGTTACAACGCCACTGGCGTCGACGTCGGCCAGCTGCACCAGGTAATGCCAACGGCGGTTGCTATCCTGGTAGTCGCTTTTGGTCTCGCCAAAAACCACCGTCCAGCTGGCCAGGACCTCGCTGCCATCCTGTGTCAGGCAGACATCGATCCAGGCCCGGGTGGGCAGCGCCGGAAATTGCACGGTGGTCGGTACCGTCTGCGCCACGCGAACGCCTTCGACATAGGCCATGCCCAGCTTGACCTGGAACAGGCCGAAGCTGTTGCGCTCGACCTCCAGTCCATCCTGGAAGAAGCAGGCTCTGCCGTAGATGTCGCGGTTGCTCACGCGCTCACGCTCATCGATCCCGGTGAGCCGTACGGTGAAGTCGTGCTGCCAGGTGCTGGCATCCACCGTAACGCCGGTCAGTTGCTGTGCACCGTTGAACTCCACCAGGAAGTTGCGGGTGAGGTTGTTGCCGATCTGGGTAGGTGGAATGTTCCGGCGCTTCTGTTGAAGCGGGACATAGGCCACAGCCAGCAGCACGCCTTCGGCCGTCTCCAGGCCGATCCAGTTGAAGTCCCAGTCGCCAATGTCTGAGGTGACCATCAGGCTGTAAATCACCTGGCGCGGGCTCACATAGCCCTGACGCGTCACATCGGCGGTGTAGACGATCTGGGCTGCCGGCGGCTTGGCGCCCGCTCGATTGACGGCGCCGTTGACGTCCAGACCAGGCACATTGGCCAGAACGAACCGGGCCACTACCAGCTTCTGCTGGGCGCCTTGCTTCTGGGCAATCAGGCTTTCGCCGGCCAAGGTGATACTCGCTCCCATGGGGCTCCTTATTGAAGTTCTTCAGTCAGAAGGGTCAGTTCGTTGATCACGGTCAGCTTCGCCAGCGAATCGTCGAGGCGGGCCACCAGCGTTTGCTGGTCGTCACTGAACGCGGCAACACCGAGGTTGAGCTTCACCGAAGTGATCGTGACGAAGTCGTAACGCCGGCAGGTGCGGCCGTACTGCTGCATCAGCACCCGCAGCAGCGTCGGGTTCTCGCTCAGTTGGCTGTCGGAGAGGTGCAACAGGACGATGTCCCAGTCCTGGCCCGAAACCCGCTCCTGGACTTCCACATAGCCGACGCCCAAGCGCTCGAAGATCCGCACGAAGCCAGCGGTGTTGCCGGCATCCACCGCGTTGATGAAGGCGTACTTGACGCGCAGGCGGTACAGACGTTCGGGCTCGCCGGCGAAGCGCTGGATGTCGCGCTGCCAGGCCAGCAGGTTGAGGATGGTCAGGTGGCAGGTCTCGGCATCGAGCTGCAGTAACGGCCACTGCACCCAGTTTTCCACCTTTGTCCACCAAGACTGGGCGGCTGCTTTGAGCTTGGCCAGCTCCTTACCGTCGAGCCAGAACGGCAGAGTCAGCTTAATCACCTGGCACAACCTCCACGCCGATCAGCCGCGGGATGCTCAACTCGGACACGATGTCGTTGTTCTCGAAGTCCAGGGACTTGATGCCGGGAAACTGCTCATGCAACTCGGTGGTCAGCTGGCTGAACGAAAACTGCGACTGCGGGTAAGTCAGGGTGGGCTTGAAGTCGCCGTTCTCGCGGAACGCCGCCCGGATGAACAGGGCGATGTCATTTTTGAGCTTGTCCCAGCCCTCGGTGCCGACCACCGCGTGAGGCCAGACCGTGACATGCACCAGGTGCTGAGTTTCTGGGATCTGCATCACCAGCAGGTCGTCGCCGTGACCATGGTTGCCCTCATCGCGCACATGGGCGTTGATCTGCGCCAGGTAGGCATCGGCCGGTGAATCATTTTCAAACAACACGTAGGCGTTGGCGGTACCAGGTCCTCGAGGAGCACCGTGCTGGAAGTAGATGCCATCGGCCTGCACGCCAGGGAAGGCGGCGATCATGGCCCGGTACACGGCATCGGTGTGCCACTGGTTAACTGCTGAGAACTGGTTGCGCACCCGAAGGCGCAGGTCGTCATTGCCTTCGATATCGGCGCCGGGCTCGAGCAACCAGCCTTCGGCGTTGACGACCTGGACCACGCCCGGAATCGGCTCGGGCAGGATCGAGAAATAGCCCGGTGCGAGGTTGTAGCCCGTACCCGCCTCCAACGCCTCGGCCTGAACCAGCACCTGCGCCTGCCCATCCAGGAACTGACCTGCAGCCGTGGTGACCAGTACGTAGACATTGCCGTTGATGGCGATCGACTGCACCCGGGTGCCGGCAGGGATCTCCAGCGTGCCCGCCACGGAGCTGCGCGTGAACAGCAACTGGCCAACAGCCTTAGTAGCGGCTTTGCGCTCGACATTAACCTGCCATGCTAGTAGATCCAGCCAGGCGCCGACGGCCGTCTTCACGAAGAAGTTCGGCAGCACGGTGCCGGCGATGAAGTCGATCAGCCACAGCACAGGCTTGGTGACGAGAGCCGTGACGACTCTCCAGAACGGCGACCAGGAGCTGGTGTTGCTCAGCTTGCTGCCCTGGGCGGCAACTTCTGCCTCCCAAGCGGCCTTCAGCTTGGCCTCGGTGGTCGGGACGCCGGCATCGGCCAGCGCTTGCTTGAAGTCCAGATCGCTCACACCACTACCTCCATGGTGCCGAATGCCACGGTCGTGGCGGTCACCAGGTACTTGCCTGGCTCCTGCAGGATGAATTGCACGGTGCCCGGTACCAGGCGCTCGTCGGTCTCGATCAAGAGCTCCAGTTGCTGGATGCAGTCGGCCTGGCGCAGCCGGCTACGCTCGGCCACCAAGGCCTTGAGCAAACCGGACTCGCGGATCATGTGGCCGATGTCCTGGGCGATGCTGGCCCGGTCCTCGACCAGCAGCGGCTGGCTCGAAGGGTCCAGGGTCAGGTCGTTTTTGGTGATTAACAGATCGATGTACATGCCCATCAGCCGGCCGCCATTTCCATCAGGTTTTCGAGTTCATGCGGGGTCACCGACTTGCTGGTGTTGATGTTCAGCGTCTCGATATGGGTCTTCTTGCCCTGGTCGTTGTTGGTGGTGGTAGTGCTCTGGATCGAGCGCAGCAGGCCGCCAGGCGGTACCGCGCTGGGCCCTCTCGGGCTGATGCCGGCGGCGGACTGGCTCATGCGCTGTCTGGTCTGCTCGGCCTGCTCGCCCAGCGAAGACGTTGCCGCAATGGGCGCCGACAGGCCGGGGACCTGCGGGGTTTTCGGCAGGTCGCTAAACACGGCATCAATCTCCACCCCGGGGATTTTGTTGAGCATCCCGATCAGGCTGTTGATGGAGTCTTTGAAGATGGCCACGATGCCGTCCCAGGCCGATTTGGCCAGGCCGGTCCAGCCGCCGATTGAGCCGAACCAGTTGGACAGGGTCTGCAGCTGAGCGGCGATCCACTGGAACGCCGCGGTGTTCATCAGGGCGCTGGTCCACTGGTCCCAGTAGACAATCGCGGCGGCCACGGCTACACCCAGGGCGATCACGCCGGCGGTGATCAACAGCACCGGGTTGGCCAGCATCGCGGCATTCACCAGCCAGATCGCGCCCTGCCAAAGCAGCATGCCCCCGCGCACCAGCCCCATCCAGGTGTACATCAAGGCCATACCAGCGATGAAGCCGGTGACCATCACCGTGTGATACAGGAACATGGCTATCGAACGGTACCCGGTCCACGTCAGGATCTTCCAGACGGTGACCAGGCCTAGCCAGACCATCCTGCCCATGCCGACAACCAGAGTCAGGGCCGACATGGCGGCGATGATGCCGAATACGGCTAAGGTGGCGATGCCCAGCGCCTTGGTGATGTTCGGGAACAGCTGAGTCCACCTGGTCAGCGTCTGCGCAATGCCGACCAGTTTGTTCATGAGCGGGGTCAGCATGGGGATCAGCGCCTGGCCGAACGCGATGCGCAGCGCCTGCACAGCTTGGCCGAACTGCTCCCACGGATCGACCATGGCCTGGGCCATCTTCTCGGCGTTCTCCAGCCCGCGCACCTTGCCCAGCTCGGCGATGCCATTTTTCAACCGGTCGGTGTCCATGGCCAGCGCGCCGATCACCTGGGCACCTTCGCCGCCAAAGGCCTCGACCAGCTTGGCGTTGCCGGCGGCGTTCTTGAGATCACCGAACTTGCCCTGCAGCTTGCCCAGGATGTCCACCATCGGCAGCACCTTGCCGTTGGTATCGGTGAACTGAATGCCCAGCTTTTCCGAGGCATTGCCAATGTTCTCGAAGAACGCCTTGTAGCGGCCGCCGGCATCACCGCCTTCCATGGTGCTGCTAAGCGTACCGATCACCGCCATCTGCTCGGCAAAGCTGATGCCCGAGGCCGTGGCGATCGCGCCGGCTTCCTTGAAGGCATCCTTCAACTGCGCCCCGTCCGTGCGGAACAGCTTGACGGCCAGGGCCGTCTGGCTGGTCAGCTGCTCGACCCATTGCACCCGCCCGACCTTGTCAGCTTCGGACTTGAACAGGTTGTACATGCTGCCCAGGTACTGGCTTGTGGTTTCGGTGTCGGCCTTCGTGGCCTTGGCCAGCACGCTGCTGGCATTGGTTACGGTGGCCAGCTGGTTACCCACCAGGCCCTGGATCGCGCCCTCGATAGAGCGGGCCGAGGACACGAACTCGACGGCGCTGGCTCCGTACTGTACGGAAAACTCCAGCGCCTTGGTGTTGAGCGAGTCCAAGGCATCCTCGGCCGTGCCCATGGCCCTGACATCGCCCAGGGCACTGTTCATCTCCCGGGCCGGTTCCAGGACGGCAGAAAGCCCTTCGAATGACTCACGCAGCCCAACAAAACCCGCTCCCATGCGCACGATGTTGGCGGCGCCGGAGTCGGCCAGGTCAGTGATGGTGTTCTTGATCTTGCTCGCTGGGCCGGTGACCTTGTCGGTCAGGCTCAGGATGAAGGCCAAGCGGGCGGATTGAGTAGCCATGGGTTATCCGTTCAGTGCGTGGGCAATGGCGTTGGCGACGGCTATTTCAGTTCGTCGCCAATGCTCGTCTTCCAGCCATTTCGCTGTACCAAGGTTCTCGATCGAAGGCTCGGTACCGGGCAGCCAGCGCCTCTGCAGGGCGATCAGCTGGCCAAGCCCGTCGTCGTTCAGGCCGTCAGCGTGCTCGAGGACTTTTTTACGATCACGCCCAGGTCAGGGGCGTATTCATCGACCAGGGCGCTGGCCAGGGTCATGGTGTACACCGGGTTTTCCAGGAACGGCTTCAGGGCCGCTTTCTGCTCCTGCTTGACGGTGCGCATCAGCAGGTTGTGCGCCGGCGCCACCTTGTTGGCTTGGGTAGTGCCGTTGAAGTACTTGGTGACGTCCTCGGGCGTCAGGGAGAACTCGAACTCCTGCTCTTTGACTTCCAGGGTGATGGTGCGATTGGTCTCGGTCATGGTGCGTTTCCAGTAGTGGGTGGGGTGGTGCAGAAGCTGCGGACGTGGTCCTGCAGCCCCAGGATCATTTGCTTGCTGAGGGCGAGCTGATCGAGGAGGGTGAAATAATCCGATCGAGCGTCTGACGAGAGTTCGGCGGTGCCTCCATCAGCCAGGCCGCCGGCGCCGGGGTTGGTGAGCACGTGTCCTGCAGCTGGGCAGCTGGCTTTGACGAGCAGCCGCTGATCGCGGTAGTCAACAGCACGGCGCAGATCTTGGTTGTTCTTGAGGGCATCACTTAGCTCCTGGGTGTTCTTGGTGTCGTTCGCGGCGGCCGTGGCCAGGCGCTCCCCGGTGATCCGAGCCGCCTCACGAAGGCCTGCGGCTTCGTTCTGCGCCGTGTCGCGCTCCAATCGAGCGGTATTGCGCTGCTGCAGCACCTGGTCAAACACAAGCCAGCCGGAAAGGCCGACCAGAAGCACCACCAAGAGCAGCCGAATCGGGGAAAGGGTCATGAGGCGCACAACCTCGCTTCATCCAGCTGGCGGGCGTGCAGGCCGCGCACAAACACCTTGTTGCCCTTGGCGTCGGTCACGTAGGCCCATACCGGCCGGCCATCCGGCCCCCAAGCCAGCGCCTTGCAGCCTTCAGCAATGCGGCCGGCATTGATGAGCGCCAGGGCGCGGCTCGCGCAGGTCGCAGGTGTTCCAAAGTGGTGGCCGTGGCTGCTGAGGGCGTCGAACGTGTTCTGGCTGACCTTGTCGTTGGTCAGGCAGTCCGCCAGGCCTAATTGGCCCTTCTCGACCACCAGCTGCTCCACCTCGGCGCAGCGCGCCGGCGACCAGTAATCCCCCACCACCACTGGCTCCGGGCTGGTGTAGCGGGTGATGCCCTTGCATACAGTGGGCAGGCCCCGGGCCAGCTTGTCGGCGTAGACAACGTTCTGCCCCTCGCCTTCCCACTTGCCCAGGAAGGCCATCAGGGTGCTGCTGCCCAGCACAAGCGTGACGGCGCCGGTCAGGATCTTGTTGCGCAGGCTCATTACTTGCCTCTCCAATCGCGCAGCATCTGGCGATACTTCGGGACCAACAGCAGGATCTGCAGCACCATGTAGAGCGCAGTCAGCATGTAGGCCACGGACGACCAGTCGACGGCACCGGTCGCGCCGGTGGCCGCCACGCCAATCGCCGGCGCCGCTTTCACGACGGCAATGGCTGTGTCTTGGGCAGCTTGATTGGCGCTCATCGGAGCCCCCGTTTCTCAGCAGCGGATTGGCAAGGAACGCATCGCTCTTTGCCGCCAAGCGCCTGGCGCGCCGCCGGGATCTCACCGTCACAGTCCTTGCAATGGGTCAGGCTTGGCCCGGTCGGACGCGCACCGGCCAGGGCGGCGCTGATCGCCTGGTCGCGCTGCCGCTGCTCCACGTCCTGGGCGCGATCGAACGGGCAAACCATCAGGTCAGGTCCTCGATCTCGGCAGCGGACAGGTACGGCACGCCGTCGATCTTGATGAAGTCCGGGCTGGTGACGTCGAACGGCAACTTGTGGGTGGTTTTCGCCCCGCCTTTGGGATCGATGCTGAGCAGGCTGGAAATGCGCAGCTTGCAGCCGAAGGCCTCGATGCGGCACTCCTCGTCCCCGACTTTGCCGAAGAAGACGATGTCGAACGGCTCCAGCTCCCGGAAGCTGCCTGCAGACTTGGCCTGGGCGACGATCAACCTGAAGTTGGTGTTGTCGACCTCGAGCTCGCCCGCAGCGCCTACGTCACCGTCGACCCAGCCGTTCGGCACGCCCCGGGTTTGCGCGGTGGTGCTGTTATCAGTGATGTCCAGCGTGGCTGCTTCGACATGAAGCTTGTTGTCGCCCAGGTTGACGTCAAAGTTCTTGCCACTAAGTTTTGCCGACATGGGTTACTCCGAGGCGTCGTTGGAAAGATCCAGCGCGATGTTCGCGGTGATGTCTTTCGGGCAGTTGAGGGGGCGCAGGGTCAGGTAGGCCACGACAGCGGTCTTGCTGAGCCAGTTGATGACGATGTCGCCATCCTTCGGCTGCTGGATCTCGCCCGGGAAAACCTGAGTGCCGACGGTGGTGGACTTGGCCATGGCGCGCAGCGGGGCCATCAGCTTGCTGATGTTGCTCGCCATGCTGTTGGCCGAGCTGTTCAGGCGGCGATCAGCGATGCGCTGAATCAACAGGATCCGAACGCGGCGGGCCGCCTTGTCCACAACCCGCAGGTTCTCGATCACCTGGTAGTCGCTGCCCGGGGCATCCAGCAGGTTGCCATCGGCCCAGAAGACCCCCGGATAGTCCGCGTAGGTCTGCGGTACCGAGAGACGGGCGGCATCCAGCACTTTCAAGGTGGCCGTCTGCAACGGAACACCGTCCTTGTCGACCGGGGTATCCCCAAGGCCGAGCACGGCACCGGTGGCGACCCGCATGGGACTGTCCGCAACGCTGACGGCGGCATTGGCCAGGCGCCCGGCCAGTACGCCCAGGTTGTTGCCGTGCAGCTGCGGAACGGCCATCACCCGGGGTGCTGAAATGCCTTCGGTAATATCCTTCTGGGCGATCTGGTATTCGCTCCAGGTCTGCGGAGCCAGGATGCCCGGCGTGGCTGCCATCACGAATAGACGACGGGCATAGGTGTTGCCGATGGCGACAGCTGCCTCATTCATCGCAGCCAGATCGGCGCCGGCCGTCACCGGCTTGGTGATCACGACCGCCTCGACCGAGTAGCCATGTTGCATGGCCTTGGTCAATGCGTCTTGCCAGGTATCGGTGGTGCCTTGGGGCATGGCCAGGCACGCCCAGCGATCGCCGCCATTGAGGCGGGCTGCTGTGATCTGGGTTTTCAGGTCACTGGCAGCAACCCCCAGCTGCACGTCCAGATCACTGTCTTGGTTCAAGGCGAGGATCTGGCCGGTGTTTTTGGACGCGGGGCCGATGTAAAGGAAATAGCGCTCAACTTCGGTCACAGCACCCTGGCCGAGGTTGAGATTGTTGACGCTGACATTGCCGAGTGCCATGTACGCCTCGTTAAACAGGTGAGTTGAGGATCTGGCGCAGCACCAGGTTCACCAGCTCGCTGGTTTCGCTGTTGCTCGCGCCCAGGAACTGGCGGGCCGGAAGGGAGATTTCCCAGCTCTGCGCGCCAGAGGTCGCGTTACGTTCGGTGTCCAGAATGCGGATCAGCAGGCCCGCCCGGGCGTAGTTCAGGTGTTCCTGGATCCAGGCCGCAGACGGACGCGTGGCGGCTTTCTTGCCCGGCAAGCGAACCTTGAACCCCAGCTGACGCAGGCGCTTGGCCTGCTTCTGGGTCGCTGCTGTGCCCGGCGGCACTTTGTTCCACTGGCGCATCTGGACTGCTGTCCGGCGCTCGGAAACACCGTTGTGCTGCTGAGAGGCAACCCAACGAGTGAGCGCGTTCCGCCAGCCCAGCTCGGCCTCCTCGCCGCCCAGGCGGGTGACCTCGAGGAGCTTGCCCAGACCCGCCTCCATCTTCTTCTTGCCCTTGGAGGTGTCTTGGCGCGGGGCAAAGGGGGTGCCATCAACGTTCTGCTGGTTGCGGATTCGCTGGCGGCTCAGGGTGCGCACGCGCTTGCTCACGTTGTTGAGCAGGCGTTTGCGCTTGGCCAGGGGGAGGTCGAGCAGGGCTAACAGGTTCTCGGCCTCGAGCATCCCGCGCACGTCCAGAGCCAGGTGATCAGTCGTCATGAGTGGTCACCTCCCCTTCCTCAGCTACCCAGAGCTCGAACGGGGCAAGGGTCCAGGTTCGACCAAGGACCTTGATTTCGCCGGCGGCGTCTTCGACCAGGTGCTGCGGTTCGATGAATTGAACCTTGATATCGACGTCAGCCAGGTCGTTGTCGAGCATGGTCACCTCGAAGGTCACGCTCGGCAGGTCTTCCCGATCCTGGTCGTTCTCCTCGAGCCAACTGCCAACCAGCGCAAACAGGCGTACCGGGTGGTCAGCGAAGCGCTCGATAGCGATGGTGGCGGTGTACTGCATATCGCCCATGTGCAGGCCGTTTTCGCCTGGCTTCCAGACGAGGTCCATTTGAACCTGGTCGGTCCAGCTGTCGAGCTGCTCGGGCTGCACCAACTGACGCTCGATCAGGTAGCGGGTCAGCGCCTGGAGCTTGATCACAGCAGCGCCGCCGTGATGCGGCTACGGCCCTGCAGGGCTCGCACAGCGGCTTGGCTGAATGCCAGGTAGGTTTCAGCGCGTTCTGGAGCTTCCTTACCGGTGTTCTCGGCCACCTCGCGGCGGGTGATAGTCGCAAAGTCGGTCAGGGCGGTTGCCTTGGCCCGGCAGTACACGGCGCGCTTGTACAACTCCACCTTGAAGGTGCGCTCCGGCAGCAGCCGCGAATCGGCGGTGGCTACCTCGGTGATACCAAGGTCACGCCAGCTGGTCATCAGCTTGGCCAGGTCCTGGTTCACTTCGCCCATCGCGATGTTGAGGTGAGTGACCAGCGTCTCGCTCAGGTATTCACCGGGCAGGCGGTAAGCCTTCTGGTACTCAGCCAGGGAGAGGTTCGGCCAGAAGCCGTTGTTCTCGATGATCTGGTCCACCACGGTTGTCGGTTTGCCTGAAAAGCTCATCGCTGGGCACTCGAAAAGGGCGGGAAACACCGTTGCCACGGGGCTGGCCATAAATGGCATGCTCGTTTCACGGGTTCCCGCTGGGGGGGTAGTCGGTTATGGGTTTTCCGGCGGCGGTGCCAACGGTGCCGCCTGTGCTTTGCGCAGGGCCTTGCGGGCGTTTTCGATCCGAGTGCCCACGCCGACCTTCGGATACAGCTCGATGGCACGCTCTAGGTGCTTGATCGCCGTGACCCAGTCCTTTGCCTCCATCGCACGAATGCCGATCAGCTTTTGGTACTTGGCCGGGATCTGCTCTGGCAGGTCCCACTCACCATCCACACGCGGCAGCAGGTCGGACAAGTAAGGCTCGGGGCTGCGACCGGCCTGGTGCTCGTCATAGGCCCATTCGCACACCGCATCGGCAACAAAGGTCGGGATGTCTCGTTTGAAACGCTCCGGCATTTCCTGGCCTTGCCCGATGGCGATGTCTGCCAGTTCTAGGGCGTCCTCGAACTGGGCGGTGTCGAACAACCAAACCATGACCTGCACAAGGACGCGGTTTTGGTACACAAGACCGGATGCCAAGTAGCGCTGGACGTACTCCTGGTACTTGGGCAGCAGCTCGTTGCGCTTGAGATCCTGACGGGTAGCCAGACCCTTGATATCACTTAGGCGGGCCAGATCCGCATCCAGGCCAGCAACCATCAGAGCCAAATGCTTGCGAGCGTTGGCAGGGCTGCTCAGCGCTTCGGCCGGAGAGTACGGCAGCGTGGCAGCGGCGGCTGCAGCGCTTACTGCTGCAACCCCCAAGGCAAGGGTCCGGCGCTTGTGCTGCAGCGCCAAACTCACTGGGCCACCTCAATGTTTTCCATCAAGCCGGCCTTCTCCAGCTGCTCGACCACATAGCCTTCATTGCGGCTGTTGTAGTCCTCGACGCGGGAGCGCTTCGGGTTGTCGACGGTCTGCTTACGCCAGCTGGTGTCCTGGTAGTAGATCGACAGGTTGTCGAAGCTGGTGACCAGGATCGCGTCGACCGGGAAGTTCGGCACGCTGTAAGCCGCCAGGCCGCCATAGGTGGCGATCACTTGCGCCAGCTCGATGCGCTCTTTCTCGGTAGGGGTGTCAGCCTGCTTGCTATACAGCTTCGCCTTATCGGCGGCCAACAGGTCGGAACCGATGATGGCTACCAGATCGCCGTTCTCACGCAGGCGCTCATCGACCAACTGCTTGGCGTCATGCACTGCAGCGTCGAGGTTCGCGTAGTCGCCGTCGACGCCGATGACGATCTTGCCGGCCACTTTGCCTTCGGACAGCACCTGGTGCGGTACATGGGTGCGCAGGATCTGCAGCCAGCCAATGTTCACATCCTGGAGCAGCGGATACAGGGTGATGTCGGTCTGAACGGCGACGTGGGTGCCGTGGAATCCGATCATGATCCGGTCCAGGGCGATCTGCTTCTGCACGGCGGCAGAGTAGCGCTGATGGAAGTCAGGGAACTTGGCCCAGGCATCGATCTTGGCGTACGGCAGGCCCACATCGGACTGAGTGTCGTGCAGTTCGTACTGATTGTTGTCCAGGCCGGAGGCGTCCTTTGCCTCGCGATCGGTGGTCTTGGTGTTGGTACGACCAGTCACCGGGCCATTGGTACCGATGAAGACTTTCTCGCCCTTGATCTCGGACACTGGAACTACGTTGATACGCTCCAGGAAGTCCGACTTCGCAGTGATCGCGTCATTCAGCTCCTGGGTGATCGACGGGTCGACACTGAAGTGCTGGCTGACCAGGTCAACCCCATAGCTCTCGGCCAGAGCCAACTGCAGCTCAGCGAACATTTGCGCACCGTAAGCGCTCAGGTTACGGGCCATGTCAGAGCACCCGCTTTTTCTGGGTTGCAACCGGCGCAGCAGTGCGCGGCAGGTTGCGACCGGTAGGAGTGTTCTTCAGGGCGGTGAATTGCTCCTGGAGGCCCGCCAGGGCTTTCAGCACAGCTTTGTTGCTGTTGCCGCCGTTGCGGGCGAACTCGCGCTGCTCCTCGGCAGTGGTGACGATATCGTCAACCGCAGACTGGACGTCATCGATCGGAGCCTGCTCAGGCTCGGGTGCATCCTCGGCAGCGGGCTCGATCACTGCCTGAATACCGGCGGCGACGACGAGCAGCTGAGCCAGCAGGGCCTTCAGGGCCGTTGCGGTAGCTTCATCCATTTGGGGTTTGCTCTCGGTGGGGGTGGGTTCGATTTCGGTGGTCGCATCGCCCGATGCGAAGCGGTTGAACAGCTTGGTCAGGATGGTGATGAGCTTGCCGGCTTCACCCTTCGGCTCGCCCTCAAGCGGCCCAAGTTCCTGCGAGGCTGCGTAATACGAGGCCTTGCTGGTTTTGTTTGAGAAGTAGAGTTCTTGGGTCCCCAGGCTGGCGGGCTCGTCGGTTACGGCCAAGCCGGTGAGATAAGCCTTGCCGGTGTTTGCGAAATCCGGGGTGATCTCGACGCTGGTGAATAGCTTCTCGCCGCGATCGTTCAGCCACAGCAGCTTGTCGTTGGGCTTCAACTGCGCTTCTAGCGCGACCTGGCCGGGCTGCAGATCCTCTGAGGTTTCGTCCAGACGCACCGCAAAGACGGTGCCGTGGGAGCCCGGCCAGCGCTCGTGGTCGCACCAAATGACAGCGGTATAGGTCGCCGGGGTATAGGTCTCGGCCATATCGCGCAGGTGCTGCGGCAGAATCTCGCGTCCGTCGCAGGTGGGGCCGCTGACAGCGACACGTTTCCAGTAGGAGACAAGGGAGCGTGGCATGGTTGGGAGAGTGCTCGACGGGGTCAGAGGCCCCCACCATAGGCACCGTAAAAAGCTCGGCCAATCACTTTGATTTCGGCCCTCTCCTATTTTTATGATCTAGGAGAATTACGGAATTTTTGTAGGCGTTTCGACGCTGATCGCCGCATAGACTGCGGCCCATGAACTACTCCATCGAAGTCAAAGAGGCCGCTAAACGCCTCTACCTACGCCGGGCATCGGTGAAGGAAATCCAGGCTCAGCTGAAGTTGCCCAACGTACGGATCATCTATTACTGGATCCGCCAAGGGTCGTGGGACGAGATGCTGACGGATGAGGAACCGGTCACTGCTGTGAGCCGGAGGATCACGCTCATCCTGGAAAAGACGGAGCCTTTGACGAAGGGCGAGCTGGACGAGCTCGAGCGCCTGACCACCTTGCGCGAGCGGCTGATTAAGCAATCCAATCGCCCCCAGTCGCCACGGGCAAATGACGCGGCAGTTGATCCCGGCGAGGACGAGGAGCGCAGCCAACGTCAGCGTCGAAGTCAAGGCGATAGGAGCGATCGTTCCGGCAAACGGAAAGAGAAAAAGCTCAAGAACGACATCAGCGCACTGACGGAGGTGGACTTCCTGGAGAAGTTCACCTCCACCATGTTCGGCTATCAGCAGGAGCTGCTCGCCGCCAAGATGAACCCGTTGACGGCACGGATCCGCAACATCCTCAAAAGCCGCCAGATCGGACTCACCTATTACTTCGCTGCCGAAGCGTTTATGGATGCGGTTCTGACCGGTGACAACCAGATATTCCTGTCCGCCAGTCGCTCCCAGTCAGAGGTGTTCCGCAGCTACATCGTTGCCTTCGCCAGCAAGTGGTTCGATATCGAGCTGACCGGCAACCCCATCACCTTGAGCAAGGATGGTAAGCCCTGGGCTGAACTTCGGTTCCTGTCCACCAATGCAAACACTGCCCAGAGCTACCACGGTCACCTCTACGTCGATGAGGTCTTTTGGATCCCTCGCTTCGACAAGATCCAAACCGTCGCCAGTGGTATGGCCGCTCATGCGAAGTGGAGACAGACCTACTTCTCAACGCCCAGTGCAGTTACCCACGAGGCGTACCCCTTCTGGACAGGTGAAACGTTCCGCAACAGCAAACGCGGGAAGAAGGCGGGGGCATGGCCCAGCGAGGCGGAGATCCACGCGGGCACGCTGTGCCCTGATGGCCAGTGGCGCAAGATCATCACGCTGGAAGATGCCATTGCCGGCGGCTGCAATCTGTTCAATATCGACCGCCTGCGCCTGGAGAACGACGAAGAACGCTTCGAGCAGCTGTTCATGTGCAAGTTCATCGACAGCACCCAGTCGGTGTTCAGCTTGGCTGACCTCGAAAAGTCCTACTCCGACCTTGGCCTCTGGGACGATTACGACTCGACCGCCAAACGTCCGTTCGGCAACGCGCCAGTCTGGCTGGGCTACGACCCGAGCCGTACCCGGGACGATGCGACCTGCGTGGTCGTCGCGCCACCTGCTGAACCTGGTGGAAAGTTCCGGATCCTGGAGAAGCACAGCTGGCGAGGGCAGTCTTTCACCCATCAGGCCGCACAGGTCAAGAAGCTCACCGAGCGTTTCAACGTCCAGCACATCGGTATCGATACAACCGGTGTGGGTATCGGCGTGTATGACCTGGTGCGCGACTTCTACCCACGGGCCAAGTCGATCCACTACAGCCTCGAGACGAAAACCACGCTTGTGCTCAAAGCCCAGGACGTCATCCAGGCGGGCCGGATGCAGTGGGACGCCGGCTGGACCGACATCGCCCAGGCGTTCCTGACAATCAAACGCGGCACCACCAACGGCGGGCAGATCACGTTCAGCGCGTCCAGGACCGAGGCCACCGGTCACGCCGACATCGCCTGGTCAATCATGCACGCCCTCTACAACGAGCCCCTGAACACAAACAAGCGGCGCCGCAGCCGCTACCTCACGAGCGGAACCAATGCCCAATCGACGCAGAAACAAAAAGGCAGCGCCGCCGGCGCGGTCGCAACAGCCCACCAGGATGTTCACCTTCGGGGAGCCGGAGCAAGTCCTCAGCGGCAACATCGGCGAGTACCTGGGCGTGTTCCCCAGCGACGACGGCGAGATCTACAAGCCGCCGGTGTCGCGGGCAGGCCTGGCCAAGCTGCTGCGCGCCAACGCGCACCACGGCGCAATCCCCAAGTTCAAGCGCAACCTCATGCTGCGTGAGTTCATCGCGTCGCAAGGCTGCAGCGCGCAGACCATGGCCAAGGCCGCGCTGGACTACATGGTCTTCGGCGAGGCGTATTTCTACCGAATGCCGAACGCCTTCGGGCAGACGGTGGAGCTGGACCACCTGATGGCCATCAACATGCGGGTGAAGGTCAAGGGCGGCTATCGGATGCTACTGCCGGATAACAAATTCGAGGACTTCGACCAGGACGAGATCGTCCACATCAAGGACTACGACGTCGAGCAGAACATCTACGGCATCCCAGACTACCTGGGAGGTCTCCAGGCGCTGCTGCTGAACGAAGCTGCCACCCTCTTCCGCCGGCGCTACTACAGCAACGGCGCACACGCTGGGTACATCTTCTACACCAATGACCCGGACCTCACCGAAGAAGACGAGAACGAACTGCGTGCTCAGATCAGTGCAAGCAAGGGCGTGGGCAACTTCCGATCGATGTTCGTGAACATACCAGGTGGCGCAGAGAACGCCATCAAGATCATCCCAGTGGGCGACTTCCAAGCCAAGGACGAGCTGGAGAAGGTAAAGAACATCACCCGCAACGACATTATCGCAGCATGGCGCATGAACCCCGCGCTGGCCGGCATCATCCCCGAAACCACCGGCGGCTTTGGGGACATTGAGAAGATCGATCGCGTCTACACCAGTAACGAAATCCGCCCCATCTGCCAACTGTTCAACCAGGTCAACAACTCCCTGCGGGAAGACCGACAAATCAGCTGGATAGAGCCCTCCGCCGCGAGCAAAAATACTGATTAAAAACACAGTAAATGGATGAACGTCGCCCAAAATGACGGCATAATGGTGGCATTAAAATCCCGGGGAGGGATCTATGCGGATCTACTGCACAGCCTGCGACCACAAAGGCCGTATCAGCTCGCGGGAAGAAATGACCCGTGCGTACGTAAAACTGTACTGTCAGTGCCTGAATGCCGAGTGCGGACACACCTGGGTGTCAGAACTGACCTTCAAGCACACCCTGCGCGCCCCAGCTCAACGCCAGACCAACCTGCTGCTCGATCACATCAGGAGCTTGCCCGCCGACCGGCAACAGGAACTGTTCCAGCAGCTGGGAATCTCGCCTGCAGCCTGACCTTCTCCCCTCCCCATTCATCGCAAGAGTGCCCCACGCGGGCACTTTCCGTTTCGCCTACAGTCAATCCAACGCCAGATGCCTGCAACGCAGGCATGGTAGCCGCCTGCACGATCGCCATTGATGACGACCGTCTCGGCGCGGCGATACCCGCGCAGCGGCCGTTCGTTCGCCAAAATCGTACCCAGGATGCCAGCAGCCCCACCGAGGCCAGTCCGCGAGCACGAACGTCGCCACAAAATCGCGACCGGCCGCGCCCGATTACCCGCTCTTGCACTGCTGAATCGCCAGCACATCGTGCAGGCGAGGCAGCATGGGTGCAGGGCACTGCCCTGCCGGGGTGCGGGCGAGTAGCCCGCGAAGGTAAAGAATCGAGCGCAGCGAGCTGAGCCCCACGGGCGAAGGCATCATCGATGTTCCCTACATGCGATAGACCAAACACCTCGAAAGCCTCTTTTTTTTCACCCTTCGGGGTTACTGGTTGGGGGATAAAATTCCATTTAATACAAAACCATGCCGGCGACTCCATGGAGCCGCCGGCGGCGCGGGGGAGTTCGAGGGCAAAATGGTCACGCACGACGAAGCCGCCCAGGGAGAGGCGGCTGTGCGTAGAAGAAACTAAGGGAGAAGTGGGTCACCTGGCACGGCCAGGCCTCGCATGGGATGCGATGAGGGGGCTAGGTAGCCTTCTTGGCCTCGGCACTGCGGAGCAGGCGGGCCATTGCACTACTGACCGCTTCAGGGCCCGTGGGGGGCCGCTGAGCGGGGGTATCGGCTGCAGGTGGCCCTACCCCACTGGGTGGCGCCTGTGGCTCTAAGCGTGGCGCTGCTTTGCGCTCCTCGCTCTTTTTCCAGTTATGGCGCTTCTGTTGGCGGTGGAATTCCTCGAGGGAGGCCTTGCTCTGGCGTGCCTCGCGATCGATGACAACCTGGCGAAGCTCTTGCTCGCGCTTCTTGATGGCTGATTTCTTCGCCTTGAGCCACTCATACCTCAGCCCGAGATCCGCCCAGAACTTTTCAGTGAAGCGGACCAGGACGCGAGTGCGGACCAGGTTTAGCCCCGCCTCGTCCTTCTCGTCCAGCCGCACCTTCTCGATGCGTCGGTAAACATAATCTGCCTGCTCGAGGCCGTGCATCAGGCGGTTAAGCGATGGTGCCGATATACCGCTGTCCTCAGCAATGCTGCACTGAGTGTTAAGGAAGAATTGTCCCTGCTCAACGTCGAGCCAGCCCAGCACACCCGTGGCCAGATCGAGGCGCACCAACAGCTGCTCCGCGACCCGTGCCAAGGCCACGAACTTCTCCGAGCGGGTACGGCGACCACCATGGATTGAGTCAAGGGCGCGCAGATACCGACCACGCAACTCGCTGATCTTGTTCAACCGCCAGAGAGACTTGCGAATCAGCGGCTTCTTCAGCTGATCGCTGGAGAGCTTGCGGGGGGCCGAGTAGCGTAGCGGTCGAATGGGGGCGCGCAAACCCGCGTGTGGCTTCTTCTTGTCCACACGGCGTACAGCAGTAGGCCGCTCATTTCCAGAGCGGCCTGTTGCTTGCTTGGCGGCGGTGTCGGGGGGCGAACTCACGGAGTCGGGTTCACCTTATCACTGACAGCGTGCAACCGCGGTTGATCACGCAGCACATCTTCAGCGCGGGTACGCAGCTCGCTGCATCGCGCTTCCGCTGATCGCAGACGCTCAACAAACTCGGGAAGTTTGGCCAGGTCCTGGGCATCGATCCGACCATCAGCCAGGATCTCGCTGCCAAGCGCGACGGTGCTGCCCATGCGGGCCACTAACTGGCCAAACACCCCAACAGGATTTGCGTCGCCACGCAATGCTCGAGCACCTGTCAGACCGTGCCGGCTCGCCAGCTCATTCAAGCAACGATCCTGGTAGTCGTCCTCGAGCGCCTGTACCCAGGCCTCTTCGATCCAGCTGGGCAGGTCAACCTCACCGCTCAACCAACGCCCGACGCGGCGCAGCCATGCACCCGATGCCTTCAGGAAGGTATCGGAATCATTGCCCTGGGCGAGTAGCTCGAAGTCAGGCACATCCTTGGCAATCGCCTTGGTCGGCACCAGGTCGTGCAGTTGGCTACTGAGCGCCTGGGCAAAATGGTCCTGGCTGAACCCTGTGCGGGCGATCATGTCGAGGGCATGCGCCACCAATACCTGGTCGCGAGATACCAGCAGGTGTCGAGGATTGGACGTGTTCATACAGAAGGCCTACTTCTAACCTCTGAGGACGAAATGAAACCGTACGCAGACGGATTCAGGCGTGGCTAGAAAGACTTCTGAGTGAGGGGCATAGGTCAGCTGCCTTGAACTTCCCATTGGTTGCCGCTTCGGCTTTAAGAGCTACAACGGGCCCCATCCCATACTTGCCACGAACCCACCCAGACACAGTTCCTTGGTTGACGTGCAGCACCTCTGCAACAGCGCTTTGCGTGCCGAAATGCTTTACGAAAGATTGATAGATGTTCATGGCAAGCCCTAAAAATGGGAATTCCCATAAGACTACACATAGGAATTCCTATTTGCAAGAAAATGGGTGCTCCCATATTGTCCTGCCCATGGAATATAAAGACCGTCTCAAAGCTGCTAGGCAGCATGCGCGCTTGACCCAAGGCCAACTGGCTGAAGCTATTGGCATTACCCAGACGTCTGTTTCGGATCTGGAACGTGGAAAGTCCAAGGGCACCACCTTTAACGCCAGGATCGCTCAGGCGTGCGGCGTGAATGCTCTTTGGCTCGAAAATGGGATAGGAGAGATGGTGCCCAGCGGGGACCACGCTAACGTCTCCCCAATGCTTCAGCCACACCGCGAGGCTAGGGAGTACCCTTTACTCACCTGGGTTGTGGCAGGCGAGCGTATTGAGTCCTCCGTATCTCACCCAACAGGTATCGCGGAGGAGTGGCTTAGCTCCACCGAAAATGCTGGTCCGCACGGCTATTGGCTTGCGGTTAAGGGCAAGTCGATGACTTCGGATACACCACCTAGCTTTCCCGAGGGCACTCCGATCCTAATCCGCCCCGAGGGTTTCGAGGTCATTAGCGGAAAGTTTTACATCGCTCGGCACATCGGCACAGGCGAACACACTTTCAAGCAGTACGTCCTGGACAGTGGCGTGGGCTACCTAGTCCCACTCAACCCCGAATATCAAACTGTCGTCTTGGACGACAACTGGGAAATCGTCGGCCGGGCGATCGACGCCAAAATCACCGGAATGTAACTGAGTATTTTATGGACAACGACGAAAAACCCGGCAAGGTTCCGGACTCGGATGACCCCGTCAGTAATAGTCTTGGAGCGCTGTATGCAGTGTCGGTCTACCAAGCTAGAGCCACGTTGACCCTGGCAAAAGCTTTGGAGGCTGATCCGGCGACATCCTCTGAGGTGAAGGAAGCCGCTAAGACGTCCCTACACATCATAGATGCCATAATTGGGGCTCTCGAGACAGCTGTAGGCAACGAAGAATTGACGAAGGCCATCAAAAAGGGAGCTGGCTTGAGCGATGAGTAACATCGATGTCAGCATGCTCCAACGGGAGATCGCCCGCCTGAAAGCGGACAGAGCCGGCAGTGACAATGGATCTGGAGGAGGCCATACTGGTGGCGGAACCCCTCCCGGAGGTAATGAAATGGACACGCGAGTGGCCCGCTTAGAAAGTGATGTCGAGTACATCAAACGCGATATCAATGATATCAAGAGCGAGCTTCGCCAGATGGGTAGTGATATTGGCACAATTAAGCTGATGCTTGGCACCTTCGGCGGAGGCCTAACAGTAGCTCTAGGCATTTTCGCATGGATTGCTAACAATCGATTCGACTCAATCATCGCGATGCTGGCCAAGTAAGCATCGACACATCGTCCATCACAACCTCCCGCTGCAGCTCCTCCAGGTAGAAGAATGACTCATTGTCTTTCTCATAGCTGCAGGAGGGGCAGCAGAACCTACCTTCATCAATCCAGCCCGGCGCGATGCCAAGCTGTGAATAGATTTCCTGGTCACACTCATGACAAGGTCTACATAGGCGCACGCTTCTACGCAAACGATCTGCACGCTGTCGAGCACTCGTCCAGGTCTCACCTGGTCGAGCGATCGCGGCCACTTCCGCATCGGTCAAAACCGCACTCAACGTCCTGCCTCCCCGATCGATCGTAAGAAGCCATGCCAAGCGACCAGGCAACACTCTTGCTTGAAGTAGGCCTTCACCTTTTCTCGGTTGGCTGGATCCACCGCTTCGCGCAGGCTCATCCTACGAACTGTGGTATAGTCACGTTCGGACATGGTTGATTCCCTAAAAATTGGTCAGTCCTGCCTAGACAGCGGTTGCCGCCGCTGTCCAGGCGCCTCTCAATCAGGTTGATGCCTGAGCACCACCACCTCCCCCTCCTGATTCAGCCTGGCCTGTTCGGCCACATGGTCGCGCCCCACATCCACGCGGATGTCCAAGGCGTACCCTTGATACCAATTCTGGCTACCCTGGATCTTCACAGCGTGCTTGCGTAACCAACGATATCGATCAGCGTCGCGTCGTAACTCAAGCTCGTCTTGGCCGATCACTGTGATGCTCTGCCCTTTTTAGCTGGCTGGCACTGGGTTACGGCCCCAGGTGGCGCGCTATGAACCACAATATGGCCTTGTCCAATCTTGAAGTTCTTGATGACTGCAATACAGACGTTCCAGACTTCCTGGGCTACGGTTTCTCCCGCTTCCACCACGTTGCCCTGGTCATCGATGATCGCCAGGCGCGCTGGTCGACCGTCTGAGGTGGTAAAGCGATAGCCCGTTGTCACGTTGGCACTGATGCAGCCGTGCTCGAGGGTACCGGTCTTAGGAATTCCAATCATGCTGGTACTCCTTCACCCACTAGGTTGAGCGCGTGATTATTGACGATTGCCGCAATGGTATGAGCCTGTAGGTCGCGGCTACCTTGCAAAGTGAGGACTTCCCCCCAAGCTTCTGACTCAATAGCGGAGTTCAGTTCGGCGATCGCTTTGCGATAATGGGCAAGGGCTGTTTCCAGCTGTTTTTTCGCTTGGGTGGGCAGTGCAACATAGACAGTCATATAGCCCCCTCAAGCCGCACTACGATAGTTGGCAACGAGCTCTTGAACGCAACCATTCAGCAACTCGTAGGCTAGCGAGCGATCACTTGGCAACAGCACAGGAAGGGTCAAGCACACGCCATCCAACTCGAAGCGGAAAGCGGCACGTTTCGGATCAAACGCACTTTGACGAATCAACAGTGCCAGGTCCTCAACACCATCGACCGGCAGATACCAAGTGCCGCGCTTCTCTCGCACCGCATCGCGCAGCATCGACTCCAGATCGCTGACCAGCAAGTACTCGCCCACCTCCGGAATACCAATTGGCAATGCGACACCATTCGCCAGCGACTCGATGAAAACAGCCAACCGAGTGCCGTTGTCCTCGCGCTTTGCCAAGGTAATGGTGTTGACGGAATCGCCCAGCTCAACCCTAGCGGTCACGCCCTCACAGCACTGCTCAATGACAACGCGCACCATGGTTCGGACTGCGGAAGTAACTCCATCATGAAGGTCGTGGTGATAGGAACCGTTGAGGTTGACCTGACGGGCCAACTCATGACGGCTGAGCAAGGAAAGGCGATACGACAGGGTAGTCATTGGAAGGTCCTCGATTGATTACGAGACCAAATATAGGAACACCCATATATCAAGTCAACAGGAATTCCTATATTTCTCCTATGTCACCTATGGTGATTGGTCCAACACAACTGGATAGCTCCACCGTCTAGACGGGTCAACCGCACGCTTTCCTCGACATCCAACTGGTCCAACAGCTTGTCCCAATCGTCAACACGCTCCCCTGGTAAGCGTGATATCACCGTTCGCCGCCTTTCCTGTGCTGCCGAGCTATTCACCTGGCGGTGGATACGTTGCATAAGCTGCTCGAAACGCGATGGGGATAGGAGGGGAAAGCAGGTAGGAGCGGTAGACATAAGCTGATCCATAAGCACTGTACACGCATACAGTATAAATTTTCGCCTGCGGAAGGCAACATGCCACTACTACCAATCCTCACTGGCCACCCAATCACCGCTCCGCCGGTTGATCTGAAGTACTCGATGCTGACCTGTACGGGAGAACAGCTGGACATCAATGGTGCGACCGGACCGGTCTGCTGCACCGACCCCCCGCATGTAGATGACGATCCGTTCGAATGTGTCCATAACCAACTGCCGAACCTGTTCGCGGGCAGCATAGTCCCCAGCCTCGACCTGGCCCGCCAGCTCTGCCCAACGCTCGGCGTGTGCGGGTCGCTTTACGCTGGAAAAGGCCGATACCTGGTGCTCCAGGTCCTTCACCTTCTGCTCTGCAGCTCCCTGAAGTTGCTCTAGCTCACGGGCCTTACGGATAAACGCCAACGGCGCCGCGCCAGTGTCATCGGCAAGCAGGGCATTGGTCACTTTCCCGAGTTGGCTCGTCAGCTTGTCGACTTCGGCTCGGGCAGAAACCAGTTGGTGCTGGAGACCGCGCCCGTCATCCCCATCTTGCAGTAACCGCTGCAGGTTGAACTGGTCAGAGCAAAAGTTGAGTAGCGCTCGCTCAATTGGTACGACGCTGCAGCTGCCGCCGGCTGAACAGCCGCCGTTTTTGCTGTAAGAGGTGCAGTGCAGCCGCCGATAACCATCCGCAAGGGTGCCATCTGCTCGCTGGCGATTCATGAGGTTCTGTGCAACCAATGCCGTGCCGCAATAGCCGCAGATGGCCAGGCCAACACCGGTCACAATCCCAGGAATCTCACCGTGACCTCGACGACGAAGCCGCTGACCAGTCAGGTGCTGCAGCTCCCCCCATTCCGCCTCCGATAAGATCCGGGGGTAGTATTCCTCTAGCTCGTAGTCCTCGCCATCCAGGCTCAACCGCTTCACTCCGCGAAGGGCTGGCAACTTGATCAGCCGGTAGATCTGCAGTCCTGATATCCCCCAGTCAGTCAGCTCGTGGCCTTCCTGATGCATAACCTTTGCAGCCCGGCTTGCCCCCATCCCTTGGCGGTACAGCGTCAAGGCGCGCTGAACAGCTGCGACTCGCTCGGGGATCAATTCCCAGGCCAGGCCATTCCAGCGTACCCACTGGGGGTCTTTGCCGTTGCGGATCAGGCCTCGATACGTGCCAGCCTGCCATCCCTCGCACTGCCGCCGGATCGCCGCCTTGACCCGTTTGCTCTTGGTATCGGATTCCTCATGGGCGCGGATCATGACGAGCAGCGAATAGACCAGGTCCATTGGCTGCGCCTTCAGGCCAGCTCGGTTGTACTCACGGCCATCGCTGGCCGTCACGACAGTGATCCCTGCGTTGATGATCTGAGCCAACTGGGCCTGGGCCTGTATCGGCTCAGCCCGACTCAGTCGGTCCAGGCCCTCAACGACCAGGACCGACCCATCCGCGATACGTCCGTTGTCGATCGCCTCCAGGAACACACCCAACGCGCCTTGCTTGACGTGCTTTTGGTGATAGGCCGACAGACCTTCATCTCTGAGCGATAACGTGTCATCGAGGACGAGGCCCTTGCTGGCAGCCCATTGCTGGGCGTACTGCAACTGACGGTCGGCGCTACTGCCGGTCGCTTGCCGGGGATCGGAAAACCTCAAATAGCTGTATACTCGCGCGCCGTTTTTAGCCATTACGAAAAAAATAACCCTGATGAGGATCATCCTATGATGACAGAGAAACCACCGCGTATAGGAATGATATCGTTGGGGTGCCCTAGCGATGCCTAAAATATACTTTTGATGTGAAAAACGAGACAAACAAAAGCCCGCTTAAGCGGGCTTTTTG
>NZ_JBNRIK010000033.1:36133-56810 GCF_053557975.1 Pseudomonas sp. XP2
AAAAGCCCTGGTCGATTCCGAGCGCATCCTCACCCAGCTGCGTATGGAAGGCTATGAAGTCGTGCCCACCTACGAGGACGCCGACGTGGTGGTGGTCAACACCTGCGGCTTCATCGACAGCGCCAAGGCCGAGTCGCTTGAAGTGATCGGCGAAGCGATCAAGGAAAACGGCAAGGTCATCGTCACCGGCTGCATGGGTGTCGAGGAAGGCAGTATCCGTGACGTGCACCCGAGTGTACTGTCGGTCACCGGCCCACAGCAGTACGAGCAGGTGGTTAACGCAGTGCACGAAGTCGTGCCGCCGCGCCAGGACCACAACCCGCTGATCGACCTGGTGCCACCACAGGGCATCAAGCTGACCCCGCGCCACTATGCGTACCTGAAGATTTCCGAAGGCTGCAACCATAGCTGCAGCTTCTGCATCATCCCGTCGATGCGCGGCAAGCTGGTCAGCCGCCCGGTAGGTGAAGTGCTGAGCGAGGCCGAGCGCCTGGTCAAGGCCGGGGTCAAGGAGATCCTGGTGATTTCCCAGGACACCAGCGCCTACGGCGTAGACGTCAAGTACAAGACCGACTTCTGGAACGGCCGCCCGGTCAAGACCCGCATGCTCGAGCTGTGCGAGGCCCTGAGCAGCCTGGGCGCCTGGGTACGCCTGCACTATGTGTACCCCTACCCGAACGTCGACGACGTGATTCCGCTGATGGCCGCCGGCAAGATCCTGCCGTACCTGGACATCCCGTTCCAGCATGCCAGCCCGAAAGTGCTCAAGTCGATGAAGCGCCCTGCCTTCGAAGACCGCACCCTGGCGCGTATCAAGAACTGGCGCGAGCAGTGCCCTGAGCTGGTAATCCGCTCCACCTTCATCGTCGGCTTCCCGGGCGAGACCGAGGAAGATTTCCAGTACCTGCTGGACTGGCTGACCGAAGCCCAGCTCGACCGTGTGGGCTGCTTCCAGTACTCGCCGGTAGAAGGCGCCCCGGCCAACGACCTGGGCCTGGAAGAAGTGCCGGACGACATCAAGCAGCAGCGCTGGGACCGCTTCATGGCCCACCAGCAGGCCATCAGCACCGCCCGCCTGCAACTGCGCATCGGCAAGGAAATCGACGTGCTGATCGACGAAGTCGAGGAGCAAGGTTCGGTTGGCCGCAGTTTCTTCGATGCCCCGGAAATCGACGGCAGCGTTTTCATTGATGGCGACCATGGCTTCAAGCCGGGCGACAAAGTGCGTTGCCGTGTAGTAGATGCCGACGAATACGACATGTGGGCAGAGCCCATCTAAAGCGGCTGAAACATGAAAAGCCCCTGCCCTGCCATTCCACGCAAGGAATGACGCGAGCAGGGGCTTTTTTCGTCAGAACGTGTGAAACAGCATCAGGCCACCCTCTGCATCCGGGCTCGCATCAGAGAAGCCTTTGACCGCGTAGAGCTGGACTTTCCATTGCTGGTTGAGCTTGTGGGTCAGGAACAGGGTGAGCTCCTTGATCTGCGAACCGGTCGAGACCACTTTCTGCCGCCAGTCGTAGGAGGCGCCCGCCGAAGTACCCGCAGCCACTGGCAGGGCGAAGCCGAGGCTGACAAACACCGGGTCGTCGAAATCGCTGTCGGGCGGGTCGCCGAACTTCTTCCAGCCCAATGTCGCGAAACCGGTGACCGGGCCAAAGCCCTTGGTGATGTCGACCTGGGCGGTGTAGTCATATTCACCGGTGCCAAGGCACTGGTCTTCATCGGCGGTTGGGAATTTGACCTTGCCGATCAGGTCGAGCATCAGGCCGCCGTCACTGCCATCTAGCAGGGCATACCCGGCGCTGGCGACCGTGTCACCCAGCCCGCTCTCCACATCCCGGCAACCTCCGGGCAAGGGGTCACCATTGGGGCCTACTTCCGGGTTGGTGATGCGCAACCAGGGCACGGTGACCTTGTAGGTCATGGGGCCGGTTTCATATTTGCCGACCACGGGGACGTACCAGATTTCCGAAGTGGTACCTGTGCCATAGTCGCCACTTGAATAGTCCATGCCGACGGCGGTGCTGAAGGTATCGGCCACGGTCGACGCACTGGTACATGACAGCAGGCAGGCAAAAAGAGGGAGCGCGGGTCTCATCTGCACCTCAGTACCCCTCCGGGAAGTGTGGTCGGACTTCCCCAGCCTAGTTGCCTAACGCCCGGATCGCTCCGGATGCTCTACTTTTTCGACGGTCTCTACCTTTTGCGGCCTTTCGATGGTTTCGATTTTCTCGACTTTTTCCACCTTCTCGACCTTTTCAGGCTTTTCGACTTTCTCTACCTTTTCAGGCTTTTCCACCTTCTCGACCTTCTCAACTTTTTCTACTTTCTCGACCTTTTCAGGCTTTTCCACCTTCTCGACCTTCTCAACTTTTTCTACTTTCTCGACCTTTTCAGGCTTTTCCACTTTCTCGACCTTCTCAACTTTTTCTACTTTCTCAACCTTTTCCACTTTCTCGACTTCAACCTTCTCTACCCGATCACCCTTGCCACTGTTGCTGCTCTCGGGCTGCTCCACGGTTTCGACATGCTCTGACTTACCAGACTTGTCCACGCTTTCAGACCTGCCGTGACCACTGGCGTCTTCAACGGTACTGCGCCCTCTGTGATCATCACTGCTTTCGCTGCGAACGCTGGTCGCCTCGCTTGTTCCATGGCCGCTGTTGTCGGAGCCGGCTGAGTCACTGCTGCCGTGCTCGCCGCCATGCCCCGAATGGCCTCGGCCCGGGTTGTCAGCACGGTCATCCTGGAATTCCACACGGGTGGCCCGTAACTCGTGAGTACCACTGAGCACGCCGCTCACCCGAACGCGTTGATCGAGCGCCAATCCTGCAGGCTGCCTGCCGACAACCACAGTACCCTGCCCCAGCGTCACATTAATGCCCGCGACCACCAGTTGCCGTGCCTGAACGCGCTGCACCAGCCCTTCGACCACCGCCTGCTGTACACGGCCAGCAAACGGCAGGCTCGGGTCTGGGCGGGTTTGTGCCACTTCCAGCTGGCGCCCGGTCCACTGGCCGCGCACCAGCACTTCCCGCGCGGGGGCTACGCGGGTGCCCAGCGTCAACCCTTGCAGGCTGCCTGGGCGGTCGATTGCACCAATGGCACTGGCCTCCCTGAGGCCCGGCGCCCGTTCGATACGGGTTGCCACCACTTCGCCCGTGGCATCGCGCAAGCCGCTGACCCGGACCGGCTCGCCCGCACGCAGCCCTTCAGCCACCCGCGCGCCTTCGGCGAGCCGCACAGGCTGGCCCATCACCCGCAGGGGGGCCGAAGCATTGGGGAGCGCCGTCAGCGGCCCTTCGTAGACGTTGAGGATCGAGATACGCCCTGCCTGGAGACCGCGCTGGGTGGCAATTGCCTCCACCGCTACAACCTGCCCGATCGCCAAGTGAGCACTGCTGGCGGGTGCACCGTTTTCACTCACCGGCACGTTTTTGCCATAGTGCACTTCCATGCCATTGACGCAGATCGAAGCAAACCCGGTGATGGTGCCGACGATGCCGGTACCACCGGTACCGCCTGGGCGCAGGATCGGCGCACCGGTACCGCCTACCCCGCCATTACCGTTATCAGAGTAGGTGCCGTCCACACCTTCGGCCACCGCGCCAGTACCGCCGGTGCCGCCAGGACGTTGCGGGAAGGGCGCGCCAGTGCCGCCGACACCACCGTTTCCACTGCGTGCACCGGTACCGCCTGTCCCCCCCGGAAACTGCAGGCCTGTGGCACCGGCCATGCCCACTTCGTCGCGGCTGACACAAACCGGTGCTGCGACCACATCGGCAGGCGCCGCCAGGTTCAACCCCAGGACCAGGGCAAAGGCAACGACACGGAGGCAGCGCGTGAGGGGCGTCATGGGCCTGGCGTCTTGGACAATTCGGGGTCGGTAGCTTCAGTGTAGAAATAAAGCCCGACAGTGATGCGCTGACGTTGCTCCGCGCTGGGCACATCAACGCTTTCCAGCTCTGCTGCGAGCCGGCTGAAGGCCAGCAGCGTCTGCATGCCATCTTTGGCAACCACTTCACGCACGTGCTCGACGCTGGCCGGGCTCAAAGCATCGTAGTGCACACTGCGTTCGAAGAACGGCAGGCCCTGGCCACTGAGGTTGTGCACCGCTGCGCAGGCATGGTCATGCAGGTTGTGGCCGAAGTACGCGGCTTTTTCATCGAAACCTTTCTGCGGCACGAACGCCTTGGCTTCCAGGTGCACACGATCCTGCTCATCAAGCCGGACGATGCCAAGGCGCAACCACTCATCCAGCACCACACGCCCGCGGATATCAGTGCTGACCGTGGCCACCAAGGCATCGAATGAACACTCGCCACCCACACTTGCCAAACGCGGCAGTGCCAGGGCCTGGCCAGGTGCCGAGCAGAACGGCGGGCGGGTGGTCCATGCATTGACCAACTGTGCGCCCAGGGTGATGTTCGCCGGCAAGGCCTCGAGTGCCGTGCCACCTTCGCTGCGCAGCCGCCGGACATCCTTGCGATGCACACCCGTGAGCAGGCTGATGCGACTGTCGGTGGGCGGGGTGCCGTCCAGGCCAAACTCACGATGGGCTACGTCGACGAACACCTCCTTGAGCAGGTCGGCGAACATCGTATAGCTAACCCCTTTGCGCAACATCAAGCGCACCAGCGGGCGCATGACACGCCGCAGTGCGCTTAACAGCGAAGGGGGCAGAGTTGGGCTGATCAACGCCTGTCAGCCCCTGCTGTTGTCATCACCCGGTTCGCCACCCACATGGTTGCCGTGATCATCACCAGGTTCACCACCAACGTGATTGCCGTGATCATCGCCAGGCTCGCCGCCGACATGGTTGCCATGATCGTCACCGGGCTCGCCGCCCACGTGATTGCCGTGATCGTCACCGGGCTCACCCCCCACATGATTGCCATGATCGTCACCCGCTTCAGCATGGTTGCCGCTGCGCCCAGCGTTTGAATCACCGGCGTGGCCCTGGCCGCTGCCACTGTTGCCGGCATGGCCACCGCCGTCTCCTCCACTGCCGTGGCCACCACCGCCGCCACTTCCGCCGCCACTTCCACCGCCGCTTCCGCCCCCACCACCGTGGCCACCACCACCGCCGCTTCCGCCACCACCGTGGCCACCCCCTCCACCGCCGCTTCCACCTCCGTGGCCCCCCCCACCACCACCGCTTCCACCTCCGTGTCCGCCACCGCCACCGCCATCTTTGGCGTAGGCGCTGGAGCCATGAGAAATCGAGTCAGGGATCAAAACAACGGCCGTCGACAGCACGCCCGCTACAGCAGCCGCGATTAAAGCCTTCTTGAACAGCAGGTGGATTTGCATGGTCCGTCTCCAGATAGTCGCCACGAGAACGCCAGATCAGTACGAATCTTTTTCGAATTTTCTTTTTGTGGGATTTTTTCCCACGCTTAATTAATAGACCCCTGCACCCCACCGTTCAAGCACAGCACGGACAAGCCGACCGGTGGTTGGCCTGCTATGTTTTCCCTATCGCCATGGAGGACCACCGGCATGCAATCGCTACTGACGCTGCAAACCCCGCACTTGCGCGACTACGGCGAGCTGGTACAGATCTGGGAGGACTCGGTGCGTGCCACTCACGATTTTCTGCCAGAGGGGTACATCGTGTTACTGCGCGAACAGGTGCTGCGCCGCTACCTCGACGCGGTGATGCTGATCTGCTGCAAGGACCGGCAACGCATCTGTGGCTTTGCCGGGGTCGCCAACGGGCGCGTGGACATGCTGTTTGTTGCGCCTGAGTACCGTGGCAAAGGGGTAGGCAAGCGCCTGCTGCACTATGCGATCAACGAGCTGAATGCCGAGCGCCTGGACGTCAACGAGCAAAACCCTCAGGCCTTGGGCTTTTACCTGCATGAAGGCTTCGAGGTAATCGGCCGATCGGAAACCGACGGCTTGGGCCAGCCCTACCCGCTGCTGCACATGCGCCTTTGCAAAATGGCGTAAATGACACAGATTCCCAGCCCCTCTGCCGCTCAGGCAGGTACAATGCTGGCCTTTCCCTGCCTCTGCGAATTGCCGTCATGTCCGAACCCGTCCGCCTGTCCAAACGCCTTATCGAGCAACTTGGCTGCTCCCGCCGCGATGCCGAGCTCTATATCGAAGGCGGCTGGGTCACAGTCGACGGCGTGGTGGTCGAGCAGCCGCAGTTCAAGGTCGAACACCAGCACGTCGAGCTGCTCCCGGGTGCCCGGGTCGAAGCGCTGGAGCCGGTAACCCTGCTGCTCAACCAGGCGGCCGGCGTGGACAGCGAAAGCGCCCGCGCCAGCATGAACATGGGCAACCTCAGCGAGGCGCACCGCGAAGGTGTGCGCGCCCTGCACGGGCATTTCACCCGGCAGGCCTGCGTGGCACCGCTCGAGCGCGGCGCCAGCGGCTTGCAGGTATTCACCCAGGACTGGCGGGTCAGCCGCAAGATCGAGGCCGACCTGCGTCGCCTGGAGCAGGAGTTTATTGTCGAAGTGCGCGGCGAGACCACACCTCAGGCGCTGGAACGCCTGGCGCGCGGTGCTACGCGCAATGACCGCGAGCTGCCCAAGGCCAAGGCCAGCTGGCAGAACGAGACCCACCTGCGCATGGTCGTGAAAAACCCCCAGCCCGGGCAAATCGCCGAGCTGTGCGCCTACCTGCGCCTGGAACTGGTCAGCATGCGCCGCATTCGCCTGGGCGGGGTGTCGATGGGCAAGCTGCCCCTGGGTCAATGGCGCTACATGGCGACCACCGAACGTTTCTAAGCAATACGCCACGCACAAGCGTGGCACCTGAACAGGATTCTGCAGCAATGAACCACAACGACGTCCTGCGCAGCCTGCGCTACATGCTCAAGGTGAACGACGCCAAGATGGCCGAGATCATCGGCCTTTCCGGCCTCGAAGTGCACCCTCAGGTATTGGCCACCTACCTGAAGAAGGAAGAAGAGGAAGGCTTCGTGCGTTGCCCTGATCGGGTGATGGCGCACTTTCTCGATGGCCTGGTGATCCACCGCCGCGGCAAGGACGACAGCCGCCCGCCGCAGCCGGTAGAGCTGCCAGTGACCAACAACCTCATCCTCAAGAAGCTGCGGGTGGCCTTCGAACTGAAGGAAGACGACCTGCACACGATCCTCAAGTCGGTCAATTTCCCGGTCAGCAAGCCTGAACTTAGCGCGCTGTTCCGTAAAGCCGGCCACGAAAACTATCGCCCATGCGGCGACCAGTTGCTGCGCAACTTCCTCAAAGGCCTGACCCAGCGCGTGCGCGGCTGATTGGCCATGCAGCATACGGTTGCTCCGGTCGGCATCGTCCGCTCCTGCTTCAAGGAAAAATTCGCCATCCCGCGCCAGCCCCAACTGGCGCCTGCCGCGCGCGGCGTGCTCGAACTGCTGCCGCCGTTCGACCAAGGGGATGCGGTCGAAGGCCTGGAGCAGGTCAGCCATGTCTGGCTGCTGTTCCTGTTCCACCAGGCCCTGGAGGACAAGCCGCGCCTGAAAGTGCGGCCACCGCGGCTGGGCGGCAACAAGAGCATGGGGGTGTTCGCCACCCGTGCAACCCACCGGCCAAACGGCATCGGCCAGTCGGTGGTACGCCTGGAGGGTGTGGAGCCGGGGCGCCTGTTGCTGTCCGGCATCGATCTGCTCGATGGCACGCCGGTACTGGACATCAAGCCCTATGTGCCGTATGCCGACAGCATTGCAGACGCCAGCAACCAGATGGCCAACGCAGCGCCCGCCGCAATTGCCGTACAGTGGGGCGACAACGCCCTGCCCCAGGCCCGCGAGCATGCACTGCGCCTGGCTGAACCGCTGGTAGAACTGATTGAACAATGCTTGGCGCAAGACCCGAGACCGGCTTACCAGGTACCGCCGGCCGAACGGGTCTACGGGGTGAAGTTCTGGGATGTGCAGGTGAGGTGGCATTACCCTCAGCCGGATGTGATCCGGGTGCTGGAGGTGGTGCCGGCCTGACCGCGCACCGAGGCGAACCACACACATTAAAAAGGCGACCCGAAGGTCGCCTTTTTCGTACTACAGCCGCGCGATCAGCGCGCTGGGCCTTCTGCCACGCCCAGGTCATCGGTCGGACGGGTATCGACCAGCGGTGCACCACCGGAGGCCAGTTCGGAGGCCAGCTTGTCGTTGTCCATTTCCTTGACCCACTTGGCCACGACCACCGTGGCAACGGCGTTGCCCACCAGGTTGGTCAGTGCGCGGGCTTCGGACATGAAGCGGTCGATGCCGAGGATCAGCGCCAGGCCAGCTACCGGCAGGTGGCCAACAGCCGACAGGGTGGCGGCCAGCACGATGAAGCCCGAACCGGTCACGCCGGCAGCACCTTTGGAAGCCACCAGCAGCACCAGCAGCAGGGTGATCTGGTGGGTGATGTCCATGGTGGTATCGGTGGCCTGGGCGATGAACACCGCAGCCATGGTCAGGTAGATCGAGGTGCCGTCCAGGTTGAACGAGTAACCGGTCGGAATGACCAGGCCGACGACCGACTTCTTGGCGCCCAGGCGCTCCATCTTGGCCAGCATGCGGGGCAGGGCCGATTCCGAGGAGGAAGTACCCAGCACGATCAGCAGCTCTTCACGGATGTAGCGGATCAGCTTGAGTACGCTGAAGCCATGGGCGCGGCAGATACCGCCCAGCACCACCAGCACGAACAGCAGGCAGGTGATGTAGAAGCAGGCCATCAGGTAACCCAGTTGCACCAACGAACCAACGCCGTACTGGCCGATGGTGAAGGCCATGGCGCCGAAAGCACCGATCGGGGCCAGCTTCATGATCATGTTGATGATGTTGAACATGACATGGGCGAAGCGGTCGATCATATCCAGCAACGGCTTGCCGTAGCTGCCCAGGCGATGCAGGGCGAAGCCGAACAGCACGGAGAACATCAGCACCTGCAGGATATCGCCATTGGCGAAGGCGCCGACAACGGTGTTAGGGATGACGTTGAGCAGGAAGCCGACGGTGGTCTGCTGCGCGCCGGCGGCGGCGTAGGCAGCCACACTGCTGGCGTTCAGGGTGCTGACGTCGATGTGCATGCCAGCGCCTGGCTTGACCACGTTGACGACGACGAGGCCGATGATCAGGGCGATGGTGGAGACGATTTCAAAGTACAGCAGGGCGTAGCCGCCAGTCTTGCCAACCGACTTCATGCTCTGCATGCCGGCGATGCCGCTGACCACGGTGCAGAAGATGATCGGGGCGATGACCATCTTGATCAGTTTGACGAAGCCGTCACCCAAGGGTTTGAGGGCAACGCCCGTTTCCGGGTAGTAGTGGCCGAGCAGGATGCCGATGGTGATGGCAACGATCACCTGGACATACAGGGATTTGTACAGCGGCTGACGTGTCGTCATGGCTCATTTTCCTCAAGTGTGCCGGTTCACCCTTCCCAGGGTGATGCGGCACCTGAATCGCTAACCCTCCTGCACTTGGAGGGATTTGTCGTTGTGTTCGAGCTGCCTGGGCAGGCCTCTGCCAGGATCAATAGCAAGGGTGGTGCCAAAATGCCCATGAAGGGTGCAAGGGCCGCATTTGCTGGGGATAAATGCCCAACGACAGGGCGATTTGCCTGAGGAAGGCTGGCGGATTTCCGCCCGGTGGCGGTTTTTGTACACGGGGTATGGCGGGAATCCGCCCTCCTGAATCAGAAGTGCCGGCCAATCAATCGAGGTGGAAAGTGATTCTGAACGCCGCGCCCCCCAAGGGCGAGTCCCCCAGGCTCAGCTCGGCGTCATAGCTGTCGACAATGTCCTTGACCACCGCCAGCCCGATGCCCTGGCCCGGGTGCTGGCTGTCCAGCCGCTCACCGCGCTCCAGAATGCGCTCACGCTGGTCGGCCGGCACCCCGGGCCCATCGTCTTCGATACACAAGGTCAACTGCCCGGGCGCCTGCTCAAGGCTAACCCGCACCTGGCCCAGGCTCAGGCGGTAGGCGTTTTCCAGCAGGTTGCCCAGCATTTCCAGCAAGGCGCCCTGCTCCATCGGCACCTGCGCCGCATCGGGCAGTTCCAGCGTCACGTTCACCCGCTTGTCCCGGTACACCTTGGCCAAGGTGCTGCACAGGCTATCGAGCAACGGCCGCAGCCTCACGCTGTGGCGTACCAGGCCGCTCTTGCGCAGGCTGGCACGTTGCAACTGATAGTCGATCTGCTGGCTCATGCGCTCGATCTGGCTTTGTAGCACCCGCGCCTGCTCGCGCTCACCGCTACGCTGCTGCAGGCTTTCGCCCACACCTTGCAACACCGCCAGTGGCGTCTTCAGGCTGTGCGCCAGGTCGTCCAGTGAATCGCGGTAGCGCGTGCGCTGCTCACGCTCACTGCGCAACAGACGGTTGAGCGAGCGGGTCAGGCGCAACAGCTCACGAGGGTGCTCGCCGCTCAGGCCATCGCGTGTGCCCGACTCCACTTCATCCAGCTCGCGGCTCAGCCGGCGCAACGAGCGCAGGCCCCAGGTCAGGCCAGCCCATAGCAATACCATCAGCGCCAGCAAGGCAGCACCAAAGCCCAGATAGAGCTTTTCCCGCAGGCCATTGAGGGTAGCCTTGTACTCGCTCACCGGCTGCAGGGCGACAATGCTGTAAGCAGCGCTCTGCCCCCCCAGCAGCTTGATCTCAACGTCGTACACGAAGAATTCTTCGCCATCTGCCTGGTGAATGCGGGCAAATTCGTTGCCGCGCCCGTCATATCGGGGGCGGTAGTTGATGTGCCGATCGGCGGTGGCACGCGACTGCCAGACAAGGTTGCCATCGCGGTCAAAGATGTAGCCGAGCAAGCCCGTGTAAGGCAGGTTGTAGCGCTCGTCCGGCAGCAGCGTCGGCATCTGCAGCTGGCCATGCTCGATACGCGCAGCGGAAATCAGCGTGGTCACATCCGAAGCCAGGCGCTGCTCGATCGATTCCTGCAGGGCCAGGCTGAAGGCCTTCTGCAAGGCCGGCAGCAGGGCCAACATGAACAGCAACGCCAGCACGGCTGCGGCCAGCATCAGGCGTACCCGCAGCGAGCGGATCATCGGCAGCGCTCGGTGAACAGATAACCCAGGCCGCGCACGGTGTCGATGGGCTTGAAGCCATGCTCGCCCTCAAGTTTACGGCGCAGGCGGCCAACCAGTACTTCGATCACATTGGGGTCGCGCTCCTCGTCCCCTGGGTACAACTGCTCCATCAGGCGGTCCTTGGCCACCACCTGCTGATGATGGCGCATGAGGTATTCGAGAATCCGGTACTCGTAGGCAGTCAGCGCCAAGGGCTGGTCGTCGAGGGTAGCCTGCTTGCGGTTGAGGTCGAGTACCAAGGGGCCAGCAGCGATGGTCGACTGGGTGAAGCCGCTGGAGCGGCGCAACAGGGCATTCAGCCGCGCTTCGAGCTCTTCGAACTGGAACGGCTTGACCAGATAGTCGTCGGCACCGGCGGCCAGCCCCTCGACCTTGTCTTGCCAGTTGCCGCGGGCGGTGAGGATGAGAATGGGGAAGGTCTTGTCCTGGTTACGCAGGCGCGTGATCAGCTCCAGGCCACTGATACCGGGCAGGCCCAGGTCGATGATGGCCAGGTCGAAGTGGTATTGCCCAGCCTGGAACAGCGCCTCCTCGGCATCGGCGACCGCCTCGACCACATGGCCGCTTTCGCCCAAGCGGGTGTAGAGGTGATGGCGAAGCAGGGCTTCGTCCTCGACCACCAGCAATTTCATGTGCAGCTCCTTGTGTGTATTGCCTGTGCCGGCCCTTTCGCGGCTAAAGCCGCTCCCACAGGTGCTGCACACGTCTCAGGAACTGTGCGATCCCTGTGGGAGCGGCTTTAGCCGCAAAAGGGCCGGTACAGGATAACGCGGCTCGCGCGTCAGAACTTGTAGCTTGCGGCCAGATAAGTCTGCGCACTGCTGGTCAGGCGCAGGGTGCCGTCCTTGGGCCCGCCATGCGCGCCCACTTCCGTCGCGGCATTGGTGCGCAGGTAACGATAGCCCAGCTCCACCGAAGCCTTGTCGGTGATGTCCTGGATCACGCCGGCCTGCAGGCCGTAGGCATAACCGTAGTCGGTATCCCGGCTGGCCCCGGGCGAGTCCTGGGTGAGCTTGGTCATGCCCAGGCTGCCACCGCCGAACAGTTTGGTGGTATCGCCCACCGGCAGGAACAAGTCGTAGCTGCCCAGCAGGTTTTCCTGGCGCAACTTCAGGCCACTGTGGTCGCCTGAAACGTTGTCATAAGTCATGTAGTAGCGGCCCTGGTCGTTGATCTTGCCCACACGTACACCCCAGGTGTCGTCCTTGCCGATGATGCCATCGGCGTTGAGCTGGCCAGTGTTGCGCTGCAGCAGGCCGGATTTGCGAACCTTGTCGCTGGTCTGGCCGTAGGTCAGGCTGGCGAAGTTGTCGTCGGCGGCCTGGGCAGTGGTGATGCCAGCGGCACAGACGGCCATGGCGGCAAGCAGGGTGTTGAAGGTTTTCATGGCTGGATACTCCAGTTGGGTGCGCTGTTTCGGTCTGGAAGCTAGAGTAAGGAAGGCACCCTGAACCGTGACTGAACCCTGGCTGAACACCGGCTGAACGAACTGTCTGCAAGACAAGGAGTAGTAAAGATGCGTGCCCTGCTGGCCCTGACCCTGATGTGCAGCGCCGCCCTCGCCCAGGCGGCAATAGTGACCCGCGAGATCCCCTATCAGGACGCCGAGGGCAAGCGCTTGATCGGCTACTACGCCTATGATGATGCAGTCCAAGGCAAGCGTCCGGGCATCGTCGTGGTGCATGAATGGTGGGGGCTGAATGACTATGCCAAGCGCCGCGCCCGTGACCTCGCGGCCTTGGGTTACAGTGCGCTGGCCATCGACATGTATGGCGATGGCAAGCAGACCGAACATCCGCAGGATGCCCAAGCGTTCATGGCCGAAGCGATGAAAGACCCGGCGGCGGCCGCCAAGCGCTTCGACGCCGGCCTGAAACTGCTGGAACTACAGCCTTACACCGATAAGAGCAGTTTAGGTGCCGTCGGTTACTGCTTCGGCGGCAAGGTGGTGCTCGATGCAGCACGACGCGGCGTGGACAAGCTCGATGCAGTGGTGAGCTTCCACGGTGCACTGGCCACACAGACGCCGGCCCAGGCTGGCAAGGTGAAGGCCTATGTACTGGTCGAGCACGGCGCCGCAGACAGCATGGTCACCCAAGAGCAGGTCAATGCGTTCAAAGCGGAAATGGACGCCGCCAAGGTCAACTACCAGTTCGTCAACATTCCGGGGGCCAAGCATGGCTTCACCAACCCGGATGCCGACCGCTTGAGCCATGGTGAGCATGGCGGACCGGATATAGGCTACAACAAGGCTGCGGACGAGAGCTCTTGGGCGGATATGCAGGCGTTCTTCAAGCAGGTGTTCAAATAAGGATTAGCGCAAACCTCAAGCGCTGCGCAACACCTGTGGGAGCTGGCTTGCCGGCGATGGGCTGCGCAGCAGCCCCCTGCTGTTCCACCTCCCACACCGCCGCTGCGGCTGGCACAATAGCCCCATGAACATTCTCCCCGCCTGCTGCGCCCCGCTCCAGCACCACTGGCCCCTGCCCCGCCCGCTGCCCGGCGCGGTGCTGGTCAGTTGCGCCTTCGACCCTGCCCGCCTGGCACCCGACGACTTCCAGCGCGCCGGGCTCGTGCCCAGCGCCAGCCTGCAGCGCTCGGTGGCCAAGCGCCAGGCTGAGTACCTGGCCGGTCGCGTATGCGCGCGCGCCGCGCTGCAGGGCCTGGACGGTCGCGACTACGTGCCTGGCACCCATGAGGACCGCTCGCCGATCTGGCCGGCGGGTATCCATGGCTCGATCACCCACGGTAAGGGCTGGGCCGCCGCCGTAGTCGCCGCCGAGCGCAGCTGCCAGGGCTTGGGCCTGGATCAGGAGGCCTTGCTGGATGACGAGCGCGCCGAGCGGCTGATGGCCGAAATCCTCACCCCGCCCGAGCTCGAACGCCTGGACCGCCGCCAGCTCGGCCTGACGGTCACCCTGACCTTCTCGCTGAAGGAAAGCCTGTTCAAGACCCTCTACCCGCTGACCCGCCAGCGCTTCTATTTCGAGCATGCCGAAGTGATCGACTGGTCCACCGAAGGCCTGGCTCAGCTGCGCCTGCTCACCGACCTGTCGCCGCAGTGGCGCCATGGCACAGTGTTGCAGGGCCAGTTCTGCCTGCAGGACGGCCACCTGCTCAGCCTGGTCAGCGTCTGACCTTCACAGTGGCGCCTGCTGCCGTGGCCAGTTAAGGCTGAAGCAGGCGCCACCCAGCGCTTCGCTGCGCCCCACCGTCGCACGGCCCGTGTGCCAGTAGATGATTCGCCGCACGATCGACAGGCCCAGGCCGTGCCCACCCGAAGCACGGGCGCGGCTGTCGTCCAGTCGGGTGAACGGGGTGAAGATGCGGTCCCAGAAGCCCTCGGGGATCCCGGGGCCGTCATCTTCGACATCAATACGGCACCGCTGCTGCCCCAACTGGTAGCTCACGCGCACCTCAGACGCCGCATGGCGCATGGCGTTACTGACCAAGTTCTGCAACGCCCGGTGCAAGTAGCGCGGCTCGGCCTCGACCCAGGCGCCTTCGGCATCCGCGCCCTGGCAATCGCCGCGCACTACCCGTACCTCGGCACGCAACGGCGCCAGCTCTTCGACTACCCGCGCGAGCAAGACGTCCAGGTCGACCCGCTGAAACTTCAAGGCCGGCGCGCCTTGCTCCAGGCGGGCGTAGGTCAGCATTTCGTCGACGAGCTTGTCGAGGTCCTGAATATCTCCGTCCATGCCCGCCAGGTGCTTGGCCCGCGCCTGTTCGGTGGCGGCACTTTCGATCATCTCCAGCCCAAAGCGCAGGCGCGCAACGGGCGTGCGCAACTCGTGGGATACCGCCCGCACCAGCTCGCGCTGCATGGTCAGCGAGCGCTGAAGGTGCTCGGCCATACCATTGAAGGCGGCAGCCAGGCGCCCTACCGAGTCGGCGTCACCGGCGGGCACACGGGTGTCCAGGCTGCCTTGGGCGATGCGTGTGGCGGCAATCTCAAGGCCCGACACACGGCGCTCCAACTGGCGTACCAGCAGGTAGACCACCAGACCGATCAGGCACAGGCCGAGAAAGGTAATCAGGACCAGCAACTGCGGCGGATACGGGTTTAGCTGGTACAACGGGCCGATTTCCAGTACCCAGGGCGAGCCCGCCAGCCCAGCAAACACACGAATCGAGTCGCCATCCTTGCCCAGCGCCATGACCGTGTCGCCCTCCTCTACCCGGCGCCGCTGGTCATCGTCCAGGCTTACCCGTTCGATGCGCTGCAGGGCGACGCCAAAACCGAAGCCCTTTTCCTGCTTGATCTGTGCCAGCCGCTGCTGCTGCTCGGTGATCGGGTAGCGCACCAGTTCATCGGCCAACAGGTACAGCGTGGCCCGCGCCAGTTGCTCGCTTATCTGTTTGATCTGCGCCACCAGCATCAGGTCTTCGTGGCCAACCTTGCGCAGCACTTGCGCCGCATGCGGGCCGGTCTTTTCGACCACCACCAGGCCGCGGTACAGGCGCGCCCGCTGGCCACCGTCGAGGCTGCGCGCCGTCATCGGTTGCAGCGCCAGCGGCACGCCGAGCAGTCGCTCCCAGATCAGCAGCGAGCGCTTGCGTTCGGTTGCATTCTGCTGTGCCAGGTTGTCAGCCATCAGGCTGAAGGTGCCCTGTGCCAGGCCCTCCCGGTGCTGGGCAGCGCGCACTTCATTCACCAGGTGCAGGCTGAGCACGCCGAGCAGGGCAACCAGCACCAGCACAGCCAGCATGCCGCCGTAGATGCGCAAAAAGATCGAGTTGTTCATGGTGCCTCGCCGACAAACAGGTAGCCTTTGCTGCGCAGGGTCTTGATCAGCCGTGGCTGAAGCGGGTCATCGCCGATCTTGGGGCGGATTTTCGAGATACGTATGTCGATGGAGCGGTCCTGGCCGTCGTAACCGACGCCACGCAACGCGGTGAAGATCTGTTCGCGGGTCAGTACCCGCCCGGCGTTGCTGGCCAGCAGCCAGAGCAGGTCGAATTCGGCACCGGTCAGCTCGATCAGCTGGTCACCCAGGCGCGCTTCACGCAGGCGGTTGTCGATACGCAGGGCGCCAAAGGCCAGGCCCTGGCGCTTGCTGTCCACGGCTTCGCTGCGGCGCAGCAGAGCCTGGATACGCGCCAGCAGCAGGCGTGGGCGTACGGGTTTGCAAACGTAGTCGTCGGCCCCAAGGTCCAGGCCTTGGACCTGGTCGAGTTCGTCACTGCGTGCGGTAAGCATGAGAATCGGGCCAGGGTACTGGTTGCGCACCCGGCGGCAGATGCTCAGGCCGTCCTCACCGGGCAGCATGAGGTCGAGGATGACCAGATCGGGCTGGCTGTCGACGATGCGCCGCGCGGCGCGGGCGCCATCGCCCTCCACCGCGACCTCGAAGCCGTTGGCCTGCAGGTACTCGGCGGTGAGCTCGGCCAGGCGCTGGTCGTCTTCGACGATGAGGATGCGGGGTACGGGGTGGTCCATGGCTTTGGCCTTGTTGTTCTTGGGATCGTGTAAGGGCAGCTGAGAGTATGGCTGTAGATGGGTGGCGCCTGCGAGACCAAGCGCCGCCCGCGCGGCGCATCGCGAGCGGCGCTCGCTCCTACGTTTGTTTCGGGCCAATTATTCCTGGGGGAGTTGCGCGCGCCCCCTTGGCGCACGGCGCGATATCGTGTCGTACACACAAGGCGGTCGCGCGCGCCTGTCACAGGCGTAACTGGCCCGAAACAAACGTAGGAGCGAGCGCAGCTCGCGATGCGCCGCGCGGGCGGCGCTCGATCTCCCAGGCACCCCAGATCTTCAGACATGCAATACCGCCCCCCTGAACTGAACCGTTTTTTGTGACAGGTATCCCGCCCGAAAAAAACTGCCCAAGGGCGTCACCACGCAGAAAAATACTGCAAACCACTTGGCACAAGGCCTACAGCGAATACCCACCATTCACACACAAAGTACGCACAAGTTATCCACAGGCGCTCGCCTTGCAAAGCCCCCAATACCGCATTATCTTGTATCCCGAACGCAGCGAACCACTACATATAGGGTTTCGTGCAAAATCACACACAAAAGTCAACCCGCAAAATCAAGCGATTTTACGAGCTGAACTTCAGGTGATTTCAGCAGCCAAACCGCTCCTGCGGAGGCGACCGAGGCAAGCCCCTCCAGGGCCTTGTTCGGGTATGGGTGTTGCAGGCCAGCCCTGGCATCCATCAGCAACAGTTTTTGGGCCCTGCCCAAAACCTTTGACTTCGGCCAGGGAGCGGCAAGCTATTGCCCCTTATTCCTGAGTCTGTCCCGAAGTCGGTACGCCCGTGCGGGCGGATGCGCATGCATTGCGCATCCCCCGCCGGGTCATCGAGCAAGTGGACGGAACGGTGGGCGCCCAAAAGGCGCCTGAACAATATAGAAACTGTGGAGACACCCACCCATGCAAACCGACACAACTCGCGAGAACCCGCAGGCCAAGGTGCCGCAGGCCGCCGATTCCAACCAGGATCTGGCCGCCACCGCCCCTGGCCAACTGCGCGTGATCAAGCGTAACGGCACTGTCGTCCCTTACACCGACGACAAGATCACCGTTGCCATCACCAAGGCGTTCCTCGCAGTTGAAGGCGGCACCGCCGCCGCTTCGTCGCGCATCCACGACACCGTTGCGCGCCTGACCGAGCAGGTCACCGCCACGTTCAAACGTCGCATGCCATCGGGTGGTACCATCCACATCGAAGAAATCCAGGACCAGGTAGAACTGGCCCTGATGCGCGCCGGCGAGCAGAAAGTCGCCCGCGACTACGTGATCTACCGCGACCAGCGCGCCAAGGAGCGCGCCACCCGCGCCAACACCGACGCCGTGGTCGAGCCGCACCCAAGCATCCGCATTACACTGGCTGACGGTAGCCTGGCGCCGCTCGACATGGCCCGCCTGAACACCATCATCAGCGAAGCCTGTGAAGGCCTGGCCGAAGTCGATGGCGACCTGATCCAGCGCGAAACCCTGAAGAACCTGTACGACGGCGTCGCCATCAAGGACGTCAACACCGCCCTGGTGATGACCGCCCGTACCCTGGTCGAGCGCGAGCCGAACTACTCGTTCGTGACCGCCCGTCTGCTGATGGACACCCTGCGTGCCGAAGGCCTGGGCTTCCTCAGCGTTGCCGACAGCGCCACCCACCACGAGATGGCTGACCTGTACGCCAAGGCCCTGCCGGCCTACATCGCCAAAGGTATCGAGTTCGAGCTGCTGAACCCGGCCCTGGCCGACTTCGACCTGGAAAAACTGGGCAAGGCGATCAACCACGAGCGCGACCAGCAGTTCACCTACCTGGGCCTGCAGACCCTGTACGACCGCTACTTCATCCACAAGGATGGCGTACGCTTCGAGCTGCCGCAGGTATTCTTCATGCGCGTGGCCATGGGCCTGGCGCTGGAAGAGAAAGACAAGGAAGCCCGTGCGATCGAGTTCTACAACCTGTTGTCGTCCTTCGACTACATGGCCTCGACCCCGACCTTGTTCAACGCCGGTACCCTGCGCCCGCAGCTGTCCAGCTGCTACCTGACCACCGTGCCGGACGACCTGTCGGGCATCTACCACGCGATCCACGACAACGCCATGCTGTCGAAATTCGCCGGTGGCCTGGGCAACGACTGGACCCCGGTGCGTGCACTGGGCTCCTACATCAAGGGCACCAACGGCAAGTCGCAGGGCGTCGTGCCGTTCCTGAAAGTGGTCAACGACACTGCCGTTGCCGTCAACCAGGGTGGCAAGCGCAAGGGTGCCGTGTGTGCCTACCTGGAAACCTGGCACCTGGACATCGAAGAGTTCATCGAGCTGCGCAAGAACACCGGTGATGACCGCCGTCGTACCCACGACATGAACACCGCCAACTGGATCCCTGACCTGTTCATGAAGCGCGTCTTCGATGACGGCAAGTGGACCCTGTTCTCGCCTTCGGAAGTGCCAGACCTGCACGACCTGACCGGCAAGGCCTTCGAAGAGCGCTACGAGTACTACGAAGCCCTGACCGAGTACAACAAGATCAAGGTGTTCAAGACCATCCAGGCCAAAGACCTGTGGCGCAAGATGCTGTCGATGCTGTTCGAGACCGGCCACCCGTGGCTGACCTTCAAGGACCCGTGCAACCTGCGTTCGCCGCAGCAGCACGTGGGCGTGGTCCACAGCTCGAACCTGTGCACCGAGATCACCTTGAACACCAACAAGGACGAGATCGCGGTCTGCAACCTGGGCTCGATCAACCTGCCGAACCACATCGTTGACGGCAAGCTGGACACTGCCAAGCTGCAACGGACCGTGAACACCGCCGTGCGCATGCTCGACAACGTGATCGACATCAACTACTACTCGGTGCCGCAGGCGCGTAACTCGAACCTCAAGCACCGCCCGGTCGGCCTGGGCATCATGGGCTTCCAGGACGCACTGTACCTGCAGCACATCGCCTACGGCTCCGACGCTGCCGTCGAGTTCGCCGACAAGTCGATGGAAGCGGTCAGCTACTACGCGATCCAGGCATCCTGCGACCTGGCCGACGAGCGTGGCGCCTACGAGACCTTCCAGGGTTCGCTGTGGTCCAAAGGCATCCTGCCGCTGGACTCGCAACAGATCCTGATCGAAGCCCGTGGCCAGAAGTACATCGACGTCGACCTGAACGAGACCCTGGACTGGGCGCCGGTGCGTGCCCGCGTGCAAAAAGGTATTCGTAACTCGAACATCATGGCCATCGCGCCAACCGCGACCATCGCCAACATCACCGGCGTGTCGCAGTCGATCGAGCCGACCTACCAGAACCTGTACGTGAAATCGAACCTGTCGGGCGAGTTCACCGTGATCAACCCGTACCTGGTCCGCGACCTGAAGGCCCGCGGCCTGTGGGACTCGGTCATGATCAACGACCTGAAGTACTACGACGGTTCGGTGCAGCAGATCGAGCGTATCCCGCAAGAGCTCAAAGACCTGTACGCCACCGCGTTCGAAGTCGAGACCAAGTGGATTGTCGACGCAGCTTCCCGTCGCCAGAAGTGGATCGATCAGGCTCAGTCGCTGAACCTGTACATCGCTGGCGCCTCGGGCAAGAAGCTGGACGTGACCTACCGCATGGCCTGGTACCGTGGCCTGAAAACCACCTACTACCTTCGTGCCCTGGCTGCAACCAGCACCGAGAAGTCGACCATCAACACCGGCAAGCTCAACGCCGTTTCCAGCGGTGGCGACAGCGCCCCGGTCCAGGCAGCCGGCCCAGCGCCAGTGCCGAAGGCCTGCGCGATCGACGAGCCTGACTGCGAAGCCTGCCAGTAAGGCCTGAATGCCGCGCGGGGTGCCTACGGGCGCCCCGCGCGGCATTTTTGTATCCGCGTCACTGAGAAGCCCTGCCCTTTTCCCGCTGCGTACGCGGTTCGGTAAAAGGACAAGACCTCCCTATAAAGGACGCAAGCCCATGGCGCGGAAAAAAGTGGCAACTACTCGCAAGATTGGTCGTAATGCTGAAACCGGTCGTTTTACCTCGGTCGAAGCAGCTCGCAAGCAGCCCAAGACACACATTGTCGAAACGCTGCACACCCACCGCAGCTAGTGTTGTGTGCCCGGGCCTCATCGCCGGCAAGCCAGCTCCCACAGGTACTGCATCGCCCTGCAGCCGGGCGCGCTGCCAGTGGGCGCTGGC
>NZ_JBNRIK010000034.1:0-50643 GCF_053557975.1 Pseudomonas sp. XP2
ACATCCGCGAGGACTACAAGAACCTGCTGCGGACGCTGACGACCTGATGGCCGTCTGCGCAGCTAATTGAAGGCAATGTGGTGTACCTGTGGGAGCTGGCTTGCCGGCGATAGGGCCGGTGCAGGCAGCGGATCAATCAGACAAGATGCAGGTGATTGTCCCAGAAACCGGACGGCAGGTTCATCGGCTGCCCGACCAGCTCGGCCTTGCGGCAATCGTAGAAGCGGCAACGGCCCTGCCCGGAGGTGACGACAAAGCCGTCTTTCACCGCGCCAACCCCCGCGCAATCGGGCATGGGCGCGTCCAGCCGCACCGCGCCGCTGTCCAGGTCCCAGACGAACAGGCGGTTGGCCCTTGGCGCAGTCAGCGCCACCAGTCGCAGTTCGCTGTGGATGGCGACACTGGCAGTGTACTGGGCCATGGCCTGCAACTGGCGTTCCGGCACCGGGAAGGCCTTGAACGGCTCGCCCGGGCGTTTGATCGCCAACAGCTCGGCAGTTTCGTCGGCATCGCCCATGAACTGCTGGCAGGCAGCAATGGTGCCATCGCTGCCCACCGCCAGGTGGCGCACGCTGTTCATCTGCTGGGCCAAGGTTTCCTTGCTCAGCAGGGTACCGTCGCGCTGCATCAGCACCAGGCTTGGCTGCATGGCGTCGAGGTTCATCTCTACCCGGCTTTCGGCTTCGGTACGGATACCGCCATTGGCCACGATCAGTGTTTCACCATCGGGCAGCCAGGCGACCTCATGCGGGCCAATGCCGTGGGTCGGGATCTCGCCGGTGTGCACCAGGCGTTCGCCCTCGAAACGGTATACGCCAAGCACGCCGCGCCCCGGGTCGGTGGTGTCGTTCTCGGTGGCATACAGCCATTCGCCGCCCTTGTGTACCACCGCGTGGCCGTAGAAGTGCCGGTTAGGCTGCGAAACCACCGTTTGCAGCAGGCGCCCGTCGCGCAAGTCGACCAGGTAGCTTTCGGTACCGGGGCGGCGGGCGACGAACAAGGCGATCGGCTGCTCGGGGTGGTGGACGATGGCATGGCAACGCTGGGCGACCTGGGTGCTGAATACCTGGGTGCCGTCCAGGCGAAAACCGACGGCATAGTGCTTGCCGTCGCCATCGTCACGCGCCGAGAGCAGCAAAGGTTCGCTGCCTTTGTTGCGGAACAGGCTCCAGCCGCCCAAGGTGAGGGCGCTGAGCAATACGCTACCGAGTTTGAGTGCCTGGCGTCGCAGCATGATCAGTCACCGTCGTTGGCATTGAAGCCCAGCTGGATGTTCAGCGCCTTGGCCAGCTCGCCTTCGTGCAGGCGATGGACGGCGTTGAGGCTGTCGTAGAGCTGGTTGAGGGTTTGCTGGCCTGCGTCGTCGGCCAGCAGCTCACCGAGCGTTTTCTGGTTGTCGGCCAGCAGTTTGAGCGAGGTAGCGTAGGCGGCGTCGATCTTGTCTGCCAGCGCTTTCTGATCGCTGGGCAGGAGGCCGCGCAGGCCCTGGTTGTCGACCCCGACCCAAACGGTTTCGGCGGCCTTGAGGGTGGCCTCCAGGCTCTTCAGCGAATTGTGGCTGCGCCAGGCTTCGGCTTGCAGCGGCTGCGGGATGCCCTTGCTCTGGCGACCCATCGGCGCACCCAGCTTCTTCTTCAGGGTATCCAGGGCGGTGACCTGGGAGCGCAGCAGGTCTGCGATTGCCTCGTGAGAGTCTGCGTAGCGCTGGTTCGGGAACTTGGTCATCTGCGAAAGCATGCCGTCGGTGCTGTTCCAGCCCTTGAGGATCTCCTCGGCCAGGACCTTCTGGTGTTCACCGATGGCCACCAGCAGCGGGCAGTAGCGGGCTTTCTGCTCGGCAGTGGCGATGTCCGGCTTGCTGTCGAACAGGATGTACTCGTAGGCTGACAAGCCACGTACCACCACGCTGGCCTTGCCCAGAGTCGCGGCATCGACCGGCTTGTCGCCATTGACGAGCTGTTCGACCTGGCGGCCGACCAGGTTCTTCTTGTCGGGCCAGAACTGCACCTGCCAGGCGCGGTTGCCTTCGGCCAACGGGCCGACCAGCAGCGGCTGCAGCTCGGCCCAGGCCTTCTGCGCGTTGAGGAAGTCGGCGCGGGCCTTGGCCAAGTCTTCCTTGCCTTCGCAGTAGGCCAGGGCGCTGGCGGCCAGCGTGCGGTCGGCTTCGACCCAGCGGCTGTAGGTGGGCAGGATCACTTGCTTGGCGATGGCGGCGGAGGTCACGGCTTGCGGGTCCTGCGGCGAGCAGGCGCCGAGGGCGAGTGCGGCGAGGCTGGTGAACAACAGTTTGGGTCGGAACATGCCCGGCTCCTTAGCGCGTTTTAAAGTGAGTTCAGGAACGCCAGCAACGCAGTGCGTTGCTCGGCATTGAAAGTGAGTACGAAGTTGCGTGCCGCCTCGGCTTCACCACCATGCCAGAGCACGGCTTCAAGCAGGTTGCGGGCGCGGCCGTCATGCAGGAACTGGCTGTGGCCTGCCACTGTTTCGCTCAGCCCGATGCCCCACAGTGGCGCGGTACGCCAGTCTTGGCCGTTGGCGGCGAATTCGGTGCGTTCGTCGGCCAGGCCTGGGCCCATGTCATGCAGCAACAGGTCGCTGTAGGGGCGGATGACCTGGTTGGCCAGTTCTGGTTCGGTAGTCTCGGCAGCCGTGGTGAACTGCGGTGTGTGGCAACCCTGGCAGCCAGCCTGGTAGAACAGGTTCTTGCCCGCCAGCACCTGCGGCGCGCCCACATCGCGGCGGGCCGGCACGGCCAGGTTGCGGGTGTAGAAGGTCACCAGGCGCAGGATGTTGTCGCTGACTTCTTTCTCGCCGTTGGCGCCGTCGCCGTTGGGTGCGGCCAGGCAGTCGGCCTGGGCCGGGGTGCAATCATCGTGTGGCTGCAGGGTGCTGGTCAGGCCCATGTCACCGGCAAAGGCATGCACGTTCTGCTGGTTGACGTTGGGCTGACCGGCTTTCCAGCCGAAGCGGCCGATCACGGTCTTGCCCTGGGCATCGTCCCACACCCGGTTGGCCCGCCCGCGGATGCCATCGTGGTTGCGGTCGTCCGGGTCTTCGTTGGCCAGCAGGTCGGCTTCGGGAATGGCTTCGAGCAGGCCCAGGCCGATCATGGGCGGGGCGACCCGCGCCGAAAACCGCGTGTCGGGGTGCATCACGCCATAGCCGAGCTGGGTGATCTGCAGGGCAGGTTTGCGCAGTTCGACCTGGTGGCCGTCCTTGAACGACACGGTTTGCTGCGTATAGCTGACCCGCACCTTGCCTTCAGGCGCCACGCCGGGGATGGCCATGTCCTGCAGCTGGGTGCCGTACACCGGCTCCGGTACCACGCCGAGGCGCTCGATCACTTTGGCCAGGTAGGGCTGGTCGGGGATCGACAGGCGTACCAGCATGCCCACCGCGTTGCTGTCACCCGGCGCTGGCGGGTGGCCACGGCCATCGCGAACATGGCAGTTCTGGCAGGCATTGGTGTTGAACAGCGGGCCCAGCCCATCGCGGGCGGTGGTGGTGGACGGCGCGATGACCCAGGGGTTGCGGAAGAAACTGTTGCCCACGGCGAAGTCCACGCGGCGCTCGGGCGAGAGGTTGGCCGAAGGCAGGGAATAGGCGTTGCGGTCAGCGCGCTGCACGGTCGCCTTGCCGGCCGACAATGCTTCGCCAGGCTCGGCCTGGGTGAAACGCGGGGCGTCGTCACAGGCGGCGAGGGCAAAGGCCAGCAGCAGAGGAGAGAGTCGGAACAGCGACGAGGACATCAAGGATCCTGGGCGTGAGCGAAAAACCGGCGTGCAAGCTTAGCAGGCCCAGGATCATTGAATAAGAGCAATTTGCGTTTGCTTGATGAAATCGTCGCTGCCGAGGGGGCTCAGGCCATCAACAGTTTGAACTCTCTGTTGACCAGGCTGATGATCAGGTTCTTGCTACCGCCATCACGGTTGTCGCCTGGGACCTCGATGACTTCCTCGCTGGCGTACTCCATGGATGAGGCGGTGAGGCACTTGATTGCATCCTTGTGCGCGGGCTGCCAGTAATCCTGAAATACCCAGATGTTGGTCTCGGCATTCGGGCCGAGGATCAAGCGCAAGGCCTTGTGGTTTTCACTCGATTTGCCGATCCAGGGCACGGCGAGCGAGCCATTCCATGCTTGCTGGGCGCCTATTGCCAGGCTCTGGCTGCGGTTTTCACCGTCGATCAGGGTCAGGGTATAGGGCGTGTTGTTGGCGATGGAGTGCAGGTAGGTGAGGCTGGCCATTTGGCGTTTCCTTCTAGTGTTGGATTTCCGGGCGTGGCAACGGGGCCGTCGGGGTGCGGTAGACGTAGGCTGCGAGCAGGGTGATCTCGTTGAAAGGGGGCGCGAGTTCAGCGGGCACGAAGCGGCCCATTGGCTGCAGCCCCTGGGCGAAGGCAACGGCCTCGAACATTTTGCGGTCGGTTTCGTTGGGGTCGTACAGGTAAACCTTGCCGGGGCGAGCAACGACCCGGCAGATTTCCTCGGCCACATGGTGGGTGATCGGAGCGCCCATCAGCGTTACGTGAGGGACTGCGTGATCGTCGAGGGGAAAATCCGGAGCATCGTATTCGTATACGACAATCAGGTTGGGAATATGCCTACCCGTAAACGGCCCGTTGGAGATGAGCTGGCCCGCCTTGTTCAGGTTGTAGGCATGGGTGAATCCGGTAACAAGGTTCCTCCCATTTACACGCTGGACGATTCGGCCTTCGCCCCAGACATCAAGAATCTGCAGCACTTTGCCTCCTGTTTGGGTTGCTTGAAGGGCTACAGGATGGGCACTTGCGTGTACCTCAGGCAGCAGGAAGCGCTTTACCAGGCCTACAAATGAAAACGCCCGGCACTAGGCCGGGCGTTTGCGATGAGGCGCTACAACAGGATCAGAACTCGTGGTCCGCAGTGTCCGGGTTCAGATTGGCAATGCCCAGCTTGCCAGCGGCCTGTTCAATCGAGCCGGTCTGTTTGACCAGGGCCGCGATGGCATCACGCACGATCTGGTTGCCGGCAGCATTGTCAGCTGCAATCAACTGGTCGTAGTGCTCGCCTTTAAGGGCGTGGTCGACCATCACCTGGATCTTGGCTTCAGTGGCTTCCAGGTCGGCCTTGAGGGTGGCGTCGGCAGCAGGATCGGCTTTGGCCACCAGCGACGACAGGCTCGGGCCGCTGACCTTGGTGCCGTCCGGGCGGGTGTACTCGCCCAGGTAGACATTGCGGATGCCCTTGGCGTCGTAGAAGTGCGAGTAGTGAGTGTTGTCGCTGAAGCAGTCCTGCTCGTCTTCCGGCGAGTTGGCTTCCAGCGAAACCTTCATGCGCTCACCCGCCAGTTCACCCAGCGACAGGCTCCCCATGCCGAACAGCATCTTGCGCAGGCCGTCGTTGACAGGCTCGGCTTCCAGCTTGGCGCGGTAGTTGTCGGCCACGTTCGGTGCCCAGTTGCCGACCATCTCTTCGAGGTCGGTGACCAGCAGGTCGGTGACCGCTTTCAGGTAGGTACGGCGGCGGTCGTTGTGGCCACCGGTAGCGCCTTGGCCTTCCAGGTAGTCGGACGCCGGGCGGTTGCCAGCGCCTGGACCGGTACCGTTCAGGTCCTGGCCCCAGAGCAGGAACTCGATGGCGTGATAGCCGGTGGCAACGTTGGCCTCGGAGCCAGCCAGCTCGTTCAGGCTGGCCAGTTTTTCAGGGGTAATGTCCTTGACGTCGACCTTCTCTTCGCCCACCTGGATCTCGGTGTTGGCGATGATGTTGGCACCAGCAGCCGGGTTGCCCAGGGCGTGCTCGTAGCTCTTGTCGACGTAGTCGATCAGGCCTTCGTCCAGCGGCCAGGCGTTCACCTGGCCTTCCCAGTCGTCGATGATGGTGTTACCGAAGCGGAAGGCCTCGGTCTGCAGGTACGGTACGCGCGCGGCGACCCAGGCTTGCTTGGCGGCTTTCAGGGTTTCGTCGTTGGGCTTGGCCAGGAACGCATCGACTGCGCTCTGCAGGGTCTTGGCGGTGCTCAGCGAGTCGCTGTACACGGCGTAGACCATTTCGGCGTAGTGCTTGACCACGGCTTTGCCGGCGGCTTCGTCAACAGCCCCAGGCGCAGCAGCGGTGGTGCTGGCGGCGGCAGGTGCCTGAGCTTGCGGCGCGGCGGCTTTGTCGTCCTTGCCTTCACCGCAACCGGCGAGAGCGATGGCAATGGCCAGCAGACTGGCGGAGGCCAGAGGCATTCGAATCATTGTTGGTTTTCCTGCGTCGTGTGGTTGGACCAAGGGGTGGGCCGTGCGCCGTGGCACGCGAAAGCGCAACATCATGCGAAAGATTTGCATTTGCTGTAAAGGGGCGGGCGCGCAATTCATGTAAATGCAGGTCACAGCCTGTAACCAGGCCTGCCGGCTCAGAGCATCGAAACCTGATTGCGCTGCGCCTGCTTGAGGAAGTGGGTCAGTTCACGGGCTGACAGCGGCTTGCTGTAGTGATAGCCCTGGCCCTCGTGGCAGCCTTGGGCAATGATGTAGGTTTCCTGTTCGGCGGTTTCCACGCCTTCGGCGATCACCTGCATGCCCAGGCTCTTGCCCAGCTGGATGATGGCGCGAACGATGGTGGCGTCGTCATCGTCGTCCAGCAGGTCCTGGACGAAGCTCTTGTCGATCTTGATCTTGTCCAGCGGCAGCGATTTCAGGTAGCTGAGCGACGAATAGCCGGTGCCGAAGTCGTCGATGGCAATCAGCGCCCCGGAGCGGCGCAGGCTCAGCAGGTGCTGGGCGGCAGTGCTGATGTCTTCCATCAGGCCGGTTTCGGTGACTTCCAGCTCCAGGCTGCGTGGCGGCAGACGGTAGGCCTGCAGCAGGTTGTTGACCACCCGTGGCAGTTCACTGTGGTGCAGCTGCACGGTGGACAGGTTGACCGCCATGCGCAGCTCGCTGAAGCCCTGGTCGTGCCATTCGCGCAGTTGCCGGCAAGCCTGGTCCAGTACCCATTCGCCAATGCTGATGATGCTGCCGTTCTGTTCGGCCAGCGGAATGAACTGGTCCGGCGGCACCATGCCCAGCTCTGGATGCTGCCAGCGCAGCAGCGCCTCGACGCCGACCACACGGTGGTCGCGGTAGCTGATCTGTGGTTGGTACACAAGGTACAGCTGGTTGCGCGGAAGGGCTTCGCGCAGGTCCTTTTCCAGCTCGCGGCGGCGGCGCATCTCGCTGTCGACGCTGGCAATGTAGAACTGGTAGCGGTTGCGCGAACGGGCCTTGGCCAGGGTCATGGTCTGTTCGGCTTTCTGCAGCAGCTTCTCGGTGCTGTCGCCGTCTTCGGGGAACAGGGTGATGCCGATGGTGGCGCGCAGACGGATCTGCTGGTGGTGGTCGAGGTCGAACGGCACTTCCAGGTCGTCGAGGATGCTCTGCGCCAGTTCGGCCGCCTCGTAGGGCTGCTCGATATTGGCCTGTACCAAGGCAAACTGGTCACCACCCAGCCGCGCCAGGGCGCCCAGGCGGCCGCTGTGGGCGCGCAGGCGGTCGGCCAAGGCCAGTAGCAGTTGGTCACCAACCTGGTAGCTGAACTGTTCGTTGATGCCCTTGAAATCGTCCAGGCCCACGCACAACACTGCCACACGGTGTTGCAGGCGACCGCCATCGACGAGGATCTTGTCCAGTTGCTGCTGCAGTTGCTGGCGGTTGGGCAGGCCTGTGAGGAAATCGTACTGGGCCATGCGCTGCAGGCTGTTTTCGGCTTCATGGCGTAGGTGAGTGTTGCGCTCGATCGACGCCAGCAACTGGTTGGCCGTGTTGACCCAGAGACCCAGTTCGTTCTTCTCGTGGCCCTTGAGCAGCGGGATCTGGTGCTGGCTCGGGCGGTCGGGGTTGATCTGGGTGAGGTGCTCGATGATCTTGGACAGCGGTTTGGTCAGCAGCCAGTGGTAGACCAGGTACAACACCAGGCCCATGGCCAAGGCCCGCAGTACGCCGGAAATGAAGATGATCACCGCGTTGATCAGGAAGTCTTCGCCGTAGGACGAGGTGTCGAGGGTAATGCTCAGGTCGCCGTAGTATTCGCTATAGGGGCCGCGGCCAACCAGTTGCGTGGTGTAGGTGCGTTCCTGGCCGAGGATCGGGTCGGTCAGCCAGCGCATGGGCATGTCCTGCAGCGGGCGGGACTTTTCGGCCAGCATGGTTTCGTTGGGGTGGCCGATGGACGCCATGCGCACCGATTCGTCCTGGAACAGGCCTTCCATCACCTGCATGCCCATTTCGCGGTCGAGGCTGTATACCGCCTGGGTGGAGGGGTCGCGGAACATGTCGAGGATGCGCTGGGCATCGTTGTTCACGGCCTGGCGGGTCTTGTAGGTGTCGTAGACAATTTGCGCACAGCTGAGCACGACGCCAACCGCCAACGCCGACAGCAGCACGACCCTGAGCAACTTGACCGACAAGCTGTTCCGCAATTCCAGCTTCAATGGGGTTTCCTTAATCCATGCGCATGGCATCATTTTGCCATCAACGATGACGATACACTATCGGCCGATCATGAGCAGTGTATCGGTTGCCTGCCCCCGCAACTTGAGTGCGCTGTGTCAATCTTCCAGAGGTTTGATGTTAGCGCGCTATGCAGGCTGAGCAAGCAAAACCGTGCAGGCCTCTTCGCGTCTGATACAGGCACAAAAAAACCCGGCACATGGCCGGGTTTTTTGATCAAGGCTGGATGACTCAGGCCTTGAAGGTCTTGCCTTCGAACTGCTCGGCAACGAAGGCCCAGTTGACCAGGTTCCAGAACGCCTCGACGTACTTCGGACGCAGGTTGCGGTAGTCGATGTAGTAGGCGTGTTCCCAGACGTCGCAGGTCAGCAGCGGGGTGTCGCCGCTGGTCAGCGGGCAGCCGGCGCCGATGGTGCTGGCCAGGGCCAGGGAACCGTCAGCTTTCTTCACCAGCCAGCCCCAGCCGGAACCGAAGGTGCCAACCGAAGTCTTGGTGAACTCTTCCTTGAACTTGTCGAAGGAACCGAAAGCGGTGTTGATGGCCTCAGCCAGGGCACCGATAGGCTGGCCGCCGCCGTTTGGCGACAGGCAGTTCCAGTAGAAGGTGTGGTTCCAGACCTGAGCGGCGTTGTTGAAGATGCCGCCCGAAGAGCTCTTGACGATCTCTTCCAGGGTCTTGCCTTCGAATTCGGTGCCTGGGACCAGGTTGTTCAGGTTCACGACATAGGTGTTGTGGTGCTTGTCGTGGTGAAACTCCAGGGTTTCCTTGGAGATGTGCGGCTGCAGGGCATCGTGGGCGTACGGCAGCGGCGGCAATTCAAAAGCCATGGTGGATCTCCTGATTCAGGTCTAGTTCGCGGTTTGCGCAGGGCCGATCACGGGCGGCCCTATGAGCGTCGGCGAGTTTGTACTCTTTGCGACGCAAGGGGCCGATCATAGCACCAGCCCCGGCGCATAACCACGCAACAAAGATAGGGAATAGAGGTTCCAGAGCGGTTACACGATACCGACCGGTGGTGTCTGTTCAGGAAAAGATCAGTTGCGCCGCCACTGCGAACATCATCACCGCCACCATGAGGTCGAGCATGCGCCAGGTCGCCGGCCGTGCCAGCCACGGTGCCAGCCAGGCCGCGCCAATCGCCAGGGTCGAGAACCACAGCAGCGAGGCACTGGCCGCCCCGGCCACATAGGCGCCAGGCTCAGTCTGCTGGGCGCCCAGCGAACCGATCAGCAACACCGTATCGAGGTAGACGTGCGGGTTCAGCAGCGTCACCGCCAGGGCACTGAGCAGCACCGCACGGCGCGAGCGTACGCCCTGGCCCTGCTGATGCTTCAGGCTCTGGCTGGAACAGGCGCTGCGCAGCGCCTTGGCGCCGTACCAGACCAGGAACACGGCGCCGCCCCAACGCGCCACCGCCAGCAAGGTCGGGTTGTGGGCCAGCACCGTGGCCAGGCCGAATACCCCGGCAGCCACCAGGAGGGCATCGCAGACGATGCACAATGCTGCTACCGGCAAGTGGTGCTCACGGCGCAGGCTCTGGGCGAGGACGAAGGCGTTCTGTGCGCCAATGGCCATGATAAGGCCGAAGGCCACCAGCATGCCGTTGAGATAGCTTTGCCACATGGCGTGCTCTCCATAAAAGGAACCTTAAAGATGCTGGCCATTGTGGTGGCTTGCGCTGTATAAGAAAAACAAATAAAGCTGATCCGTCATTAGGAAAATCGATGTTCGACTACAAGTTGCTGGCCGCCCTGGCGGCGGTGATCGAACAGGGTGGTTTCGAGCGTGCCGCGCAAGTGCTGGGCTTGTCGCAGTCGGCCATCTCCCAGCGCATCAAGCTGCTCGAAGCGCGGGTCGGGCAGCCCGTGCTGGTACGTGCCGCGCCGCCCAGCCCAACCGAAGTCGGTCGCCAGTTGCTCAACCATGTGCAGCAGGTGCGCCTGCTTGAACGAGACTTGCAGCGCCAGGTGCCGGCGCTGGACGAGGAGGGCATGCCGGAACGCCTGCGCATTGCGCTCAACGCCGATAGCCTGGCCACCTGGTGGGCCGGTGCGGTGGGCAACTTCTGTGCGCAGCAGAACGTATTGACCGACCTGGTCGTAGAAGACCAGGAAGTGGGCCTGAAGCGCATGCGTGCTGGCGAAGTGGCGGCCTGCCTGTGTGGCAGTGAACGCCCGGTAGCCGGGGCGCGCAGCCTGCTGCTGGGGGCCATGCGCTACCGGGCATTGGCCAGCCCCGGGTTCATGGCGCGGCATTTCCCCCAAGGCTTTGTCGCCAGCCGCCTGGCCCGCACCCCGGCGATCGTGTACGGCCCGGATGATTTCCTGCAGCATCGCTATCTGGCCTCACTGGGCATCGAGGATGGTTTCCTGCACCACCTGTGCCCGTCATCCGAAGGCTTCCTGCGCATGACCGAGGCCGGGCTGGGCTGGGGGCTGGTGCCCGAATTGCAGGCCCGTGAGCAACTGGCCAACGGGCAGTTGGTGGAAATCTGCAGCGATACCCCCATCGACGTGCCGCTGTACTGGCATCATTGGCGCAATGGCGGGCAATTGCTCGCGCAACTGACCGACCACCTGCGGCACACCGCACGGCAATGGCTGGTGCCCTTGTAGCCACGGCTGGCGTCAGTTGCATCTGAAATCTGGCAAGACGGAGTCTTACATGCGAATTCTGGTCACCGGCGCGAGTGGCTTCATTGGCGGGCGCTTTGCGCGCTACGCCCTGGAGCAGGGCCTGGACGTGCGGGTCAGCGGCCGCCGCGCCGAAGGGGTCGAGCACCTGGTCAAGCGCGGCGCCCAGTTCATCCCTGGCGACCTGGGCGACCCCGAGTTGGCCCGCCGCCTGTGCCAAGGCATCGAGGCGGTGGTGCACTGCGCCGGCGCAGTGGGCAACTGGGGGCGCTACCAGGACTTCTACCAAGGCAATGTGGTCGTCACCGAAAACGTGGTCGAGGGCTGCCTGAAGGAACATGTGCGGCGCCTGGTGCACCTGTCGTCGCCTTCGATCTATTTCAATGGCCGTTCGCGCCTGGACATCCGTGAAGAGCAAGTGCCGCGCCGTTTTCACGACCATTATGGGCAAACCAAGCACCTGGCCGAGCAAAAAGTGTTCGGGGCCCAGGAGTTCGGCCTCGAAGTACTGGCGCTGCGCCCGCGCTTTGTCACCGGTGCCGGCGATGCCAGCATTTTTCCGCGGCTGATGCAGATGCAGCGCAAAGGCCGCATGGCGATCATCGGCAACGGTTTGAACAAAGTCGATTTCACCAGCGTGCACAACCTCAACGAAGCACTGCTCAGCGCGTTGTTCGCCGACGAGCGTGCGCTGGGCCAGGCCTACAACATCAGCAACGGCCAGCCGCTGCCGCTGTGGGACGTGGTCAACTACGTGATGCGCCAGATGCAACTGCCACAGGTGACCCGCTACCGCTCCTACGGCCTGGCCTATAGCCTGGCCGCGCTGAATGAGGCCGCTTGCATGTTGTGGCCGGGGCGCCCGCAACCGACCTTGTCGCGCCTGGGGATGCAGGTGATGAGCCGTGACTTCACCCTGGATATCAGCCGCGCCCGGCAGTACCTGGACTACCAGCCCAAGGTCAGCCTGTGGACGGCACTGGATGAATTCTGCGGCTGGTGGAAGCATTTGCCGCCTGCGCAGTGAGGCCGTCTGGCTGACAATGGTCATCAATGCGCCGCGCTTGCGGTTTATACTCGTGCCTCTGTGCGACTACCGCGGTTGAATGTATCCATGCGTAACCATGCTCACGATGACTACGATGATGTGCCTACCTTGCGGGCGGGCACCGTTGATGATGACGAACTGATACCGGCGCACGTGGTGCGCAGCCGGCAGAAAGCCGCCCGTGGTGCCAGCACGGGGCCGTTGTGGGCGCTGCTTTGCGCTTCGTTCATCGCGTTGGCGGGCCTGGGCTGGTGGAGCTTCCAGCAGATCTCGCTGATGGAGCAGCAACTGGTGGCGACCCAGGAGAGCTTTGCCCGCATCAGTGAAGAAGCAGCCGGGCGCTTGCAGGCGATCAGTGGCAAGGTTGAGGCCAGCGAGTCCGGTGTTAATACCAGCAGCGAGGCGCTGAAGCAGCAGTTGCGCCAGTTGCAGCAAGGCGTAGCCGGGCAGACCGGCGACCTGGGTAAGCGCCTGGAGCAGGTGCTGGCCGATACCCGTGAACAGCAGAAGGCTGTGACCGAGCTGCAAAGCCAGCTGCAGGCGCAGTTGAAGCTGGTGAATGGCGAGCTGGCCGCGTTGCGTTCAGGGCAGGTTGATGGCGGCAAGCTGGATGCCCAGTTGAAGGGCCTGAACGAGCAGGTTGCCGCGCTGAAGGCCGCGCAGGTGGATGGCGGCACGCTGGACGGGCAGCTCAAGAGCCTGGGCAGCGATGTGGCGGCGCTGAAGAAGCAGGGCAACCCGAGCGCGGCAATCCAGGGCCTGGAACAGGATATTTTGGTGTTGAAGAGCCAGATCGACAACCGCCCGGCTGCGGCAGCGTCCGGTGGTGCGTCGGTGCAGGAATTCGATGCCTTCCGTGCGCAGACGACGCGCAACCTGAATACGCTGCAGAGCCAGATTCAGAACCTGCAGCAGCAGATCAACGCCCGGCCGTAACAGAGCGCGGGAGGGCTTTGCCCTCCTTTCGCGACACAAGGCCGCTCCCACAAGTTCGACGCTACCTTGAGGGCTGTGCTTATCCCTGTGGGAGCGGCCTTGTGTCGCGATGGGCCGCAAAGCGGCCCCGGCAATCGTGATTACAACCGCGGATAATCGATGTACCCCACCGGCCCCTTGCCATAGAAAGTCTCTGGCCGCGCCTCGTTCAATGGCGCATCCGCCGCCAGCCGCGCCGGCAGGTCGGGGTTGGCGATGAACGGTACGCCAAACGCCACTGCATCGGCCTTGCCACTGGCCAAGGCCGCATTGGCGCTGGCCTTGTCAAACCGCTCGTTGACGATGTACGGGCCGCCGAATGCCTCTTTGATCAATGGGCCGATGCTGTCATCGGCTTCCCGCTCCCGCGAGCAGATAAAGGCAATGCCTCGCTTGCCCAGCTCGCGAGCCACGTAGGTGAAGGTTTCGGCGCGGTCGGCATCACCCATGTCGTGAGCATCGGCACGCGGCGCCAGGTGCACGCCTACGCGGTTTGCGCCCCACACTTCGATGGCCGCATCGGTCACCTCCAGCAGCAGGCGTGCACGGTTTTCCAGCGACCCTCCGTAGAGGTCAGTGCGCTGGTTGGTGCTGCTTTGCAGGAACTGGTCGAGCAGGTAACCGTTGGCGCCGTGAATCTCTACACCATCGAAACCGGCAGCCTTGGCGTTTTCGGCACCGCTGCGGTAGGCCTCGACGATGTCGTTGATTTCCTCGGTTTCCAGCGCGCGCGGGGTGGGGTAGTCACTTAGCGGGCGCACCAGGCTTACATGGCCCTTGGGCTGGATTGCGCTGGGGGCCACCGGCAGCTCGCCGTTCAGGTAGCTGGGGTGGGAAATACGGCCAACGTGCCACAGCTGCAGGAAGATGCGCCCGCCGGCGGCGTGCACGGCCTTGGTGACGTTGTTCCAGCCACGCACCTGCTCATCGTTCCAGATACCGGGGGTATCCGGGTAGCCGACGCCCATGGCAGTGACCGAAGTCGCTTCGCTGAGGATCAGCCCGGCGCTGGCGCGCTGTACATAGTATTCGGCCATCAGCGCATTGGGCACGCGGCCTTCGTCGGCACGGCAGCGGGTGAGCGGGGCCATGATGATGCGGTTGGGCAGTTGCAGGTCGCCCAGGGTGATCGGATTGAAAAGCGTGGTCATAGCGGTTACCTGCCTTGTCAAAGTGTTTGGCGAAGTTGTTCGAGGAATGCCTCAATGGTGGCTTCGTTGCGTTTGAAGAAGTGCCATTGGCCAATCTTCTGGCTGCTGATGAGCCCGGCGCGCTGCAAGGTAGCCAGGTGGGCGGAGACGGTCGACTGCGACAGGCCGCAGCGTTGGTCGATCTGCCCGGCACACACACCGTTTTCGGTGCTGTGGTACTGGTCGGGGAATTGCGTTGCCGGGTCTTTCAGCCAGCTGAGGATTTCTCGCCTGACCGGATGGGCCAGCGCTTTTATGATTTCGTCGAGATCAAGAGGCATGGGTGGAGGCTCGTTGTAGCGGTATATCGCGATAGAGCGAAATGTAAATCGGCTGTTCCCGATATACAAATACCAAGAGGTTCTGAGCTGAGCGCGAATCGGTATATCGCGTTACAACGATATAAGGCAGAGCGGTGGTAGACTTCGCCCATGAACTACCTCGCACACCTGCACCTGGGCGGCCCGGCGCCGCAACAACTGCTTGGCAGCCTGTATGGCGATTTTGTCAAAGGCTCGCTGGAAGGGCGCTTCCCTCCTGCGCTGGAGGCGGCTATCCGGCTGCACCGGCATATCGACAGCTACACCGATCAGCATCCGCTGGTGCTGGCGGCACTGGCGCGCTTTCCGCGCGAGCGGCGGCGCTTTGCCGGCATCGTGCTGGATGTCTTCTTCGACCATTGCCTGGCGCGGCATTGGGGCCACTACGCCGAGCAGCCACTGGCGCAGTTTACTGGCGCGTTTTACAGGGTGCTGCTGGCGCAGCCCGAACTGCCGGGGCGATTGGCGCGGATTGCGCCGTTCATGGCAGCGGATGACTGGCTAGGGGCGTATGGCGATTTTGCCACGCTGGAACAGGTGTTCAACGGCATTGCCCGACGCTTGTCGCGGCCTGAGGGGATGGCCGGGGTAATGGTGGAACTGGAGCGGCTGTATGAGCCGCTGCTGGCGGATTTTCGCGAGTTCTATCCCCAGTTACAGGCTTTTGCGGCGGCGCAGCGTAGGGCTGAGGACTTGTAGCGCCTGCGCCAGGCTCAGGCAGCCCGCGCCGGCCGCCTTGGCACTGCTTCAACTTCTTCAACCCCGAACAACGCCAGGTGAATCGCCTGCTGTGCTTGCAACGCCAGCACCGCACGCTCCTTGCCCACGCTGCCGATAGGTGGCAGCAAGTGAATGCACACCTCGCCTCGCGGCTGGGCAAACAGGCGCATCAGGTGCGACACCAGATCATCGTCGCCAATGAACGGCGCAATCGGATCGATCTGGCCATCACGCAGATACTGGATAGCCACCGGCTGCACCGCCGCGCCCCGGTCGATGGCACCTGCCAACAGGCGGCCATGGAAGGTGCGCAAGTTGCGACCGCAGGTAGTGGTGCCTTCGGGGAAGATCAGCAGGGGGCGCGCCAGCCCCAGTTGCCCGGCGATCTGTTCGTGCAGGCGCTGGCTGTCGCCACCACCACGGCGAATGAACAGTGTGCCGGCTTTTTCCGCCAGCCAACCGGCCACCGGCCAATGACGCACTTCAGCCTTGGACAGGAACGACAGCGGCAGCAGCATGCCGAGCAGGGGGATGTCGGTCCACGAAACGTGGTTGCTGACCCACAGCATCGGCCGCTGCGGCAGTTCGCCGACTACACGCACGTTGAAGGGCAGGGCGGCGACCAGGCGTTTCATGAACAGGCAGGTCCAGCGCTGGCGGCGCTCAAGGGGAGCTTTGAAACCGAGGCGTTCGCCGAGGGCAATAAGACTGGCCATGAACATACCCAGCAACAGCACGAGCAGCAGTCGGGTCAGGCGGGCTACTACCCGCAGCTTCTGCATCAGACCGCCGCCTTGAAGTGCCGGGCGTACCGCGGGCAGAGATTATCGCGCTTGAGCAGGATGAATACGTCGGCCACCTGGAAGTCCTCGTCCCAGCAAGGCTCGCCGCAAATCTTTGCGCCCAGGCGCATGTAGGCCTTGAGCAGCGGTGGCATTTCGGCGATGACGTTGCCCGGCAACGCCAGGCTTGGCAGCGGGTTCTTTGGCTCGGCCCGCAGGTGCTCGTTGCACAGGTAGCGATCACGCAGGCGCTGCATCACGGCATGGGCCTGCACGCCGCCGTCCTGCATCGGGATGCTGGCACAGCCCATCAGGTAGCTGTAGCGGCCCTCGTTGAGCACCTCGGCCAGTTCACCCCACAGCACGGCGATGGTGCCGCCGTTGCGGTAGTCGGGGGCTACGCAGGTGCGGCCCAGTTCGAGGATCGGGCCCTGCAGCTGCAACAGGCCGTGCAGGCGGAATTCTTCTTCACTGTAGAAGCGGCCCAGGCTGCTGGCGGCCTGGTGGTCGAGCAGGCGGGTGGTGGCCACCAGCTCGCCTGTGCTCAGGTCGCGTACACCAATGTGGCGGCAGTGCACGTCGTAGTCGTCCATGTCCAGGCCGTGCTCGGCACCCTTGAGCTTGGCCTTGAATTCTGCGCTGAACACTTTGAAGCGCAGGGCCTGGGCCTCTTGCAGCGCCGCGGCGCCAACCAGGCGTTCGGCTTGCAGACGGCGTTCAGTGCTGTTGTCGCCAGAATGAGCGATCCGAGTCATTACGAGTCTCCATAAGCCAGCCATGAAGGGTTGCGGCCGGTCGGCTTTGTTGTGCAAAGTCAGCCTAGGTAGACGCGGTGTCACCCCTGTGAATCTTTGGTGATGCTTGCGTGACACCCCCCAAACCTTGACCAGAAAGCCCCAGCAAGGAGCCGTCCCATGGCCTGGTTGCAACGATTGAACGACCCGCTTCGCCACGCGCCGGCGGGCACTCTGGGCGAAACCTATGCCGCGCTGCTCGAGCGCCTCGGCCCGGTTGCCCCCTTCGAACTGGCGGCACTGGGCGGGCGCGCGATGGCCACGCCGGGCCTGGCTTTTCTGGTGGGTTACCAGGCCGCCTTGCGCGTGCTGTGGCCCAGTGCACCGTCCAGCCTCGGCGCGCTGTGCGCGACCGAGCGGCGCAGCGTGCGGCCGGCGGACATGCACACGCGCCTGGACGGCTTGCGCCTGACCGGCAGCAAGGACTTCGTCACCGCCGGGCTGGAGGCGGAGTGGCTGCTGGTGGCGGCGCGCAGCGAAACCGCAGGCGCGGCGCCAAAATTGAACCTGGCGGTGGTGTACCCCGGGGAGCCCGGCGTGACCCTGGAGCCATTGCCGACCTTGCCGTTGATGCCGGAGGTGGGCCATGGGCGCTTGCTGCTGGAACAGGCGGCGTGCGAGCTGCTGGCCGGTGACGGCTGGGATGCTTATGTGAAGCCGTTTCGCTCGCTGGAGGACTTGTATGTGCTCACGGCACTGACGGCCTGGTTGTATGGCGTGGGGCAGGAAAGCGCCTGGCCGCAGGCTTTACGCCTGCAACTGCTTGGGCTGCTGGCCGGGTGTGCCGAGGGTAGCCGGCAGTGTGCCGACTGCACGGATGGCCATTTGCTGTTGGGTGGTTTGTTTGCGCAGTTCCAGGCGTTGCGGGGGGCGATCGACGCAGCATTGGCGGCCGGGCCGGTGCATTGGGCGCAAATCTGGCAGCGTGACCAAGGGGTGATGGCGTTGGCTGCGGCGGCGCGCGAGCAGCGCCTGAACAAGGCTTGGGCGGCTGCGGGATTGTCATGAAGGCCTGATAGGTTTTTGTGAACCGATGATCCCGGGGGGCCGCAAGGCGGCCCCAAAATTTCGAGCTGAAACACAATGCTGAAAGGTCTGCTATTGGTTCTTTGCCTGGCCTTGGCAACCGCCGAAGCCGAGGACTGGCCTGACCCTGACTGGCAGAACGATCCTGCCTGTTTCGACTGGCAAGCCGTCGACGCCTACGCCTTCCCCCCTCGCACTGCCCCCGACCGCAGCGGCATCCGCACCGACGCGCTGCTGATCATCCGCGATGGCCGTATCCTCCACGAGCGCTACACCGCCCCCACCACTGCCGCCACCGCGCACCTGACCTGGTCGGTAAGCAAGAGCGTACTCGCCACGCTGATGGGCGTGGCCCAAGGCGAAGGGCGCTTCCAGCTGGAAGATCCGGTCACCCGTTTCTATCCCGCCATGCGCGGCCATCCGGGCATACGCATGGCCGATCTGCTGCACTGGGCCAGTGGCCTGGACTGGCAGGAAGACTACGAATACGCCCCCCTCAAGTCATCAGTGGTGGCCATGCTATACACCCGTGGCCGCGAGGACATGGCGGCCTATACGGCGGCGCGGGGTGCGGCGGCCAGCCCCGGTGAGCGTTTTCTCTATTCCAGTGGTGACAGCAACCTGCTGGCGGCTGCACTGCGCGGCATGCTCGATGCCGGGCAGTACCCCGATTACCCCTGGCACGCGCTGTTCAGCCCGTTAGGTATCGACAGCGCGGTGTGGGAGCGTGACGGGGCGGGCACCTACGTGGGCTCTTCCTATCTGTACCTCAGCGCTCGCGACCTGGCGCGAATCGGCTTGCTGATGCAGCGTGACGGGCGCTGGCAAGGCCGGCAACTGCTGCCCACGGCCTGGGTGGCCTTCAACCGAACAGCGTTTACCCATGCCGAACCTGTGCCCGGTGAGGCCAACCCTGGCGGCCACTGGTGGCTCAACCGGCCGTTGGCCGGCGCCCAACGGCCTTGGCCGAGTGCACCCGAAGACGCCTACGCCGCCCTTGGCCACTGGGGCCAGGCGCTGTACGTGCTGCCCGCGCAAAAGCTGGTGATCGTGCGCTATGCCGATGACCGCGACGGCAGCTACCAGCACGACGAACTGCTCAAGCGGGTACTGGCGGCAGTGCCCCGGGAGGGCACATGAAGCGGGCCTTGTTGCTGGTGTTGCTGGGCCTTGTGTTCTGGGCCTGGCAGGAGCGTCAGGCGTTGGCTGATTTCCCCGGCATCCTCTCGGCCTACTCGGCCAAGTAATACTGCTCGTACCGCTTCGTCATGGGCTTCGGGCAGGCCTACTGCCAAGGCTATGTAAAGCAATGGCTGCCGCTGAGCCTGCTGGAGGAAAACAGCCCGCAGCGACGAGTCACTGCCGAGGGGTTGGGGCGGCGCAATCAGGCTAGCTGGCAGGGCCCGCACGAGGGCTGCCGCTTGCTGCCATGAAGGCGGGCGGGTAAGGTTGGCGGCCTGGTTTCACGAGATCTGTCATGTTCAAGCTGCCCCGTCTGCTGCCCGCCTTGTTGCTGGCTTTGTGCCTGCCTGCCCACGCCAATTGGCACCTCGATGGCGAATCGTCGCGCCTGTCGTTCATTACCGGCAAAAACGGTGACACTGCCGAAGTGCACCGCTTTCTGGTGCTGCATGGCACGGTCGACCGCAAAGGCGTGGCGGGGCTGAGCATCGAGATGGATTCGGTGAGCAGTGGCATTGCACTGCGTGACGAGCGCATGCGTGAGGACCTGTTCGAGGTCGAGCGTTTTGCCGAAGCCAAGGTGCGGGCGCAGCTGGACCTGCGGCCGATCAACGACTTGGCCAACGGTGCCCAGATCGAACTGCGCCTGCCGCTCACCGTTACCCTGCATGGCCAGTCGCACAGCTACAACGCCCTGTTGTTGGCCACCCGCCTGGACGAGCGGCGCTTTCAGGTCGTGACACTCGAACCCCTGGTGTTGCGTGCCGAGGATTTCGGGCTGCTGCCAGGGCTGCAAACCTTGCGCAAGTTTGCCGGGCTCACGTCCATCAACCCGTCGGTGCCGGTTAGCGCGGCGCTGATTTTCACCGCCCGCTGACATGCCGGGCCCGGTCTTCCCCTGGCGGGATGGCAACCAGTTCGAACTGCTGATCGACGGCCCCGAGTTCTTTCCGCGCATGCTCGCAGCCATCGTGCGTGCCGAGTTCCAGGTTGACCTGGAGCTGTACCTGGTCGAGGCTGGCGCCTGTGCCGAGGCGGTGGTCGAGGCGCTGGAGCAGGCCGCACGGCGTGGCGTGCGGGTGCGCTGCCTGTTCGATGATTACGGCTCGCTGGCCTTCAACAGCGCCCTGCGCCAACGCTTGCTGGAGGCTGGTGTGTACGTGCGCTGGTATAACCGTCTGCGCTGGAAGCGCGGCTTGCGCAACCTGTACCGCGACCACCGCAAGCTGCTGCTGGTGGACGAACGCTGGGCGGTGGTGGGCGGCACAGGGGTTACCGACGAGTTCTGGACCCCGGGCGACGCGACCAGCGAATGGCATGAGGTGATGGTGCAGATTCAGGGGCCGGTGGTAACCGACTGGCAGTTGCTGTTCGACCGCCAGTGGGGCGCCAACAACCGCCGCACCGCCTGGCGCCCTGCCGAGGGCTTCGGCCTGCCCCGTTTGCCCAAGGTGCCTGCGCAGGGCCAGGGCATGGGGCGGGTAGCTTATGCCGACGCCCGCCAGCATCAGGACATCCTGCATTCGCTGGTGCGGGCGCTGAACAGTGGCAAGCAGCGGGTATGGCTGGCCACGCCATACTTTCTGCCGACCTGGAGCGTGCGCCGTTCTTTGCGCCGTGCTGCCAGCAAGGGGCTTGACGTGCGGCTGTTGCTGACCGGCCCACGCACTGACCACCCGTCGGTCCGCTACGCCGGGCACCGCTACTACCCCCGCCTGCTGCGCGCCGGTGTGCGGATTTTCGAGTACCAACCGTGCTTCCTGCACCTGAAGATGGTTGTAGTGGACGACTGGGTCAGCGTCGGTTCGTGCAACTTCGACCACTGGAACCTGCGGTTCAACCTTGAGGCCAACATTGAGGCGCTGGACCCGCCGTTGACGGCCGCGGTGGTGGCCAGCTTCGAGCGCGACTTTGCCTTGAGCGAGGAAGTCGACCTCGACCACTGGCATGCCCGCCCCCTGTGGCGCCGGGTTAAACAACGAATCTGGGGCTGGATCGACCGACTGGTAGTCAACGTGCTCGACCGCCGTGACTGACAGCGGCTATCGTGCATTGACTGTTTACGGTTAACCGAAGGAGTGGGTGCGATGACGGCGAAGAAGATTCTTATGCTGGTAGGCGACTACGTCGAGGATTACGAGGCGATGGTGCCGTTTCAGGCCTTGAGCATGGTGGGCCACACGGTGCACGCGGTGTGCCCGGAGAAACTGGCGGGGCAGACCGTGCGCACTGCCATCCATGATTTTGAGGGTGAGCAGACCTACAGCGAAAAGCCGGGGCACAACTTTGCCTTGAATTATGACTTTGTGCGGGTGCGGCCCGAGAGTTACGACGCCCTGCTGATCCCGGGTGGCCGTGCGCCGGAGTATTTGCGCCTGGATGAAAAAGTGCTGGCGCTGGTGCGGGCATTTGACCAGGCTGGCAAGCCGATTGCGGCGGTGTGCCATGGTGCCCAGCTGCTGGCGGCGGCGGGTGTGCTGGAGGGGCGCGAATGCAGCGCGTATCCGGCGTGTGCCCCGGAAGTGCGTCTGGCGGGCGGCACGTTCATCGATATCGCCGTGGACCAGGCCCATGTGGATGGCAACCTGGTGACCGCACCGGCGTGGCCAGCGCACCCGGCTTGGCTGGCGGCATTTCTGAAGGTGCTGGGCACCCGTATTGCCTGATACGGCCTTTTCGCGGGGGAACCCGGTATTCGCCATGCACGGTGAACGCCGCCACCGCGCGACTGCCGCCGGCGTTGAACGCGGCCTAGTAGGCATTTACCCGCTCGGTAGCGGTCATGGAACAGTACCTGTCGTGTATGGAAAAGGCGGGTCGTTGCCTCGGATGATAGGGTTTCCCCTCAAGCCCGGCTTAGCCGAGCGCGTCATCCACATCGACAAAACGACCGCCAAGCATGGAAATACGCCTGTTGCACGGCGCCGCTATCGCGCCATACATCGATGACCTCGCTCGCCTGCGCCTGGCCGTAATGCGCGAATTTCCCTACCTGTACGACGGCAGCCCGGACTCTGACGTCGACTATCTGGCCAGCCATGTCCGCTCCGGGCGCAGCCTGGTCGTGCTGGCCGTGGACGACGGCCAGGTAGTCGGAGCCTCAACCGCTTTGCCGCTGATGGATGGAGCTCCTGAATTCCTTCAGCTGTTCCGGGCTCAGGGCCGCGATCCTGCGAGCGTCTATCTGTTCGGTGAGTCGTTTGTCCTGCCGCAGTACCGCGGGCAAGGCCTCGGGGTGCGTTTTTTTATCGAGCGTGAATCCTATGCGCACACACTTGCCGCGTTCGATTACTGCGTTTTCTGTGCCGTCGAGCGCCCGGGCGTGCATCCAAGGCGCCCCGCCGGTTACAAACCCTTGCAGGGTTTCTGGCGCAACCGGGGTTTTTTGCACGAGCCGTCGTTACGCACCACATGTGCCTGGCGCGACCTGGGTGAGCAGGTCACTTCCGAGAAAATCATGTCGTTCTGGATGAAGGCACTGATGGCATGAACCTGTCGTCAGGGGCCAAGGTTCAGCTTGTTTTCGCTGACATGGTATTTCAGTGCGTGGCCGCCATTGCTGACGAGGAATTCGACGTGGTACGGGTTGCCGTGTTGGTCGCGTAGCAGCCACACACTGGGCGCTTCATTGAGCGAGTTGTAATGCTTTGCGTAAAAGCGTCTGTAGTAATGATGAAGCGTCATGTGGTTAGGGCGCTGTACATAGGCTTCGCCTGAATCAGGGGAGACCGCCTCGAACGCTTCTCCCACCCCCAGGGCTGTTACTGTTGACGCTTGGCTGTAGTCGTTAGTCAGCTGGAATGAGATAAGCGCGTGGTCATGATTGTGCCGCTCATAAAATGGCGTGTTCGAGGGCGTCTCCAGTGCGGTGCTCTCTACCATGATGAGTTTGGGATCGGCAAAACCAAAATAGCTGACTGTCTCTTCGACTTCGTCGTCCCAATGGCTATTGGCATTGTTCGACTTGTATTTGAAGGGCGTGCCCGGCTCAAGGTGGAACACCTTGTCGTGCGGTGGCGGTGGCGTGATGGACTCAATGACCACCGATGACACGAAGGGGCTGGTGTTGGTTATGGCGTAGGTATTCTCATCTTTCAACATTAATGCGTAGATCTGGGTGAGCGTGCCGCCAGGGCGTTGGGACGTGACGTAGAAGCTGCGGCGAATGCTGTTTGCGGTTTTTTCGGTGAGCGCGCTGGGGGCGCCTCCGTAGGCGGCATGATAAACAAACCGTTTATCGCGCGCCTTGGACGCAAACAGGTCGGGGTGATCCAGCAGGCGTGGTTCGCCGTCTTCATCAATTAACACCAGCGACAGGCTATTGAGGCTCTCTTCGCTAAGGGTTTCCCCTTTACGTGGCTCCAGGGTGACAGTCACTTCCACTTGCTGCCGACCATTGGCATAAAGGCGATTGGAGCTTGAGGTGATATCCAGGCGAAAGCGGTTGAGCCATTGGTTGTCGAGCTTGAACCCATTCATTTTGAGACACTCGTTGAGGGGGGAGTGCCCAGTTAAAGCCATTCCAATCGCTACCGGATGGTACATAAATGAATCAGTTCAGCGTTTGCCCCCTGTTGCAGCAACACCGAAACGGCGATTTTTTGCCAATGCCTGCACAAAAAAACACCCTGCGAAAGCGTAGCCATCGCAGGGTGTTGATTTCAATCGCGAGCAACCGACCTTCGAGAAACGGTTACTCAAGCCTCAAGGCTGCCTCACTTAACTTCTACTGCCAGGCTTTCGGCGATCTTGCTCTGCCACAGGGCAGGGCCTGTGATGTGCACCGATTCACCATTGCTGTCTACCGCGACGGTAACCGGCATGTCCTTGACCTCGAACTCGTAGATCGCTTCCATGCCCAGCTCGGCGAAGGCCAGGACCTTGGACTTGCGGATGGCCTGGGCCACCAGGTAGGCAGCGCCGCCAACGGCCATCAGGTACACGGCCTTGTTGTCCTTGATCGCTTCGATGGCGGTCGGGCCACGCTCGGACTTGCCGATCATGCCCAGCAGGCCGGTTTGCTCGAGGATCTGGCGGGTGAACTTGTCCATGCGGGTGGCGGTGGTCGGGCCTGCAGGGCCCACCACTTCGTCACCGACCGGGTCAACCGGGCCTACGTAGTAGATGAAGCGGCCTTTCAGGTCCACCGGCAGCGCTTCGCCACGGTTGAGCATTTCGACCATGCGCTTGTGTGCGGCGTCGCGGCCGGTGAGCATCTTGCCGTTGAGCAGAATGGTCTCGCCCGGTTTCCAGCTGGCGACTTCTTCAGGGGTGATGTCGTCGAGGTTGACGCGGCGGGCACTTGGGCCGGCTTCCCAGACGATTTCCGGGTAGGCGTCCAGCGATGGCGCTTCCAGCTCGGCCGGGCCGGAGCCATCGAGCACGAAGTGGGCGTGACGGGTGGCGGCGCAGTTGGGGATCATGCACACCGGCAGCGACGCGGCGTGGGTCGGGTAGTCCATGATCTTGACGTCGAGCACGGTGGTAAGGCCACCCAGGCCCTGGGCGCCGATGCCCAGTTGGTTGACCTTCTCGAACAGCTCCAGGCGGATTTCTTCCAGGCGGTTCTGCGGGCCACGCGCTTTCAGTTCGTGGATGTCGATGGATTCCATCAACACTTCCTTGGCCATGACGGCGGCCTTCTCGGCGGTACCGCCGATGCCGATGCCGAGCATGCCAGGCGGGCACCAGCCAGCGCCCATGGTCGGGACGGTCTTCAGCACCCAGTCGACGATCGAGTCGGACGGGTTGAGCATGGCCATCTTCGACTTGTTTTCCGAACCGCCACCTTTGGCTGCCACATCGACTTCGACTTTGTCGCCAGGGACGATCGAGTAGTGGATGACTGCCGGGGTGTTGTCCTTGGTGTTCTTGCGAGCACCGGCCGGGTCGGCCAGGATAGAGGCGCGCAAGACGTTTTCGGGCAGATTGTAGGCGCGGCGCACACCTTCGTTGATCATGTCGTCGACGCTCAGGGTGGCGCCATCCCAGCGAACGTCCATACCGACGCGCACGAACACGGTGACGATCCCGGTGTCCTGGCAGATCGGGCGGTGGCCGGTGGCGCACATGCGCGAGTTGATCAGGATCTGGGCGATGGAATCGCGCGCAGCAGGCGATTCTTCACGCAGATAGGCCTCGTGCATCGCCTGGATGAAATCGACGGGGTGGTAGTACGAGATGAATTGCAGGGCGTCGGCGACGCTCTGAATCAGGTCGTCTTGCTTGATCACGGTCATGCAGCGCGCTCCTCTTAAAGACGGGAACATTCATAAAGACGCTCGACGGTGCCGACCAGCATGTCGAAACGCCTTGCAAGGCGCCGGCAGGTCAGGCCGGCGGAAAAAGGCGCGGCAGTATAGCGCGCATCCGTCCCGGGCACACCTTCGGCCGGTCTGGACGATGGTCGGCAGCGGGCAGGCACTGTTCTTGCTGTCTCGCTCGAGAGATAGGATGCTTGACGGGGGCCGCAAAGCGGGCCCGGCAAAATAAAGCGCCAGGAGAGAGAGCTGACAATGCCCGAAATTTGCGTGGGCGAGCGCCGCTGGGCGGTGCCCACTGGCAGCAACTTGCTCGATGCCTTGAACGAGGCCGGCCTGAATGTGCCCTACAGCTGCCGGGCCGGCAGTTGCCACGCTTGCCTGGTGCATTGCCTGGAGGGGCAACCGGCGGATGCCTTGCCTGAGGCACTGGCGCTGGATAAGCATGCACAAGGCTGGCGCCTGGCGTGCCAGTGCCGTGTAGTGGGGGACCTGCGCGTAGCGGTATTCGACCCTCTGCAGGACGGCATCCCCGCTCAGGTGTGTGCGCTGGACTGGTACGGTGATGTGTTGCGCCTACGCGTGCGTCCAGAGCGAGCGCTGCGTTATCAAGCCGGGCAGCATGTGCTTCTGTGGAACGGTTCGATCGCCCGGCCGTATTCACTGGCAAGCCTGCCGGGCGAAGACGACTTTCTCGAATTTCATATCGACTGCCAGCGGCCTGGTTTATTTTGCGACAAGGCTCGCAGCCTTGATGTTGGCGACGTACTGCGGTTGGGTGAGCTGCGGGGTGGGGCGCTGCATTATGAGCAGGACTGGCACGCGCGGCCGCTATGGTTGCTGGCGGCGGGTACCGGCCTCGCACCGTTATTGGGCATCCTGCGCGAGGCGCTGCGCCAAGGGCATCAGGGGGATATCCGGGTCATGCACGTGGCGGCGACGGCGCAGCAGCATTACCTGACTGCGCCCCTAGCCGCGTTGGCTGTGGAACACCCGAATGTGAGCGTAGAGTTTATCGTTGCCGAGCAGCTGCAAGCTTGGCTGCAAGGCTTGCGCCTGTCGTCGCGGCACACCGTGGCCTTGGCATGCGGTGCACCGGGGAGGATCGAGGAGTTTGCGCGGCGCTTGTTCATTGCCGGGTTGCCGCGAAACCAGTTGTTTGCCGATGCTTTCGTTGACCGCGCGCCACCGTGACGCCCGCCCGTGGGCGAAGCATGCTGCCGTAAGCTATTGAGGAAAATACAGCCTGCCGGTCGCCAGCTCTCTGTCGGGAGTCGCGGAAAACAGCCCGGTCTGGCCCATCAGTTGGCGCCATCTTGATATTTGCTGCCTGGGTAGATTGCTGGTCTGAGCTGTCACTTCAAGGGACTGCATGAAACCGGCACGATGTACCCAGATGGGTCTGTCATAGCCATGTACCGGCCGCTGCAGCACATTGGCGATGCGTTGTGCTGCTCCACTCTTGCCGCCATAACAGGCCAGCAAGACGATAGGTTGGTTGTCGGCCATGCCGGCGAGGCGCGGTGCGATTTCCCGCAGTGCAACACGTACGGCATCTTCCATCTGGCCTGCGCCGTTCATCAACTGGCCAGCCTTGCTGCCGTGGGTTTCGAAGGCACGGATACCTTGCCCCACGAAGTTGTAATGCATGGCAACGTCGTTGGCCATGCCGTCAGCCGAGTAGATCACGGCGGTGTTTTGTACCTGCCGGGGGGCGGGCGTCATCGGGTTGGCGAACGCACGCTTGGCATTAGCCCTGCCAGGTGAGCGGAGCGCTTTGCTGGCGACTTTGGTCGAGCCAGGCGCCATACCGATTACGGCACTGGCCAAGCCAGTACCCAGTGATATCCAGCCCAGTACGTTGGCGGCTTTTTCGTCCGCGCCACTGGCTTGCATCGTCATGCTGGCGATACCGGTGCTCAGGGAGATAGCGTTCAGTGCGGCATTGCCGATTGCCAGCGCCGCACTGCCGGTCAGCGCACTGCCGCCATACAGGGCGACAATGGCGGGCACGGCGGCGCCCAACGTGCTGATTGCGGCCGCTGCGCCTATCGCCAGGCCTACGCCTGCGATCGTCCAGCCGACCCAGCTGTGACCATCGGGGTCGATGCGGTTGACCGGATCACCGGCGCAGTACGCGTAGGCATTGAGCCCACCACGGTCGAACGGGCTATCACTGTCGGGGCTGAGGAAGGTCATCAGGACAGGATCGTATGGCCGGTAGCCGGCAGGGATGTACCAGCCCGTCAGCGGTTCGCGGCGCAGCCCGGCAAAACCGAACGGAGCTTGCTGGTCGTTTTCGGGTTCGGCGCCATGCGGGCTGTAATGGCACTGGCGCAGTCGCTCGTCGACTTGCAACCGTACGGTGCCTTGGCCATCGCAGCCAAGCAGGCGGATGGTGGACTCCCCGCCATCCTTGCAGCTCACGGCAAACACTTCGGCGCCGTCACCAATCAGCCCCAGGCGCAGCTCACCGTGCTGTTCGTGGGTCAGTTGCCCGGCGCTGTAAAAACTGCGTACCCGGCCATGGTCCAGTTCACGTTCGCAGAGGTTACCGCTGGCGTCGTAGTGGTAATGGCAGCTAGAGCCACTGTGCTCGACCTGTACCAAGCGGTCGGAGCTGTTCCAGGTCAAGGTGCGGCCCATACTGTCGGCGATGAGCCGGCCACAGGCGTCGTACGTCAGTTCGATGCGGGCTGGCCAGCTTGGGTGGGAGTGGGTAACCGCGCTGAGCTGGGTCGGATCGTTCGCCGCGTAGCTGAACTCAGCCGCGTCCTGGCTACCGTCGGCAAAGGTGCTGACCACTCGCTGATAACCATCCAGCGGGTTGAAGGTATAGCGTTGTTCGACGATGGGATTGCCGAACGGGTCGAGTGGCGCGCCGTCGGCGCTGGAGCGGTAGCGTACCAAGCGGCCCCGCCGGTCGTAGTCGAAATACTCTTCGGCGCCGTTGATGCTGCGCTGGATCACTTGGTCGAGGGCTGAATAGGCCAGCGTCAGGGTGATGCTACGCTCCCCCTCGGTATCGCTCACGGTGTAGACGCTGCGCTGTTCTCGGCCCATGGTGTCGTAGCTGATCCGCCGGGTCAGGCTCCGCGCACGGGCAGGGTCGTGGGTGGTAATGCTCAGCGGGCGGGAGAGGGCGTCGTAGCTGAACTCGGTTTGTACGCCGTCTACCTCAAGGCGCTGCAGGCGCCCGAACCTGTCGAGATGGCGATGGTGTTCGGCTCCCGCAGCGTCGGTGAATCCCACTGGCAACCCGTTGAGCGAATGGCGCCAATGGGTGGTGTGCTCGACCTCGTCGAGGTTCCAGCTGTCGCGCAAGGGCAGCCCGGAAGGCGTGAGTTGCCAGCTGAGGCTGCCGAGCCCGCCGCGGGCGTTGGTCGGAATGCCGAGCGTGGCATGATAGGTCAGCTGCTGCTCGGCTTCGCCGTCGGCTGCGGTGCCTAGCAGGGCATTGCCCAACTGAGGCTCGTAGCGGTAGGTCACGTGCTTGCCATCGGCCAAGGTGTTGGCGACGGGTGGCAGCTGGCCTGGGCGGTAGTGATAGTGGGTGGTACGCCCGGCGACCTGCACCGAGCGCTGCCGGCCGAGCCCATCGAAGGTCTGGCGGCCGAGTATCCAGGCGGTTTCGCTCATTGCCTGCGCCTCACCGACGCTCGAGCTGACAGCAATGCTTTGCGGGTGATGGCCATCACTGTGCTCGGCGAAGGTCCAGGTCACCACTGTATTGTCCGGCAGGTGCTTTTCGATGATGCGTGAGTAGGCGTCATGGCGCAGGCGGGTGACGATGTCGGGTGAGCCTTCAACCTGGATGCGCTGCTCGATGACCCGGTCGAGGCCGTCGCGCAGCAGTAGCAGGGTGCGGGTGTGTCGCCCGCGGGTATCGTAATCCTGCTGTTCCACCGGGCTGCCGGCAGCGTTGTGCGAGATGACCTGGCGCGGCCCCTGTAACTTGCCTGCCGCTTGCCACTGTTCGCTGCGGCGGGTGATGGGGTCGTGATGGAGGTGCTGTTCGATGCCTTCCAGGCTGGTCACCTGGCAGGCGTGGCCCCAGTCGTCGTAGCGGATTGTGCGGGTCAAGGTGAGCAGGTTGTCGGCCTTGAGCCAGTCCAGTGAGGTCTGGCTGACCAGGCGGCCGAGGGCATCGTACTGGTTGCGGCCTGTTTCGCGGAACACGCCCGGGCTGTTATCGAGGTCTTCAAGGTGAATGCTCACGACCCGACCTTCGCCGTCGAGCCATTGGCGCTGTCGGCGGCCGGTGATATCGACCTGCTCGATCAATACCGGATTGTACTGGCCGTTCGGCCTGGCTTGCCTGGCGAACTCGTCGTTGAGGTGATAACGGGCCAGGCGCTGGGTCTGGTAAGGGCTGCCTGCTGCGGACCTGGTGCATACCACACGGCCTAATCGGTCATATTCATAACGGGTAATGGCACCGCTGTCGTGCCGCTCCCAGAGAGTCTGGCCGGTGAGCATCGATTGTGCATGAGCGGTGCTGGAGCGGTTTTCTTCATCGTTCTCAAAGCCCTGCAGGGTGACTTCGGTCACCAGTGCATCCGCGGTGGCACTGTAGCTGTAAAAGGTAGTTGTGCATTTGCCGTCGAGGGTGACGACGCTCTTTTCTTCCCGGCCATACGTGGTACCTGCAGTGGTCAGGTAGAACTGCCGGGTATGCTCGATCACCCGGTTCTCGGGGCCTTCGAGCTGCTCGCTGGCCACCAGTACGTGGGGCAATGCGCCTTCGATCAGCGAAGGTAGCGCCTGGTAGATATAAGTAGTGGCCAGAACAGGGGCTGCGCCTTTGGCGATGACGGGGATAACGGTCTTTTTTTTCAGGAAACGTACCCGGCCGAGTGCGTCTGCGGGGCAGCCTTCGGCACCTTCTGCCGGGTAGTATTCGTAACATTCCTCGACGCCGCTGGGGAATAGCACGCGCAGAGGGTTGCCGAAGTCGTCATAGACATAGCGGGTGCTCTCGCTGCGGCTTTGGCCGGGCCGGGAATGATCCAGATAGGTGACCGATACTTCGTGGGGCAACTGGCACCACGCCGGTTGCTCCTCCCAACTGAGTGCCGGATCGACGCCGTAGAGTGTTTTCTCGCGCGTTTCGCAGTGCCCCCGGCGGGTCACTTCACTTACCTGCAGGTGGAAACGGTCCCAGGTGCGTTCGACTGTGGCCAGAAGCCTGCCCTGGCCATCGGTCTGTTCTTCCACCATCTGGTATTGATAGTCGCTGTTGACCTGGTAGAGGTTGTCCCGCCCGCTATGCCATTCGAACGCCTGGTCACTGCCATAGCCCAGGTGGTTGTGATCGCCGATCCACTGGTAGCTGCGTTGGAGCTCACTGCCCGGGCCAGCACTGGTATGGGTCCATCCCATGACGCGGGGCAGGAATGCCAGGGGGCCGCCTTCGGGCATGCGCAGGCCTTCACTGTCCTGGGACCAGTGGACGATGTCGCGGGCACCGAGAGGGCCGATAAAGCGACGTGGCAAGAGGAGCTGCGCCTGCCCCGGCACATTCAGGGCGTCGTACTCGATTTCGAATGGCTGGTCGATGTCGGGGAGGTACAGCTGGCTCAAGCGCTCATTGCTCAGCAGCGCCCTCAGAGTAGCGGCGTGGGCCGTTTGTGGATTGAGCACGAAACGCAGTTCACTGGTTTCGGTTTCCAGGGCCAGCAATGTACGGGTTTCATCGCGGATCCTGGCCAGCGTCGATATACCGTCGGCGAAGGGCATCCAGTCGAAATACAGGCGGCGCCCTTCGGGTGAGCGCATCTCCTCAAGCAAGTAGCGGGTGCTGTCGTCCTGTTGGCGAAGAATCTCGCTTTCGCCGGTTTGCTTGTCGACCCGAAAATTGCCATCGGCTTGACGCGTGACTGTGAAGGTTGGCAGTTTCTGATCGAAGAATGCCAGCCGGCCATCACTGCACGGGTCGGAGTTGATCAGATCAATGGCGAACTGCTCGCCTGAAGACAGGCTCAGACGCGGGTTATCCTGATCAAGGTTGATTTCCGATAGCCCCAGGCTCCAGCCCAGGCCATAGCCACGGTTACAGGAAGAGGCCAGGGTGCTGAAAGCCAGTGTCACGCTCAGCGTTGGCCCGCACAGCTGGTTGGCGGGAGGCACGGGCAGGGCAATGGCCAAGCAGAACTGGCCTGTTCGGTTGTCGACAGCGGTCTTGAAGCAATCAAGAAAGTTGCCGGCTTGGGAGTGTAGTGGAGCGTCACGCATGATCAGGCTCTCGTCATCGAAGTGAAGAGGCCCAATTCAAGGACACGTGGCGAGCTGGCTGGCGCTAGATAAGTCTTTGAGAGGCGAGATGCGTGACGTTGAAAAAAGCCCCGACAGAAGCTGTACGGGGCTCTTGTAGCACGCGACCTGCGAGCAGCTGATCAGCCGACCAGAGGATCACCGACATGCAGGATCTTCATGCCGTTGGTGCCGCCGATGGTGTGGTAGCTGTCACCTTTGGTCAGGATCACCCAGTCACCCTGTTGCACCAGGCCACGCTTGAGCAGCTCGTCGACTGCCGCCTGGCTTACCTTGTCGGCCGGCAGCGAGGCCGGGTCGAAGGCGATCGGGTACACGCCGCGGAACATCGAGACGCGAGCCTGGGTCGCGCGGTGCGGCGACAGGGCGAAAATCGGCACGTGCGAACGCAGGCGCGACATGATCAGCGGGGTGTAGCCGCTTTCAGTCAGGGCGATGATCGCCTTCACGCCCGGGAAGTGGTTGGCGGTGTACATGGCCGCCAGGGCGATGCTTTCGTCGCAACGTTCGAAGGTGGTGTGCAGGCGGTGGCTGGACTTCTGGTTGGTCGGGTGCTTTTCGGCACCTTGGCAAATCCGCGCCATGGCCTGTACGGCTTCGATCGGGTAGGAACCGGCAGCACTTTCGGCCGACAGCATCACCGCATCGGTGTTGTCCAGCACGGCGTTGGCCACGTCGGACACTTCAGCGCGGGTCGGCATCGGGTTCTGGATCATCGACTCCATCATCTGGGTCGCCACGATCACCGCCTTGTTGTTGCGGCGGGCGTGCTGGATGATCTTTTTCTGGATGCCGATCAGCTCGGCGTCGCCGATTTCCACACCCAGGTCGCCACGGGCAACCATCACCGCGTCGGAGGCGGCGATCAGCTTGTCGAGGGTCTCGTCGTCGGCAACTGCTTCGGCCCGTTCGATCTTGGCCACCAGCCAGGCGCTGCCGCCGGCCTCGTCACGTAGCTTGCGTGCGTATTCCATGTCGCTGGCATCACGCGGGAAGGAAACGGCCAGGTAGTCCAGGTCCATTTCCGCGGCCAGCTTGATGTCGGCCTTGTCTTTTTCGGTCAGGGCCGGCGCGGTCAGGCCGCCACCTTTGCGGTTGATGCCTTTGTGGTCCGACAGCGGGCCACCGATGATCACCACGCAGTGCAGGGCGTCTGCAGTGGCGGTTTCGACGCGCATGACCACACGGCCATCGTCGAGCAGCAGTTCGTCACCGACGCCGCAGTCCTTGACCAGGTCGGGGTAGTCGATACCGACGATGTCCTGGTTGCCTTCGGTCAGCGGGTGGGCGGTGGAGAAGGTGAACTTGTCACCGATCTTCAATTCGATGCGCTTGTTGGCGAACTTGGCGATGCGGATCTTTGGACCCTGCAGGTCGCCCAGCAGCGCGACATGGCGGCCGTTCTTGGCGGCGATGTCACGGATCAGGCGAGCGCGGGCCTTGTGCTCGTCCGGGGTGCCGTGGGAGAAGTTCAGGCGTGCCACGTCCAGGCCGGCAAGGATCAATTGCTCGATCACTTCCGGCGAGTTGCTGGCGGGGCCAAGGGTGGCGACGATTTTGGTACGGCGGATGGTCATGCACAGACTCCTATAGTGAAGCGCAGCGAAAGGCTACTCCTGAATCTCGCTGTAGTCATTGTTCCGTTGCACTACCTGCGACCAAGACAGGGTGGCATTTGAACGGTCGGGGTATGCTTGCAAAAGCCTGTGAAGATTTGTTGGCGATGGCCGATACACAGGCATCAAAGGAGATCCCCATGCGAGCCCTGATCGTTTTAGCCCTGGCGGCCAGCGCCGTCGGCTGCACCCGCTGGTCCATGGACCACCACCTGAACAATGCCTACCGCGCCTACGACCGTGGCGACTGCGCACGGGTCATGCTGGAGCTGTCGCAGGTCGATCGCACCAGCCGTTCGCGGCCGTTCATCCACCCCGAGGTGTCGCTGCTGCGTGGCCAGTGCCTGGAGCGCCAGGCGCTGTACGTGGATGCCGCGCAGACTTATCAGTACCTGATCCAGAAATACCCGGGCAACGAGTACGCCTATCGTGCCCGGGCACGCCTGCAGACCCTTGAAAAACTCGGGCATGCCCGTAGCGGCGAAGCGGCTGTGGCCAACCCGGTGACCACCGCACCTTGGCGATAACACCAAGGTGTGGTTTATTTCACGGGATTTGCTGCGCGCCCTGCGCTAATCTGTAACTCAGCTGTTACAACAACCGCCAGTACCTTGTATTCCTGGCACCAGGTACGGAATACACACGCGATCATGTTCAACAAGCGCCACATCGAGCGTCATCAGCTGCCTTGTATCCTCAAGGTATTCAACCGTTTTACCGGTCAGGAGATCGGCCAGCTGGGTAATGCCTCCGAGGATGGGCTGATGGTCATCAGCCAGCTGCCTGTGCTGGTAGGGCCCGATTACGAACTGCAATTGCGCTTGCCGCTGGTTGGCGGCGGGCATCAGTTCGTCAACCTGACCGCCAGTTGCCTGTGGTGCCGCGAAGACCAGACGCCAGGCCACTACGATTCCGGCTTCATGCTGTTGCAGGCGCCTCGCGAATTCGACGAGTTCGTGCGCTCACTGCGTGATTATTTCAGTTTCCTGCCTGCCAACGCTTCTGTCTGAGGCTGCGCTAGAATCGGGTCGACCTTGATACAGGACGACCCCGTGACCTCAAGCATTTTCTGGCACGACTACGAAACCACCGGCATCAACCCGCGTTGCGACCGGCCGCTGCAGGTGGCCGGCGTGCGCACCGATTTCGACCTTAACGAAATCGATGAGCCGATCAGCCTTTATTGCCGGCCTTCCGATGACATCCTGCCACACCCGGCGGCTTGCCTGGTGACTGGCATTACCCCGCAGTTGCTGGCCGAGCAAGGCCTGTGCGAGGCCGAGTTCATGACCCGGGTGCATGCGCAACTGGCACACCCGGGCACCTGTGGTGCTGGCTACAACACCCTGCGTTTTGACGATGAAGTGACCCGCTACAGTTTGTACCGAAACTTTTTCGACCCCTATGCCCGGGAGTGGCAGGGCGGCAACAGCCGCTGGGACCTGATCGATATCGTGCGAACCGCCTACGCGTTGCGCCCTGACGGTATTCAATGGCCGCAACAGGATGGGCGCACCAGCCTGCGCCTGGAACTGTTGAGCAAAGCCAATGGCATTGACCATGGGCATGCCCACGAAGCGCTTTCCGACGTGCGGGCAACCATTGCGCTGGCCCGTCTGATTCGGCAGAAACAACCCAAGTTGTATGAGTGGCTCTTCCAGTTGCGCAGCAAGCATAAAGTGATGGAGCAGATCCGTTTGTTGCAGCCACTGGTGCACATATCCGGGCGCTTTTCGGCGGCGCGTAATTACCTGGGTGTCGTACTGCCATTAGCGTGGCACCCACGTAATCGCAATGCGCTGATCGTCTGCGACTTGCATCAGGAACCCCTACCGTTACTAAGGGAAAGTGCCGAGGTTCTACGCCAGCGCTTGTATACCCGTCATGAAGCACTGGCCGAGGGTGAATTACCGGTGCCGCTCAAACTGGTACAGATCAATCGCTGCCCGGTACTGGCGCCACTGTCGGTATTGCGCCCGGCCGACCAACAACGATTAGGCCTGGACTTGACGTTGTTACAATTGCGCGGCGAACAGTTGGCTAATCAACAGGCGCAATGGCAAGACAAGCTGGCGCACATCTACGGCAAGGAAGACTTCACCCCGACAGAAGACCCGGAACAACAGTTGTATGACGGTTTTGTAGGGGACCGAGACCGCCGCTTATGTGAGCAAGTGCGTATGCTGGAACCCGCGCAGTTGGGCCGTGGGCAGTGGATGTTCGATGACCCGCGTTTACCGGAATTGCTGTTCCGCTATCGGGCGCGCAACTTCCCCGAAACCTTGACCAGCGAAGAGCGTCAGCGCTGGTATGGCTTTTGTCAGCAGCGCCTGAGCGACCCGCAGTGGGGGGCGCCCAATACGCTGGGCGACTTCGAACAGGCGCGTCAAAAAGCCTGGGAAGGCGCTAACGAGGCTGGGCGGCGTGTGCTGGAAGCTTGGCAACTGCACGCCCGGCAACTGCAGGAACAATTTGCAATTGGCTGACAGCGGGGCAACAAAAACGCCGGCAATGTGCCGGCGTTTTTGTTGCGACAAGCAAAAGGCAAATGCGGACAATCAGTCCAGCAGGGTTGCCCAGCTCTCAACCACATCACCACCCCAAGTGGCTTTCCACTCTTTCAGGGTTTTGTGGTTGCCGCCTTTGGTTTCGATGACTTCACCGTTGTGCGGGTTTTTGTATTGCTTGACCTTGCGCGCACGTTTGGTGGCAGTAGTCTTGACCGCACCGCGAGGTGCCTTGCTCAGTTTCGACTCTGGGTCGAGCAGGGCAATCACGTCGCGCAGCGACTTGGAGTACTCGCCCATCAGAGTGCGCAGTTTGCCTTCGAACTCCAGTTCTTTTTTGAGCTTGTCATCCTGCGACAGGTTGGCCAGGCGGGCCTGAAGTTCCTTGATGGCTTCTTCGGTAGCGCGGTACTCGTTGATCAGGGACATGGAGTGTTCCTTAATGCGTGTTCAGAAATGTGTGGAGCAATAATAGACAGGCGATAGTCGCAAGTAAACATGATATTGGGCGATTAACTGTTAATTAAGCTGTGACAATATTTCTCTACGTGAACAAAAATTTACTTAAAAACCCTGTTTTTCCACGTGTCTGTCAGGCAATGCCTGCGCTGTGTATGGCGACCGGCATACGCCATCGTGGCTGCGATCAATACTGCGTTTTTTCTGGCGTGCCGCTAGAATAGGCGCCTTTGCGAAGTTCTGGAGTCTCATTCATGCGCACCTATCGTCTGGTGATCGCCTGCCCCGACCGTGTCGGCATCGTGGCGAAAGTCAGTAATTTCCTGGCCTTGTACAATGGCTGGATCAACGAAGCCAGTCACCACTCTGACGAGCAGAGCGGTTGGTTCTTCATGCGCCATGAAATCCGCGCCGAATCCCTGCCGTTCGGTATCGAAGCCTTCCGCGAGGCGTTTGCGCCGATCGCCGAAGAGTTCTCCATGACCTGGCGCATTACCGACTCGGCGCAGAAAAAGCGTGTGGTTCTGATGGCCAGCCGAGAGTCGCATTGCCTGGCCGACCTGCTGCACCGCTGGCACACTGATGAACTGGACTGCGAGATCCCTTGCGTGATTTCCAACCACGACGACCTGCGCAGCATGGTCGAGTGGCACGGCATTCCTTTCTTCCACGTGCCGGTTGACCCCAAGGACAAGGCCCCGGCCTTTGCCGAAGTGTCGCGCCTGGTTCAGGAGCACGCCGCCGATGTGGTGGTGCTGGCCCGTTACATGCAAATCCTGCCGCCGCAACTGTGCCGGGACTTTGCTGAAAAAGTGATCAACATCCACCACAGCTTCCTGCCGTCGTTCGTCGGTGCCAAGCCTTACCACCAAGCCGCCCTGCGTGGCGTGAAACTGATCGGCGCGACCTGCCACTACGTCACCGAAGAACTGGACGCCGGCCCGATCATCGAGCAGGACGTGGTGCGTGTCAGCCATGCCGACAGCATCGAGGACATGGTCCGCTTTGGCCGTGATGTAGAGAAGATGGTGCTGGCCCGCGGCCTGCGTTATCACCTGGAAGACCGGGTGCTGGTGCATGGCAACAAGACTGTCGTTTTCGATTGATGATGCAGGGGCGCAAAGCGCCCCTGCAATCTTGAAAGGAACACTGATGGCCACACAACGCAACACCCCCAATGCCTCACCACCTCCCACTCTCGGCGAAGGTTGCCTGGCCCGCTACGACCCCGAAGCCCTGGATGATACTGACGGCACCGACTTCCCCGGCGCTGCCGAACTCTGGCAACAGCTCAACCCGCCTGACGCCGCCAGCGCTCCAGTAACGGACGCGCCAGCAGGCACACGAACACCGGCCCACCCGCCAGCAGATAAAAGTAGTAGGTAACCGCCCGCCATATCAGGATGGCCGCGGCGGCGGTAGAGCCGCCCACCCATGGCGTCAGCAGGCTGGCCGAGGTCAGCTCGGCGGCACCGGCGCCGCCTGGCAGCAGGCTGAGCTGGCCGGCGCTGAGCGACAGCATCTGCACCAGAAAACTGGGGATCCAGGCCAGGTCCACCCCCAATCCCCTCAAGACAAGGTACAACACGCTGTAGCGCAGAGCCCAGTGTGCACAGGTCAAGGTGAACACCAGGCTGAGTGTGCGCTTGGGCAGCTGCCAGGTTTGCGTCAGCGCTTGCACGAAGTGCAACAGCTTGCGCGCCCAGCGACGTTTGCGCCGCTGGCTCATGCCCAGGTGCCGCAGCAGCCTGCCGTTCAAGCGCATGACCTGACGGCGATAGCGTAGCAGCCCGACCACCCCGGCCAGTGCTGTGCACAGTAGCAGCGCACTGCCCAGCAACATGCTTTCCTGGCTGCGGCCCAGGCTGTGGAACAGCGCGTAGCCAGCTATTGCCAGCATGGCGCAGAAGAAGAACACCAGATCGTTCAACTGGTCCATGGCGAATACAGCGCCGCTGCGTGCCGCGCTGATGCGGTCACGTGCCAGGAGGGCCATCAGGGTCAAGGGCCCGCCGCTACCACCGGGGGTGGTGCAGATGGCAAATTCGGTGGCCATTATCACGCCCAGGCTACGCAGGGGCCCAAGCCTGGCTCCCTGCTGGCCGAGCAACAGGCGCAAGCGAATGGCGTTGATGGCCCAGCACAGCAGAATCATGCCCAGCAGGGTGAGCATCAGCACAGGATCGAAGCTTTGTAGCCTCGGCAGCAGCTCGCTGCCACCGAGCAGGATCGGCACGAGCACCGCCGCCAGCAGTGTCAGGCCCAGCCAGGCCAGGCGGTTCATGCGCTGGCCTTGCGGTCCAGCCAGGCCGACTTGGTCAGGGGCTCGCGGCCTTGAGCCAGCAAGCTGCGCAAGGTGTTCAGCCAGTAGTCCCGGGATGAACGGTGGCGCATGTCCACCGGGTGCAGGCCCAGGCGCAGGGTCTCGGCATTGCGCCACCGGTGGCATTGCCAGTCGCACAGCACCCTGGAAAGCCCTCGGCGCCACGCGCTGCGGGCACTCCACACCAGCCCCGGGGCTTCGATCGCGGTGAAGTCCGGCAAGCGGTACAGGTGCTGCGGCGTGCTGGTGTAGCGCAGGGGAAGGCGGCGCAGGGCCTGGCGGGTGCCTTCGCTCATCAGCCAGGCCGGCGCTACAAAGCCTGCTACAGGCCAGCCTTGCTGGTGGAACAGTGCCAGGCCGCGCTCCAGCCGTTGCAGGGCCTGCTGCTGGTCCAGGCCGTAGAATTCACCTTCGTGGGTGTAGATACGGCGCATGAAGTAGTCGCCGGGTGTGCGGGGCGGTGGGCTGTTGTCGGCATGGTAGTAGCCGTGCAAGGCCAGTTCATCGCCCTGGGCCAGGCGCCGGTCAAGGAGGCGGCAGAAGGTGGGCGAACGCAGCAGCAGGTTGCGCTGGTGAAAGTCTGGCACCACAAGCCAGGTCATGGGGACGCCGCCGAGGGTGTCGACGGCTTCGACGAAGGGTTGATAGTCTGGCCAGGTCTCGGGCGCGACGTCATGCAGCACCAGCATCAGGCTGCGCGACGCCGGCCATGCCTCAGCCATGGGCGCGCACCTGCAGTGGGTGGCCGAGCACCGCGTGGTAGTGCTGCAGGAGGCCGCACACCACGTTGTCCCATGAATAATGCTGCTCCACATGGCGGCGCGCCTGCGCCCCGAGTATACGTACGCCGGCCTCGAACGCCTCGCGCACGGCTGCCGCCATGGCGTGGCCATCATTGGGGCGGCACAGGCGGCCGCACTGTTCGTTGACGATTTCACTGAAGGCACCGGCGCGTACAGCCACCACCGGGATGGCGCTGGCCATCGCTTCAAGAATGACCAGGCCAAAGGTTTCCTGGTCCCCGGCGTGCACCAGCAAGTCGGCACTGGCCAGCAGCCGGGCAACTTCCGGCGCGGGGCAGAAGTGGTCGATCACGCTGACGTTGCGCGGCACATTGGCCGGCATGTTCGAACCCACCAGCAGCAGGTGGTAGGGGCTACCCAGCTGCTGCATGCAGTCGAGCAGCACTGGCAGGTTCTTTTCCCGCGAGCCGCGGCCGGCATAGATCAGCAGGCGGCTGGTGTCAGCGATGCCCAGTTGCGCGCGCAGGTGCGGGTCGCGCTGGTCTGGGTTGAAGGTGGCCAGGTCCACCCCCAGGCGCTGCACATGCACATCGCGTACACCCAGGCGGCGCAGTTTGTCGGCCATGACCTGGCTGGGCGCCAGCACCCGGTCGAAATTGCCATATAGCTTGCTGACGTAGGCCTCGACATTGGGCGTGAACCAGTTGCCCATGCGGTTGCTGACCAACAACGGCAGGTCTGAATGATAGAAGCCGATCACTGGCACATCGAGTTGACGCCGGGCCTCCAGCGCAGCCCAGGCGGTCAGATAGGGGTCGCCGACCTCGATCAGGTCGGGCTTGAGCCGTCGCAGTTCATTGCACCAGGGGGCCAGGCGCACCGGGAAGCGGTAACCCTTGCCGAATGGCAGAGGCGGGGCGGGCACCTGATAGATGCCATCGGCGTGCTGTGCACTGGCACCGGGTATCAGCAGGCTGTGGCGTACGCCGTGAATGGCGTCGAGGCGGCGGTGTTTGGCATCAAGATAGGTTCGTACGCCGCCGCTGGCCGGGGCATAGAACATGGTGATGTCGGCGATGTGCACGATCAGCATCCCTCCAGGATCATCTTCGGGCTTGTCATCCGGCGATGACGCGCCTACAGGTTGACCTGTGTGAAGGATAGTTTGTTCGATCGGGGTTTGGCGGCCCAGGGCTGAGGCGGGTGTTGGTTTCTTTGTGGGCACGCCCGCTGCCGCAGAGACTGCACAGACCTTGAGGTTTGTGTCAGCCGTTGCGGGAGCGGGCGTGCCCGCGAAACAGTGTCTTAGATGCGGAAACTGCCCACCAGGTGCTTCAGGCGGCCGGCCTGCTGCTCAAGGTCCGAGCAGGCGCGCAAGGTGGCTTGCAGGTTCTCCACGCCTTCCTGGTTGAGCATGTTGATCTCGTTGATGTCCATGTTGATTGCCTCGACCACGGCGGTCTGCTCTTCGGTGGCGGTGGCCACCGACTGGTTCATGCCGTCGATCTCGCTGATGCGTACGGTAACGCTGTCCAGCCGCTCACCGGCCTGGTTGGCGATCTGCACACTGTCCTGGCTGTGGCGCTGGCTTTGGTCCATGGTCTCGACCGACGCGCGGGCGCCCACCTGCAGCTCTTCGATCATGGTCTGCACTTGCTGCGCCGATTCCTGGGTACGGTGCGCCAGGTTGCGCACTTCATCGGCCACCACGGCAAAACCACGGCCGGCTTCACCGGCGCGGGCCGCTTCGATGGCGGCGTTCAGCGCCAGCAGGTTGGTTTGCTGGGAAATGCTGGTGATCACTTCGAGGATCTGGCCAATGTTGACGGTCTTGTTGTTCAGCGTCTCGATGTGACCGCTGGAGCTGACGATCAGGTCGGACAGGCGGTTCATTGCCGCAATGTTGCGCTCGACCACCTGTTGACCCTCTTCGGCCAGCAAGCGAGCCGAGCTGGCGTGCTGCGACGCCTGAGCAGCGTTGCCGGCGATTTCCTGGGCGGCGGCGCCCAGTTCGTTGATGGCGGCGGCCACGCTGTTGGTACGGTTGGACTGTTCGTCAGAATTGGTCATCGACGAGTTCGAGGCGCTGATGACACGCAGGGCCACTTCGTTGACCTGCTCGGTGGCCGAGGACACTTCGGCGATGGAGCTGTGAATGCGCTCGACGAAACGGTTGAAGGCGGTGCCCAGGATGCCGAACTCGTCGTGGTTGTGAATGCGCAGGCGTTTGGTCAGGTCGCCTTCACCCTCGGCGATGTCTTCCATGGCGCGGGTCATGGTATGCAGCGGCTGCATCAGCACGCTGATCAGCAGGCCAAGCAGGCCGATGATGATCACCACCGCCACCACCGTGGCGATCACCGCCGAGGTGCGGAAAGTGCTCAGCATCGAGAAGGCCTTGTCCTTGTCCACCGACAGGCCGATGTACCAGTTGGCCGAAGGCAGGCCGGTGATCGGGGTGAAGGTCAGCAGGCGGGTCTGGCCTTCGCTCTGCACTTCGGTCAGTTCACCGGTCAGCTTTGGCGTGTGCTGCGGGAACAGGTCCGACAGCGACTTCATCACCAGGTCTTGGTCAGGGTGCACCAGGATCTTGCCTTGGTCGTTCACCAGGAAGGCGTAGCCCATGCCGCCGAAGTTCAGCGAGTTGATGATCTGCACCAGGCCGTCCAGGGCCAGGTCGCCCCCGACCACGCCGACACTGCTGGAAACCTTGCTGAGGATGCCAATGACCATCTTGTTGGTGGTCATGTCGATGTACGGTTCGGTCAGTGTCGCGCCGGTGGCGTTCATGCCGTCCTTGTACCAGGGGCGGGTGCGCGGGTCGTAGCCATCGGGCATTTTTGCGTCCGGGCGCACGCTGAAGCCGCCGTCCACCTTGCCCAGGTAAACGGTGAGGAAGCTGGAAATCAACGCATTCTGGCCCATCAGGGTTTCGGCGTTGGTTGGGTTTTGGGCAATGTTCTGTGCCAGGTTTTCCACCAGCTTGATACGGCCATCGAACAGGTTGCGGATGTTGGTCGAAGTGGAGGCGCCCATTTCAGCGAGATAGTTTTCCAGGTCCGCGCGGATCGCATTACGCTGGAGGTAATCGTTGTAGAGCGTGAACAGGCTGAAGGCGAGTATCACGATCAATGATGCTGCCAAAAGAATCTTGTGGCTGAAACGAAGGCTTTTGTTCATGGCGTAATCGGTTCCGCTAAGGTGTTATATCAGGCGTTCGCACGGGTGGAGCCGCAAAGCAGTGCAACATCCCGAAAAGTCCCTTTTCGGTTGTTCCTCTCTAATTAAGGCGAATATCACCCAAAGGTATCGGCCGAATTAAGGCAAAGCTTGAGCAGAGGATTGCAGAGATGTCGGAAACTTCGACCATAGTTGTGGGTGCTGGCCCAGATGGCCAGCCAGTCGGGCAAGCGATGCGGCTGGCCAACCGCCATGGCCTGGTGGCGGGCGCGACGGGTACTGGCAAGACCGTGACCTTGCAGCACCTGGCAGAAGCGTTCAGTGACGCAGGGGTGGCCGTATTCGCGGCCGATGTCAAAGGTGACCTGTGTGGGCTGGGGGCTGCCGGCGCGCCGCAGGGCAAGGTGGCCGAACGCATCGCCGGCATGCCGTGGCTGGGGCACACGCCTCAGGCCTACCCGGTCAGCCTCTGGGACATCGCCGGGCAGTCCGGCCACCCGCTGCGCACTACCCTCAGTGAAATGGGGCCGTTGCTGCTGGGCAACCTGCTGGAACTGACCGACAGTCAGCAGGCGGCGCTGTATGCAGCTTTCAAGGTGGCCGACCGTGAGGGCCTGTTGCTGCTGGACCTCAAGGACCTCAAGGCGCTGCTCGCGCACCTGAAGGACAACCCACAATTGCTGGGGGAAGACAGTGCGCTGATGACCACGGCCTCGACCCAGGCGCTGTTGCGGCGCCTGGCGACCTTGGAGCAGCAGGGCGCCGAGGCGCTGTTCGGCGAGCCGGCATTGCAGCTCGAGGACCTGCTGCGGCCAGATTTGGATGGCCGTGGGCGCATCCACCTGCTCGACGCCAGCCGGCTGGTGCATGAGGCGCCCAAGGTGTACGCGACTTTCCTGCTGTGGCTGCTGGCCGAGCTGTTCGAGCAGTTGCCCGAGCGTGGAGATGCCGACAAGCCGGTGCTGGCCTTGTTCTTCGATGAAGCGCACTTGCTGTTCAACGGTACGCCAAAAGCGTTGCAGGACCGCCTGGAGCAGGTGGTGCGGCTGATCCGCTCCAAGGGTGTGGGGGTGTATTTCGTCACCCAGTCACCGGGTGACTTGCCGGATGCGGTGCTGGCCCAGTTGGGTTTGCGCATACAGCATGGCTTGCGGGCGTTTACCGCCAAGGAGCAGAAGTCGCTGAGGGCGGTGGCCGATGGCTTTCGCCCGAACCCGGCATTCGACACCCTGGCGGTGCTGACCGAGCTGGGGATTGGCGAGGCGTTGGTGGGTACCTTGGAGGAAAAGGGCACGCCTGCCATGGTGCAGCGGGTGCTGATTGCGCCGCCGCAGTCGCGTATCGGGCCACTGAGTGCGGCCGAGCGAGCTGCGCTGATTGCTGCTTCACCGCTGGTGGGGCGCTATGACAAGCCGGTGGACCGTGAGTCGGCCTATGAGAGGCTGACCCAGCGCAAGGGCGAGGCGTTGGAGCCGGCGCCGCAACCGAAGGTGGACGAGGAGAGCTTTGCCGACAAGGCCGGCGACTTCTTGCAAAGTGCGGCGGGGCAGGCGATCAAGTCGGCAGTGCGCCAGGCGGCCAATCAGTTGGGGCGACAGCTGGTGCGAGGGCTGATGGGGTCGTTGCTGGGGGGCAAGAAAAGGTAGTTTGCCTGTACCGGCCCTATCGCCGGTACAGGAATGACTCCTGTGAAAAAGGCGCCCATGAGGCGCCTTTTTCTATTGCGGTGTCACTTAGCCAATGGCTTTGGATGCCAGCCAGAACAGGCCGGCGGCCAGGCCCATCGAAGCCGGCAGAGTCAGGACCCAGGCCAGCAGGATGGTCTTCACCGTGCCGCCTTGCAGGCCGCTCTTGTTGGCAACCATGGTGCCGGCTACACCGGACGACAGCACGTGTGTGGTCGATACCGGCAGGGCGAACACGTTGGCCATGCCGATGGCGCAGGCGGCAGTGATTTGTGCAGACATGCCTTGGGCATAGGTCATCCCCTGCTTGCCGATTTTTTCGCCAACGGTGAGTACCACACGCTTCCAGCCAACCATGGTGCCCAGGCCCAGGGCCAGGGCGACGGCCACGATCACCCAGAATGGTGCGTATTCGGTAGTGGCGGTAAGGTCTTTGCGGAGTTTTTCCAGGTCGGCCTTTTCACGGGCCTCGAGGCCCGGCAGCTTGCCGACCTTTTTCGCGGTGTCATCCAGGCACAGCAGGTAGCGGCGCACTTCAACACGTTTGTCGGCATCCAGGCTGTGGTAGTCGGTCACGCCCTGAAGCGAAGACTGCAGCGCGGCGATGGTCGGCTCGGTCTGCTGCGGGTTGCAGCTGAACTTCTCCGGCAGGTCGCTGGACTTGGCCTTGCCCAGTGCCAGGAATTCGCCCAGGGTGGCGGCGTTGCGCTGGTAGAACTGGCTCATGTGCAGGGTAGCGTCGCGGGTACGCTCGATCTGGTAGGTGGTGCTGTTCAGGTCGAGGACGAACTTGGCCGGGACAATACCGATCAGCACCAGCATGATCAGGCCGATGCCTTTCTGGCCGTCGTTGGAGCCGTGCACGAAGCTCACGCCCATGGCCGAAACCACCAGTACCATGCGGTTCCAGAATGGCGGGTGCTTCTTGTCGTCGAGTTTGCGACGCTGGTCGGGGGTTTTGTGCATCTTCGACAGCGGGCGCCACCACTTCAGGCCGATCAGCACCAGGGCCGCCACGGCAAAGCCGGCCATTGGCGAAACCACCAGCGACATGGCGATGTCGATCGCCTTCTGCCAGTTGACGCCATCACCCAACGGAATGTCGTTGATAAGGGCGTTGGCCAGGCCGACACCGAGAATGGAGCCGATCAGCGTGTGCGAACTCGAGGCCGGGATGCCAAAGTACCAGGTACCCAGGTTCCAGGTGATGGCCGCAGCCAGCAGCGAGAAGACCATGGCCAGGCCGTGTCCGGTGTTCACATTGATCAGCAGCTCTACCGGCAGCAGGTGCACGATGGCATAGGCCACCCCCACACCGCCGAGCAGAACGCCAAGGAAGTTGAACACACCGGAGAAGAACACGGCGAGGTGCGGCGGCATGGCTTTGGTGTAGATGACTGTAGCTACCGCATTGGCGGTGTCATGAAAGCCATTGATGAACTCGAAGGCGAGTACGAAGGTCAAGGCGAGCAGCAGGCTCACCAACACCCAGGCATCCAGTCCGCTGAATAAATCGATCATGAAGGTTGTCTGGCGGGTATAGGGGGGCGGGATTATGCCAGAAAACCTTGGCAATCGATGCACCTGCTACAGACCGATGGCAATCTTCATGGCGTGAGCATGGGATGCGAACTGGGGCAATCAGGCAGGAAAATGTCTGCTAAAAAGCGCAAAGCCTGGCGAAATCAGGCAAAAAAGCGAAGAAATGGCCGTTTCGTCATCATTCAAACGGTCGTATGAAATTTGTGAAAATCCATTTCATCTTCGGTCAGGCGGTAAAGATCGACCTCGCCCGGGCTGGCCGGGCGACGACGCGCTGGCGTGGTCCCGGGTCAGGGATTGTCGCTGCGCAGTTCCTTTTCAATGCGTTCAAGTTCCTGGTTGAACGCCTGGTCGCGCACGCTGGCACGTTTGCGCCAGGGTTTGCGTTCCGGATCCGGTTGTGCGGCGTAAGTGGTGACTTCACCACCGTAAACATCCTTGTAACGTTCAGCCTGGCGCTCGAGTTCTGCGCGCAGTTCATCTTTCGTCACATGCAGTACCTGAATTAAGTGTGATGACGTTTGTTATGCGATGTGCAGCGTGCACATGCCTGGCTGGCCGCAACGGCTACATACAGCGGAATACGCCGCTGCCATGCTAGCGCCCGGGCCTGCGCAATGATTATAGCAACCGATAATTCGCCGAACATCGTTATTTACCGAACCCTGACAGCACCTGACGCAACGAGTGGCAGGGGCGGAAACAGTTCGGACGCTTCGTACAAGTTTGAAAGGCATGACGGATAAAAGTTCGCCGCAATGCCAGGGCGACGCCAGAATGAAAAACGGCCTCGCCAAGAGGCGAGGCCGTTGCCTGGGGACTTCTACGGTGGGTACCTGACCAGTCTCTCCAAAGAAGCCACAAGTGGCATGAGAAAGGTATAAGCAAACGTGTCAGCGGTCAATTGCGATTATCGGCCGTTTGTTCGATAATCGAACGAGTGGGCGTTTTTTTTTGAGGTGTGCGATGAGTGACGAAACCCTGGTCAATGATTCGGTCAATCCAGAGCCGGCGCGACCCCCATCGGCCGCCATGGCCCCGCCGATCGTGGCTTCACCGGCCAAGCGCATCCAGGCGTTTACCGGCGATCCAGACTTCATGACCTCCCTGGCACGTGGCCTGGCCGTGATCCAGGCCTTTCAGGAACGCAAGCGCCACCTGACCATCGCCCAGATCAGCCACCGCACCGAAATCCCCCGAGCCGCGGTGCGCCGTTGCCTGCACACACTGATCAAGCTGGGTTACGCCACCTCCGACGGGCGTACCTATTCGCTGCTGCCCAAAGTGCTGACGCTGGGGCACGCCTACCTGTCGTCTACGCCACTGGCGATCTCTGCCCAGCCTTATCTCGACCGTATCAGTGACCAATTGCACGAAGCCGCCAACATGGCCACCCTTGAAGGCGACGACATTCTTTATATAGCCCGTTCGGCCACGGTGGAGCGGCTGATATCGGTCGACCTGTCGGTGGGCGGGCGCCTGCCGGCCTACTGCACATCCATGGGGCGCATCCTGCTGGCGGCCATGGACGACACCAGCCTGCGTGAATACCTGGAGCGTGCCGACCTGAAGGCGCGTACCAGCCGTACCTTGCATGACCCCGAGTCACTGTTCGCCTGCATCCAGCAGGTACGCGCCCAAGGCTGGTGCGTGGTGGACCAGGAGCTGGAGCAGGGGCTGCGTTCGATTGCCGTGCCGATCTACGATGCATCGGGGCAAGTGTTGGCGGCGTTGAACGTGAGCACCCATGTGGGGCGGGTGACACGCAGTGAGCTGGAACAGCGCTTCCTGCCGATCCTGCTGGCGGCCAGCCGGGACCTTTGCCATCAGTTGTTTGGCTGAGATTGAAGGGGGCCGCGGAGCGCCCCCCTTTGACATTTAGAACAGGCAAAACGGTTTCTTGTGCGATAAACGCACAGTGTCGCTCCGGGCGAATTGCGCCACCGCCGCCCGCTGATTAATGTCTCTCGCAACGGTCGGCCATGCCGACCGAACAAAAAATACAAGAGGCACTTACCATGAATACTGTCCACTTGCTGCTGCGGCCGCACCCGCACGCAGTACCGTTGTATCCAGGCTGACGCAGGCCATATTCCCCCAATCATCGTCCTCTGTGCCGGTTGCCCGTGTGCAGTGGTCTGGCTGTGCCCAACATTCTGGACAACAACAATGAACCAAGCGCAAAACAACGTCGGCAAAAGCCTCGACGTTCAGTCGTTCATCAATCAGCAGCCGCTTTCCCGCTACCAGTGGCGGGTCGTGTTGCTGTGCTTCCTGATCGTCTTCCTCGATGGCCTGGACACTGCCGCCATGGGCTTCATCGCCCCGGCGCTGTCGCAGGAGTGGGGCATCGACCGGGCGAGCCTTGGCCCGGTGATGAGCGCCGCATTGATCGGTATGGTGTTCGGTGCCCTGGGCTCCGGGCCGTTGGCTGACCGCTTCGGCCGTAAAGGCGTGCTGGTGGGCGCGGTGCTGGTGTTTGGCGGTTTCAGCCTGGCCTCCGCCTATGCCACCAACGTCGACCAGTTGCTGGTACTGCGCTTCCTGACCGGCCTGGGTCTGGGTGCCGGTATGCCCAATGCAACCACACTGCTGTCCGAATACACCCCCGAGCGCCTCAAATCGCTGCTGGTGACCAGCATGTTCTGCGGCTTCAACCTGGGCATGGCCGGTGGTGGCTTCATTTCCGCCAAGATGATCCCGGCCTATGGCTGGCACAGCCTGCTGGTAATCGGCGGCGTGCTGCCACTGCTTCTGGCGCTGGTGTTGATGGTCTGGCTGCCGGAATCGGCGCGGTTCCTGGTGGTGCGCAACCGGGGTACCGACAAGATACGCAAGACCCTTTCGCCCATTGCGCCGCAGGTGGTGGCCGAGGCGGGCAGCTTCACCGTGCCAGAGCAAAAGGCCGTAGCCGCCCGCAGCGTCTTTGCGCTGATCTTCTCCGGCACTTATGGCCTGGGCACCATGCTGCTGTGGCTGACCTACTTCATGGGCCTGGTGATCGTCTACCTGCTGACCAGCTGGTTGCCAACCCTGATGCGTGACAGCGGCGCGAGCATGGAGCAGGCCGCATTTATCGGCGCGCTGTTCCAGTTTGGCGGCGTGCTGAGTGCCGTGGGTGTGGGCTGGGCCATGGACCGCTACAACCCGCACAAGGTGATCGGCATTTTCTACCTGCTGGCCGGGGTGTTTGCATACGCCGTGGGGCAGAGCCTGGGCAACATCACCGTGTTGGCCACCTTGGTGCTGATTGCCGGTATGTGCGTGAACGGCGCGCAATCGGCAATGCCATCGTTGGCAGCACGCTTCTACCCGACCCAGGGCCGTGCCACGGGTGTATCGTGGATGCTGGGTATCGGCCGCTTTGGTGCAATTCTGGGGGCCTGGAGCGGCGCTACGCTGTTGGGCCTGGGCTGGAACTTCGAACAGGTACTGACGGCGTTGCTGGTGCCAGCGGCACTGGCGACCGTAGGTGTGATCGTGAAGGGGCTGGTAAGCCACGCCGACGCGACCTGAATAGCGAGGGGGGGCGTGCAGCGCTCCCAGCAGGCAGATAGGTAGCAGCGTAACAAATGGTTCGATAATCGCACGGATAGTCGATTATCGGATTGTAAGCCTACCGTCAGTCTCCTTAATCTGGGCTCATCGAAGCACCCTGACCAGTAGCCTCCACACGTACCGCCGCGGCCCATGGCCAGTGGCAGGAGAAGCCTAATGCGCGACGTATTTATCTGTGACGCCATCCGCACCCCCATCGGCCGCTTCGGCGGCGCGCTGGCGAGTGTGCGTGCCGACGACCTGGCCGCCGTGCCACTCAAAGCGCTGATCGAGCGCAACCCTGCCGTGCAGTGGGACCAGGTTGATGAAGTGTTCTTCGGCTGCGCCAACCAGGCCGGTGAAGACAACCGCAACGTGGCGCGCATGGCGCTGCTGCTGGCCGGCCTGCCGGAGAGCATCCCGGGTGTCACCCTGAACCGCCTGTGCGCGTCGGGCATGGATGCCATTGGTACCGCCTTCCGCGCTATTGCAAGCGGCGAAATGGAGCTGGTGATTGCTGGCGGTGTCGAGTCGATGTCGCGCGCACCGTTCGTCATGGGCAAGGCTGAAAGCGGCTATTCGCGCAACATGAAGCTTGAAGACACCACCATCGGCTGGCGTTTCATCAACCCTCTGATGAAGAGCCAGTACGGTGTGGACTCCATGCCGGAAACGGCCGATAACGTCGCCGACGACTACCAGGTTTCGCGCGCTGACCAGGACGCTTTCGCCCTGCGCAGCCAGCAGAAGGCTGCAGCGGCCCAGGCTGCTGGCTTCTTCGCCGAAGAGATCGTCCCGGTGCGCATTGCGCACAAGAAGGGCGAAACCATCGTGGAGCGTGACGAGCACCTGCGTCCGGAAACCACGCTGGAGGCGCTGACCAAGCTCAAGCCGGTCAATGGCCCGGACAAGACAGTCACCGCTGGCAACGCCTCGGGCGTGAACGACGGTGCTGCGGCGCTGATCCTGGCGTCGGCGGAAGCCGTGAAGAAGCACGGCCTGACCCCGCGCGCCCGCGTGCTGGGCATGGCCAGCGGCGGTGTTGCACCACGTGTGATGGGCATTGGCCCGGTGCCAGCGGTGCGTAAGCTGACCGAGCGCCTGGGGGTGGCGGTGAGTGATTTCGACGTGATCGAGCTCAACGAAGCCTTTGCCAGCCAAGGCCTGGCGGTGCTGCGTGAGCTGGGTGTGGCCGACGATGCACCGCAGGTGAACCCTAATGGCGGCGCGATCGCTCTGGGGCACCCGCTGGGCATGAGCGGTGCGCGCCTGGTGCTGACTGCGCTGCATCAGCTGGAGAAAAGTGGCGGGCGCAAGGGCCTGGCGACCATGTGTGTAGGTGTCGGCCAAGGTCTGGCGCTGGCCATCGAGCGGGTTTGACCTGTACCGGCCC